>CAYSXO010000066.1:13431-16782 GCA_964434995.1 uncultured Sphaerobacteraceae bacterium
GGACCGTCCACGGCATGATGACGGCCGCGGCCACGACGAACACCGACGCGAACGTGGTTTTGGGAAGGCTGAGCCCGAAGGGGCTGCTCGGCGGGGCGATGCCGCTCGACCGGGACGCGGCGGAGCGCGCGGTCAGCGAGAAGGTCGCCGCGTCGCTTGGCTACGACGCGGTGCATGCGGCGGATGCCATCATCCAGGTCGCCAATGCCAACATGGCCGATGCCGTGCGCCTGATCTCGATCCGGCGGGGCTACGATCCGCGCGACTTCTGTCTCGTCGCCTTTGGCGGGGCGGGCTCGGTCCACGCCGCGCATCTGGCGCGGGAGCTCGATATCCCGGCCGTGGTGGTTCCTCCCTACCCCGGCATCACGTCCGCGCTCGGTTGCCTCCTGCTCGATGTGCGGCACGATCTCTTCAGCACCTACCTGGCCAGCGCCGAGGGCGCAAGCAGCGCCGCGCTGGAGGAGGAGTTCGAAACGCTCGAGGCCGAGGCGCGCGAGCGGCTGGCCGTCGAAGGGATCACGGGCGAGCGGGTGCAGCTCCGGCGGCTGATGGACATGCGCTACGTCGGCCAGTGGCGCTCGCTGACCGTTCCGGTTTCGACGCCGCTGGAAGAGAACCTCGACGCCAGCCTGGCCCGTTTCCACGACGAGCACCAGCGCGAGTACTCCTTCTCCGATCCCGATCAGGCGGTGGAGATCTACGGCCTGCGCGTGGTTGGCCTCGGCCTGGTCGATAAGCCGGAGTTTCCGAAGCTGGAGCGCGGCGGTGATCTGGCCGCGGCGCGGTCTGGCGAGCGGCCAGTCTATTTCGGGGAGGCTGGCGGCTTCCTCGCAAGCGCGATCTACGATCGGGCGGGCCTGCCCGCCGGCGCGGCCTTCGATGGCCCGGCGATCGTGGAGCAGATGGACTCGACCGTCGTCGTGCCGCCCGACTGGCGGGCGGAGGTCGATGAGTACGGGAACATCGTGCTGCGGCTGAAATAGCTCGGGACATGGGTGTCATGCTAAACGCTAGCGAAGCATCTCGGCTCATAAGAACGCGCATTTCCCGAGAGCCGAGATCCTTCGCCTTCGCTCAGGATGACATCCATGTCGGGATGACACGGAAGAGGAGTACCCGATGACCGCCACCGAAGAACGGCCAACCGAGACCATCCAGCTCGATCCGGTGACCTTCGAAGTTCTGAAGAACTCGTTCGTCAATCTGGTCGACCAGATGTCGGAGCAGATGCTGCGCACCTGCTACTCCTTCGTCATCTACGCCCGTGACTTCTCCAACTGCCTCTGTGACGCCAATGGCGACACGGTGATGCAGGGGAGTCAGGACATCGCCGTCCACGTCGGCACCCTGCACTATTCCGCCAAGGCGGTGCTGGAGGCATTCAAGGACGATCTCCATCCGGGCGACGTCATCGCGGTCAACGATCCCTACCTCGGCGGCACCCACTTCTGCGACGTGCGCATCATCCGCCCAGTCTTCCACGAGGGGCGGCTGATCGCCCTGGTGCAGACGAACGGTCACTGGGCCGACGTCGGCGGCACGGTGCCCGGCTCGTTCGACATCACCGCCAAGGAGCACTACGGCGAGGGGTTGCGCATCCCGCCGCTGAAGATCTGGGACAAGGGGGTCTACCGGGCGGACGTGGCGCGCATGCTGGTCAGCAACATGCGCTTGGCCGAGGAGCGGCTGGGCGACCTGCGGGCGCAGGCTGAGGCAACCCGCATCGGCGAGGAGTATCTGCGCCGCCTGATCGATAAGTACGGCGTCGATACGGTGGTCGCGGCGATGGCCGAGTGCCAGAACTACGTCGAGCGGCTGACGCGGGCGCAGATCGCCGAACTGCCGACGGGAACCTGGGAGACGGATGACTACATCGACATCGACCCGGACAAGGGGGAAGGGCTCGTCCGCATTCACGTCAAGTTGACGATCGACGGCGACGATCTGCAATACGATCTGACTGGGTCTGACCCTGCCGTCGGCTGTTTCCTGAATGCCTCCTTCGGCTCCGCCTTTTCGGCGGTAGTGGCGGGGAGCAAGACCTTCTTCCCGGAGGTGCCGCTCAACCCCGGCTTCTATCGGGTGGTGAAGGCGATTCTGCCGGAGGGGAGCGTCGTCAATGCGCCCTGGCCCTACGCGGTGACGGGTTTTTGCTCGGGAGCCTACGAGAAGATCATGAACGCGACCTTCGAGCTCTGGTCGCGGGTGCTGCCGGAGCGGGCGCTGGCCTGCTCGTTCAACCTCGAATATCTCCTCGTCGGCGGCTGGGACCGCCGGCCGGGCTACCACCGTCCCTTCATGTGGTACGACTGGATGGTCGGTGGTTGGGGCGGCCGCAATGGCAAGGATGGCAGCACCGCCACCGCGCCGGTCTTCGGTGTCGGCCTGATGATCCAGCCGCTGGAAGGGCAGGAGCGCCTGACGCCGGTTGTCACCACCCATCACCAGATTCTGCGCGATTCTGGAGGGCCGGGCGAGTTCCGGGGCGGCTGCGGCGTAATGAAGGGGGGCATCCTCACCCAGAACGAGCGCTCGGTGATGTCCTACTCCTGCGACCGCGAGCGCTCGATCACCTTCGGCATCGAGGGTGGCCTGCCGGGCTATCCGCATGGGGCCTGGCTGAACCCCGGCAAAGAGGGAGGCCGCTTCCTTGGCGCCATCTTCTCCGGCATCCCGGTAAAGGAGGGGGACGAGTTCGACCGCCCCTCCTCTGGTGGCGGCGGATTCGGCGATCCGCTCAAGCGTGATCCGGCCAAGGTGCTGGAAGACGTGATCGACGACTACGTTTCGGTGGAGCGGGCGCGCAAGGACTATGGCGTCGTCATCAACGCCATCGATCCTGACAACCTCCAGTTCGAAATCGACGCCGAGGCCACGGAGCGCGAGCGCGCCGAGATCCGGGCCAACCGCCATGGGTGGCTGCAGGAGGATGCGGAGACCGTCGCGGAGCGCTACCGAGCCGGAGAACTCGATTTGCTCGACACCATCCGTCGCTACGGCGTCATCATCGACCAGCGGAACGGGCAGCTCCTGCCGAAGACGACGGCGCAGTTCCGCGAGTCGTTTTGGCAGAGGGCGGCGGCGCACTGGAGTTGAGACGAACAACGCGACGCACTCCGTGTTCAACCAGCGTCTCACGGCAATCCAGCGTGGTGAGTTCCTGGGCAGACGTCGCGGGAAAATTCCGGCCGAGACACCGCTAAGCCGATGACCGCAACGCCAGATGGTTGATGACCCACTTCGCCCCGCGTCACCAACTCGGACTGGCACGAGGTTGGCAGCGATCGAATCGCTCGACCCGCGCGCGGTAGCCGGACGATGAACGCCTCGAGGCACTGGTTGACGGCG
>CAYSXO010000067.1:0-500 GCA_964434995.1 uncultured Sphaerobacteraceae bacterium
TTGTCGGCGATTTCCTGATCCGTCTCGCCCCTGGCCACGTGAAGCAGCACTTCCGTTTCGCGCGGGGTCAGGATGCGCTCCCCACCCAGGGGCAATCGGTGGCCAAAATGGTCGGTTACGCGCGGCCGCGCCGCCGGGGATTCGGACCACGATGATCGGCTGCCGCTCAACGCTGTTCGCCAGCGACGGGATGCAATCTTGCGAAGGACCGGGTGTCGTTGTCGCCGTGACATGGGAGTGCCCTTCCATTGTGTATCTATCATCGTCGCTAGATACGTGGGACAGCCACGTTGCTCGGATGCTCGTGACCAACGCCGCTCGTTGCGCGAATCGTCGTCTTCGAGATCGGTTCTTCGTTCGCTGGAGGCTTCCTGCAGGGGCTTCGTGCGATGTCCCTATCGTGTCAGGGCGAAGGGCGCCGCGCATGAGGGGAAACTACGCAATTTCCCCGCGGTCGGATGAGGGACCGAGAAGCAACGAGGTGTTGGCAGGGGGGCGTC
>CAYSXO010000067.1:540-16392 GCA_964434995.1 uncultured Sphaerobacteraceae bacterium
TGGCGCGACGCAGCGCGCCAAGCGCGGCGGCTTCGCGGCGGTTTTTTACGCCGAGCTTGTCGAGGATCGACCCGACGTGCCGCTCTACCGTGCGATGGCTGAGGAAAAGTCGCTCGGCAATCTCGCGGTCAGTCAAGTACTCGGAGAGGAGCGCGTAGACATCCCGCTCCCGGGCGGAGAGGTGCTCCAGAGCACCCGCCGGCGCGACGTCGGTGGGTCGCTTGAGCAGGCGCAGCGCCTCGAGCGCCGTCTCGTCCAGCGACATCTCCACGCCCCGCCATCGCGCCTCGTCAAGAGCAGGCATGGTGAGGCGGCCGCGCACCCCTGCCCACGCCTGCTCGATCTGACGCCGCTCGGAGAATGGCGGAACCGCGCCGATCCTGGCGCGATAGGCCTCGGTCGCGGAGAGCAAGCGCGCCGCGGCGACCGCATCGCCCCGTGACGCGGCGATGGCGGCAATGCCTTCCACGCACTCGATGATGCCATCTCGTTCGGCCAGCGCGTGGCGCAGCGACAGCGCATCGTGATAGCCCCGCAGCGCCTCTTTCTCGTCACCGGCCAACAATGCGCGGTACGCCATGGCATGCAGGACGCTGGCTTCCCCTCGGCGGTCGCCGATTCGCGTAAAGACCTGCTGGCTCTCACGAAACAGCGACTGTGCATCGTCCAGACGATCGTCGAGGCAGGCGGCCTGCCCGAGCCTCCAGGTCGTATAGGCGAGGCCGTCGACGTCGTCGAGCCGGCGCTGGATGGCGAGGGCCGAGGTGAGGTGGGTCATGGCCGTTCGTGCGTCACCAGCAGCGAGCGCCACCGATCCCAGATTGAGAAACGTAATCGCAACGCCCGGCTCGTCTTGCAGCGCTTGCCAGATGTCTGAAGCGGTCCGGAAGTGATCTGCCGCGGCCTCGTACGCCCCGATTTCGCGTTCGATCAGCCCAAGGCCATTGTGCGCGCTCGCAACTCCATCGCGATAGGCCGTCCGCTCCCAGAGAGCGAGAGACTCGTTGAATGCCCGGCGGGCGTCGTCGTAGTCGTGCAACTCGAACGCCAGGTTGCCCAGGTTGTAGACGGCACTGGCCCGCAAGGAGGCATCCATCGGCCCGGGCAAGGCCAATGCCCGTCGCAGGAGATCGCGCCCTTCCCCCAGATTGCCGCTCTGAACCCAGAAGTACCAGAGGAGGGAGCAGAGGCGCAGAACGATATCGGGCTCGTTTGCCTGAATGGCCCACTCGCAGACGGAGCGCACGTTGCCACGCTCCGCGTGCAGGCGGTCGATCCAGGGTCGTTGTTGGGCGCCTCCAAGCGCTTTTCTCCCTCGGTCGGCAAGATGGATCAGGCCTGTCCCCAACGCGCGCATGGTTTCATCGTGCTCGCCCTCGGCCTGCAATTGCCACAAGCCAAACTGCCTGATGGTCTCCAGCATGCTGTATCGCGGCTCGCCGCCGGCATCGGCCTGCCAGCGGGCCAGGCTGCAATCGACGAGCATTGTCAGGAGCTCCAATGTCTCCGGCTCGGTCTGGTCGGGAGGGAGACCCGTCATGCGAGCGGTTTCGAGCGTGCACCCGCCAGGCAGCGCGGCGATGCGGCGAAAGATCTCTTGCGTTCGGGGGGTGAGCAGCCGGTAGCTCCAGTCGATCGCCTCATGGATCGTCTGGTGCCTGGCGGGTTGATCCCGCGGCCCCCCCACGAGCAACTGTAAATGGTCGTTCGACCGGGATGCGATGGCAGTCAAGGGCCGGTGCCGCAGGCGGGCGGCCGCGAGCTCGATCGCCAGGGGCAGCCCATCGAGCGCCCGGCAAATGGTGACCACGTCGGCGGCATTCTCCGGCGTCAGTGAGAAGGATCCTGTCGCGGCGTCCGCGCGTTCCACGAACAGGCGCAGCGCGGAATAGCCGCCCAGTTCTGACACTGCTGACACATCCGCGTGATCGTCAGGGAGGGCGAGGGGGCCGAGCGCGACCCGATGCTCGCCGGAAATGTTGAGCAGTGAGCGGCTCGTGGCGACGATGCGCAGCGAGGAGCCGGCCTGCAAGAGATCGGCCACCAGCGGCGCCGCGTCGCTGACATGCTCGAAGTTGTCGATGAAGATCACCGCATCCCGATGCGCCAGCGCTTCGCTGAGCGCCGTTTGCGCGCTCTGGCCAGCCGGGATTTGGACATCGAGCGTCGATGCCAGCGCCGCGGGGACATCCCGCGCGTCCTCGACGCTGGCAAGAGAGACCCAGGAGCACCTGGAGGCAGCACGTCGCTGGAGACGATGCGCGAGCTCGAGCGCGAGCCGGGTCTTGCCAATGCCGCCCGCGCCAGTAATGGTCATCAGCCGCGGCGACGTCCCGCGAAGCAAGGCCTCGAGCTTTGCAAGCTCGTCATCTCGCCCGATGAGCGGCGTAAGCGGGACAGGCAGATTCTGGCGCATCGCACTTCGGGCTCCCGTTTCCCCCGGAGCCCGAAGCGCGATGCGCGCGTCACCACGCTCGATCGCCTCCGGGGGTCACGGCAGGAATGGTTCCAGATCTAGGGCTGGCCTCTGCAACCGCCACCGCAGCCGCCCCCACCGGGAGGCCCGTCCGGCTTGAGACCCGCGACCGTGAACTTCGCCTCGGCGTCAGACGTATTGCGAAATCCGACGAACGATTCGTTCTCGATTTTCACCCAGTCCCCTGCGCCGACCAACGTCGCCGCACCAAGGGCCACGTCTTCTGACGTGGCGGTATCGCTCCGCCGCAGGAATGCTTCCGGGGCGGCCGCGACGCCGGGCCAATGCTCGATAAGGATATCGATCTGCCCAGACGTCACCGTCATGTTCATCGACGGGTAAAAGTGTGATCCCAGGATGCAGGAGTGCGGTGGAAGCGTGACGAACGTCAGGACAAGCTTGCCGGAACTGGGACCACCCTCGTAGGGATTCTCGATGTTCGTCACCGGGACGGCGCCCACGGCCTCCGCCTTGGGCTCGAGAACCGAGTCATCATCGACCGGAATCAGTTGGTCGGCGGGGCAGAACTCCGCGGCTATCGCTGATGGTGGAGTTGGCGCGGCATCCTGCGTCGCCAGGGACTGCTGGGCTGGAATCAGAACGGCAGAGAGTGTTGCCAAGCACCCGCACAGGAGCAACGCTGGCATCCAACGCATCTTGCCCTCCTCCATGACGGCAACGTACGTCCGGCTGACGCCTTCGCAAGAATGATGCGATGTGCTGTCTGAAGCATACCGTGTTGCGGTTCGATTCGCCAGAGCCTGCTGCACGCCCCCGTGTTCCGATCGGCGAGGATTCCGTTGCCCGTCCAAAAAATGGGTAGTTTTGCTCATGCGCGGCGGGCGGCGCGCGGCGATCATGTCCGTGGGTTGCGGGCCGCCTCGTTCTGCCCCCGTCCTCCGGCCCGCGGCCCAGCCACCCTCCCTCCCCAGCGACGCCTCAGCACCGACCATGAGGAGAGCGAAACGCGCCGGGCAGGCAAGCGCCGGAACGGGGCGCCGTCTTCGTGCGTCTCAGGAGCGAGCCACGCTCGATACGCGATGGTGGCGTTCATGGAGGATTCCCGCATGCGGTTGGTGCTGATTGCTCTCTTCGTGGCGGCGCTCGCTGCCGGACACGCCCCGGTGGAGACCGTGGGGGCGCAAACCGTGGTCACCCCCGAGCCTGGCGCGGCGACCGCGATCCCGCCGATCGTCTGGAACCTGATCGAGTTCCCCGGCGTGGGCCGCATCAACGAGCCAGGCCGGTACACCGTGCAGTTTCTGCAGGATGGCCAGATCAGCGCCCGCGCCGATTGCAACTGGGTGGCGGGTCTCTGGACCGCCGCCGATGGCGTGCTGGACGTGACCATCACCCAGTCGACCCTCGCTGGCTGCCCGGCCGATTCGCTGGAGCAGCCGTTCGTCCTCGCGCTCCACGACGCCACATCGTATTCGGTCGATGGCTTCCTGCTCGTCATTGCCGGCCCTACCGGGGAGATGCACTTCGCGCCCGCCATGCCGGATATGGCGTAAGCCGGAATGGGACCATCGCGGCCGTGAGGAGTCACGCGTGTCCCCGGCCCCTCTCCCATCGCCATGGGAGGGAGAGGTATTGACTCAGGCAATGCCGTTGCCGCGGCGAACCCGCACCCCACCCCCTCACCCAGGGAGATGGGAGTGGGGCGTGTGCCCGCCGCGATCGCGAAGCACCCGGCATACCTCCCCCTGTCAGCCGTCGAGCCAGGAGAGGGACCGAGGTGAGGGCTAACGCCGGCAATCACGACGGCCCGTTCTTGGCATCCTCCCTTGTCAGAGTTCGACGGAGAGAGGTCGCGGAATGGCGGCGAGCGCCGACGCCGGGGTAACCGATCACGCGGCTCGCGCGTTGGAGATACCGAGGATGCGCGCCCGCCGCGTGGGCGAGGCTGACGTTTGTGCGGGAATTGTGGCCGGTCTCGCGAATGCCGGCGTCAACCGTGTTGGCGTTATGCCATTGCTCGTTCTCGACGCCGGGCCAATAACACTATTCTGAATGTGCCCTGTAACCGACACCCTGGTGGAGGAGCGCGCGGGCACGATGCCGTTCGGAAAGGAATGTATTTGTGGATGATCGTCACTTCGACGACTTGGCTCGCCAGGTGGGCGAGCATGTGCGCCTGCCCCGGCGCGGCGCCATGCGGTTCCTCGGTGGCGCGGGGCTGGCGGCCGCGCTCGGCCTGACAGGTCTGCCGGAGATTGGCGAGGCGCGAAGGAAAAGGGGCAAGAACAAGAAGAACAAGAAATGCAAGCAAGACGGGAAAAAGTGCCAGCGAAACAAGGACTGCTGCGACGACCTGAAGTGCCAGGACGGCCGCTGTGGCGGATCGAGCGGCCGTTGTGGCACCAATGTCAGCTCGAATACCAGGTGGGGTTCGTTCGGTTCAGGCAATGGCCAGTTCCGTGACCCAATGGGCGTCGCCGTTGACCGGACCGGTGAGGTCTATGTCGCGGACACGGGCAATAGCCGCATTCAGGTGTTCGACCAGAATGGCGGCTATCTCCGGAAGTGGGGCTCCAGAGGCAACAGCGTCGATCGCTTCCAGGATCCGCGTGCCATTGGCGTAAATCAGGAGAGCGGCAGCGGCTCGAGCGGGATGCGCGCGTTCGTCTCTGATCCCAACCAGTCTCAACAGTCTCATCGCCTCCGCAAGTTCCGAGCGACGAACGGCGACGATCTGGAGTCGCTGGGCCGCAACGGGCTGGGCGATCCCCGCGGGATCGCCATCGATGCCAACAACAACGTCTGGGTCGTCGATGGCTCGTCGGGCCGTGTCTTCCTCTTCGACCGCGGCGGTAACTACCGGTTCGATTGGCAGCCGAGCGGCAGCGGCTCGCTCTCGTCGGCCGAGGGGATCGGCGTCTACAAGGACAACGATGGCTCGACCTATGTCTACATTACCAGCCGGGGGAACAACCGCATTCTGAAGTTCGAGTACACGGGCAATTCTTCGAACGGGCTCAGCTTCGTGAATTCGGCTGGTTCGCAGGGGGGAGGCTCAAGCAGCTTTAGCTCGCCGATGGGCCTGGCCGTCGACAAGTGCGGCAATATCTGGGTCGCCGACCGCACGAACAACCGCATTCAGCAGCTCGACAAGAACCTCAAGTTCCGCAGCCGTTTCACCGCGGGGTTTGACCGGCCGACTGATGTGGCGCTCAGCCCGAATGGCAAGTTCCTCTACGTGGCCGATTCGTCGAACGAACAGATCCAGAAGTTCAACCTCAACCGTTAGGGCAACGCCTCACTTGGTGAGGCGGCTCGGTTCACGTTGAACGGTTTGGCACGGCAAACGCACCCCGGCGCGAGAAGGAGACTTCTCGCGCCGGGGTGCGTTGTGGCTGTAGCATGTTGGCGTCACCGCCAGCCGCCGCGTGTCACGATGTCGCCAGACATGGTGAGGCTGACCGCATGGCGATGCCCGCTCGCCGGGAAACGGGACGCCTCGCCATTCGTTGATGAAGATGTGTTGCCGGATCGCGCGCATCTGTGACGATGGATTGACCAGACCTCACGCGCTCCGTTGATTGGCGTGCCGACCGAGCCTCGTGTTGGCACGCGCCCTGCATTCTCGCCGCGTCAAATGAAGATGAGGGGGTGTCTTGTGGACGATCGGCTCTTCGACGATCTCTCCCGGCGTGTCGGCGCGCGGTCACCGGCGCGCCTGCCGCGGCGCGCGGTAACGGCCGCGCTGGGCGTCACGGCCCTGGCCGCCGCGATCGATCCCTGGTTGGACCGCGACGATGCCAGCGCCAAGAAGAAAGACAAGAAGTGCAAGGACGACGGCAAGAAGTGCTCGAAGTCGGGAGACTGTTGCGGCAGCCTGAAGTGCAACGACGGCCGCTGTGGCGAGAAGGGTGGGAACTGCCCGACCAAGGTGGACTTCGACTTCGCCTGGAGCACGTTCAACGCGACGTCTGGCCCCAATTCGTTCAGCCAGCCGTGGGGCATTGCCTCAGATAACGACGGCCTGCTCTACGTGACTGACACAAATAACGAGCGGGTGTTGATCTTCAACCAGAATGGGAATCTTTCGGGGCAGTTCGGAAGCGAAGGCTCGGAGAACGACGAGTTCGAGGAGCCGTTCGGCATCGGCGTCAATCGGAACAACGACGGCAACAAGCGTGTCATCGTGGCCGATCCCGGCCAGTCGAACACCGATCGCAAGGTGCGCCAGTTCCGCACCACCGGGCAATTCGAAGGAGAGCTTGGCGTTTCGAACCTCAACGATCCGCGAGGGGTCGGGATCGATGACGACGACCGCATCTGGGTGCTCGACAGATCCGGCTCACAGATCTTCCGTTACGGTCCGAATGGCGGCACCAACCCGATCGTCTTCGAGCCGAGCGGCAGCGGCCAACTCTCCTCGCCAGAGGGGATCGCGCTCTTCCGGGACAACGACAACGATCTGTATCTCTTCGTCGCCGACACGGGGAACAATCGCGTCGTCAAGTTCCGCCACGATGGCGACAGCAGCGATGGGTTGCAGTTCATCGATGAGGCCGGCTCCGGCGGCGGCGGCAGCAAGAGCTTCAACCAGCCGACCGGCATCACCGTCGACAAGTGCGGCAATCTTTATGTGGCCGACCGGCTCAACAACCGCATCCAGCAACTCGACAAGGACCTGGACTTCAAGAGCAGCATAACGTCTGGACTCAACCGGCCGACGGGGGTGGCTATTCCAGAGAACAGCAACCTTCTCTTCATTGTCGATCGGGACAACAACCGCGTTGTCGTGCTCGATCTGGTGAAGTGACGCGCTGAGGCGGCATCAATCCCGCCGCGCCGCACTTCACATGACCCGGGCCGGAGCATTGCCGCTCCGGCCCGGATCTGTTTCTGATGGGATCGCGGTCCTTTGCACCGTCCAGGATGACACGGGTGGAGAAGTGCCATCCTGGACGGTGCAAAGGACCCCGCGCCGCGACGTTCCCCCTCAGGCTCGATCAGCCTGGCTCGCCATCTTCGCAGGCGATGCCGTTGTGGTTCGGATCGAGATGGTCGACGTTCCTCTTCTGCGTTCCGCCATCTTCAACGAAATAGATCTGCGCTTCGTCCGCGCCGCTGAAGTCGGCGCAATCGGTATCGGCGCCGTCCTTGCCGTTGATGCCCCGTGCTCCGGAAGCGGTGCGGGCAAAATCCTTCGCCCACTCCTCGCAGGCCTGGCCGTCTTCATCGTCGTCGAGGTTGTACGGATCGTAGAGCGGTCCCCCCAACTCCTCATAGAACGCCTGGGCGTCGTCCTGGCTGTCAAAATCGGTGCAATCGTAGTCATAGCCGCTTTGCGCGGCCTGCGCCGCGCCGGGCAACAGCAGGCTCCACGCCACGGAAGCCGAGATCGCGAGCAGACGTGGGTTGAGGGTAGGATGCTGACACGGCTGACAGCCGGTCACAATCATCGTCTTCTTCTCCCTCCGGCGGCCGACGCGGACTCGGCTGCCGTTCCCCCCATTGGCAACGGGTTGCGACCCCCGCTACTCACGAATCTACGTTCGTACGCCGAAAAGAGATGCATGCGGAACGACGCACGGAATCGTGCCACGTGTGCCCAAGACTACAGGGCCTGGCTGGCGTGTGCCCAAGTGGCAGATCTGGCAAGATCTCGCTTCGCCGCGCCCCCCGTGAAGAGACGGAGTGGCGCCGCTACCATGCGGCCATGAGCGGTTCTGAGCCCGAGATGGCGTCGCCCGAATCTGGTCCGCCGGGCGGCATGGTCGGGCCGGCGCGGGCACGAGAACTGGCCGCGCTGGCTCGTCTGCAGCAGCGCGCATTTCCGCCACGGCTCGCCTATTCCCTGCCGACCCTGGCGCTCCTCTGGGCGCTGCCCTGGGTGCGGGTGCTTGTGGCCCGGCGCGATGGCGAAATTGTTGGCTGCGTGATCGGCGACCGCGTCCTTGAGGGCGCCCGTGTCGTCAACCTGGCGGTCGATCCGGCCGCGCGGCGGCAGGGCGTTGCCATGGCGCTGATGGATGCGGTCGAGAAGGCGCTGCCCTGGGGCGACATGACACTCATGGTGCAGAGTGAGAACGGCCCCGCGCGAGCACTCTATCGCCGCATTGGCTATCTCGAGGAATCGGTCGAGCCCAACTACTACGGCGCGGGCCGCCCCGGGATTCGGATGCGAAAGCGGAGGGTGACGGGGTGACAAGGTGTCGGGGTGTCAGGAACGACGCGCGTTATGCTCTTTTCCCGACACCTCGACACCCCGACACCCCGACACCCCGACACCCCGTCACCCATTCGTCCGTCTGCTCACGCCCGATGCGCCTCTGGTGGGGCCGAGGACGCGGCGGCGGCGAAACTCCGCGGCGCCGCGGTCGTGCGGCACGGTCCGCTTGCCGAGTGGCTTGAACTCGCAGTGCTCGTAGCAGCGCTCGCGCCAGGCCTTGCAGGTGCGCTTGCACTGCCGCTCGGAGGCGCCGCTCTTGATCCGGCAGTCTCCCCGGCAGAGGCGCATGTCCGCGCCGCAACGCACTTGGCAGGCATCCTTTTTGGCTGCGGCATCCTCGGCGGGGCGCGCAATCCCGGCGGCCACGGCGCCGAGGGCAAACCCCATCGCCGCGCGCAGCGCCCCACGCCGCGAGCGCGCCGCGCCGATGTCGCGGGCGATGACATCGAATTGTCGTTCGTCCATTCACTCTCCTGAGCAACGCCAATCGCGTGGGGCAGCGGGCCTAATGAGCGTATCAGGTCTAGGGCGGGGAGGCTATCAGCTATCAGCATGCGGCGATGGCCGCCGGCACCTGGCGTGTTTGCTCCCCGATGACCCCCGGTGAACCGGTGGTTCGTTGTGCTGATAGCTGATAGCGCCGTCAACACGCCTTCTTGCACGGCTTCTTCGCGATCTTGCAATCGTCTTTGCACCAGTCGTGGTCTTCGTGGGGGAGGAGGTTGCAGGCCTGATCGCAATTCCTGGCGCTCTTCTCGCAGTCCTTCTGGCGCCGCTTGCGCTGCTTCTTTTTCGCGTTGGTCTTCTTCGCGGCCGTTTCGACGGCGCCGAACCCAGCCCATGCGGGCAGCGCCGCGATGCCCAGTGCTCCTGCCAGCGTCCGCGCGGCCTCGCGCCGGTCGCCAATCCACCCTCCCACCCTTCACTCCTCCTTCCGGTGAACGGCCGCGACTGAAGCCTGACGACCTTCGGTTCGTGACTTCCGGCTCCCGCCTCATGACTCGCGGCGCAATGCTATCGTGCCGCCGCGAGTCGTGTTTGATAAAGGAGCGCATGATGACCTCAGGCGGGATCGGGCTCGGCATCATTGGGTGCGGCGACGTGGCGGTGCGGACCTACGGGCCGGGATTGGCGTCGTTGGCGCGCCGCGCCAGAACCGCGGCGGTCTACGATCCCGACCTGGCCCGGTCCGAATTGTTCGCGGATGACCTCGCCGCGCGTGCGCTACCCCGCCCGAGGATTGCATCGTCGCTCGAGGATCTGCTTGCCGATCCTGAGGTGGCTGGGGTGCTGAATCTGACGCCCGCGCCCTTCCATCATGAAGTCAACATGGCCGCCCTGCAGGCGGGCAAGCACGTCTTCTCCGAGAAGCCGCTGGCCGGGACCGTGGCCGATGCCTACACGGCGATCGATCTGGCGCGGGAGCGCGGCCTCACCTTCCTGGTCGCACCGGCGGTGATGGCCACGAACCGCTTCCGCTGGTTGAAGCAGCGGCTCGAGGAGGGCTGGCTCGGCCGGCCAACCCTGGCCGTCGGGCAGATGGGCAATATGGGGCCCGCCGCCTGGCGCGACTATAAGGGCAACCCGGCCGTCTTCTACGGGCCAGCGGTTGGGCCGGCGCTCGATCTCGGGGTCTACGTCCTGCACGCGGTCACCGGGCTGATGGGCCGGGCGCGGCGCGTGGAGGCCTTCGGCGGCATCGCCATTCCCCGGCGCACGGTGCTTATCCCCTCGCGCTTCGGCGAGATCGTCGAGGTCACCGCGCCCGACCACGTCCTCATCCATCTCGATTTCGGCGAGAACCGTTTCGCGCAGGTGCTCTCGTCGTTTGCCGCGCCGCGCTCGAAAGCGCCCGCCCTGGAGATCCATGCCGAGCTCGGCTCCGTCAGCTTCGACCAGCAATCGTGGTACGACCCCAATGGGCCGCTCGACGTCTGGCAGCGCGACGAGCGTCCCGATGGGGACGAGCGCTGGGAGGCCGTCGTTCCCACCGGCCCATCGCACTCGACGAACCTGATCCAGGCGGGAACGGAACATTTCGTGGCCGTGCTGGAAGGAAGCGAAGCCCCGATTCTCACCGCCGGCCACGCCGCGCACATCCTGGAGCTGATCCTGGCCGCCGGGGAGTCGATGGTCGAAGGCCGGGCCATCGAGCTGGATACTGGGACGATGGGGTCCTAGCGTGATAGGGGGAGAGCTATCGGCTATCGGCCTTTCGACGCGGGTGACGGTGTCTCCGGGTTTGCAGTGCCGAGCCGCTTGGCGACCAAGGACCGATAGCCGATCGCCCTAATCCGCCACGCCCGACATGGCCACGATTGTCGTCGGCGTGACGCGGACCAGCAGCTCGCCGGGGACGCCGTTGCGTGCGCCATAGGCCTCGGCGAGATCGTCGCCCATGTACCGGGCGGCGATGCGCGTGGCCCAGTGGCGCACCTCGTCAAGGTTCTCGGAGATGGTGGCGACTCCTTCCACCACCACGAAGGAGTACGGCGGCGTGGCGTCGTCGACCGTCAGCGCCACCCGCGGATCGCGGCGCAGCGCGATCCCCTTGGCCGTGGCGCGCCACGTATTGAAGAGCAGTTCGGCGCCATCGAGCGTGAACCAGATCGGCGCCACATGCGGCCGGCCATCGGCGCGGACCGTCGCCAGCGCGGCCGTCCGCGTTCCCTCCAGCAGAAAAGCCCGGATCTCATCGGCAGTCATCGCCTTCACGTCAGGCCCCTTCATGTGGGTGATGGGTGTTGGGTGATGGGCCGGTGGCTGTTTGCCATTGGCCAATGGTTCTTGACCCCGCCGTTCTTCCGGCCATCCCAACGCCCTGTCACCCTAACACCCTTGCTCCATCACCCTCGAACTCCGGTTACGCTATGCGCCAGGTGCTGTCGCTCGCATGGAGTTGCCCAATGATCGTGCTGCCCGAGAACCCTGTCGCCATTCAGCTCTATACCGTGCGCGAGGCCGCGCGCGACGATTTCGCCGGGACGCTGCGGCGGCTGGCCGAAGGCGGCGCGCGGGCCGTCGAGTTTGCCGGGTACGGTGGCATGGAGATCGTCGAATTGCGCGCGCTGCTCGACGATCTCGGGATGCGGGTGGCCGGGTCGCACGTGCCGATTCCCGTTTGGCAAGAGCGGACCGAGGAGTGCCTGCGCGAGATCATCGAACTCGGCGGCGAGTACGCCATCGTCCCATGGGTGCCGGAAGAACGCCGTGCCAGCATTGTCGCCGCGCGAGAATTGGCAGCCGACCTGAGCGTCTGGGCCATAGCCGCCCGCAACGCCGGGCTCGGCTTCGCCTATCACCATCACGCCTTCGAGTTCGATCCCCTGCCGGATGGCGATGGCGATACCCTCTTCGACATCATTGTCAAGGAGACCGACCCGGAACTGGTCGGCATCGAGGTCGACGTCTACTGGGCGGCACGCGGCGGCGTCGACCCGGCGCACCTGCTGCGCGAGCTTGCCGGGCGCGTGCCACTCGTCCATCTCAAGGACCTCGCGCCCGGCCCGGAGCAGGCCGATCTTCCGGCTGGCGCGGGCACTCTGCGCTGGGGCGAGATCCTCCCTGCCGCCACCGCCGCTGGCGCAACCTGGTGGGTCATCGAGCAGGACAACCCCGCCGATCCGGTGGCAGATGCCCTCACCGGCGTGCGGAACGTAGAGGTGATGGGTGATGGGTGATAGGGTGGCAGGGGAGGACGGGAGACGGAGGTCAAATTACAGGGAGATTTTCTGTCCCCCGTCCTCCCGCCTCCGTCCCCCTTATCACCCCATCACCCTATGCCCCCATCACCCACGCTAAGGAGGTCCGTGTGCTTCTCGCGAACAGTGTCTCGGTGGTGACTGGCGGCGCGTCCGGCATTGGCCGGGCCACCGCCGAGCTTTTCGCGCGGGAAGGCTCGCGCGTGGTCATCGCCGACCGGAATGGCGATCAGGCCGAACAGGTGGCCAGCGGCATCGACGACGCTGGCGGCACGGCGATGGCGGTCGAGGCCGATGTTACCAGCCCCGAGGCGGTTGCCCATCTCTTCGCCCGCGCAACTGAGGTCTTCGGCCCGGTCGGCATCCTCGTCAACAACGCCGGCGGCTCGTACGGCAACGATCTGCGCGCCATCGAGCCGGACGTCTGGGACCGAAACCTCGACGTGGTCCTCAAGAGCGCGTATCTCTGCACGCGGGCGGCGTTGCCGGGGATGATCGAGGCGGGGAAGGGCGCTATCGTCAATGTCGCCTCGGTCAACGGCATGATGGGCCTCGGCGAGGAAGCCTACTCCGCCGCCAAGGCCGGGATGATCAATCTCACCCAGAACAACGCCATCCGCTATGGCGAGTTCGGCGTGCGCGTCAACTGCGTCGCGCCGGGGACGGTCGACACGCCGATCTGGCAGCCGCGCAAGGACGTCAACCCGGACGTGATGGAGGTCATGTCGGCCTGGTACCCGCTCGGCCGCGTCGGCACGGCGGAAGACATCGCCAACGCCATCCTCTTCCTCGTCTCCGATGCCGCCTCCTGGATCACCGGCGTCGTTCTTCCGGTTGATGGCGGCCTTACTGCCGGCCTCTTCCGCATGGCGAAGGATCTCTCACCGGGAACGGAGTAAGACAAAAAACCGGGTGCATCTCGTGTGCCACGGCGAGAGCCCTCACCCCCCCTTCTCCCGGCGCGACGGGCGGGGCGCTCACGGAGGGGGCGCGGGTAGGGGTGAGGGCCAGCGCGTCGACGCTACGTGTTTACCCGGTTTCCGTATTACTTGTCCGATCTGGACCCGGAAATCGGGATCTTTTGTGATTGCGCCTCCGCGGCCCGTGGCTTGGGCATGGTCACTTCCAGCACGCCGTCGGCGAGGGTCGCCTGCACCTGATCCGCATTGACGCCTTCTGGCAGCGGCAAACGCCGATAGAGGCTGCCGTAGCTGCGCTCCATGCGATACCAGTGCTCGTCCTTGACCTCTTGCTCTTCATGCTGCTCGGCGCGCAGCACCAGATCGCCGCCCTCGATCGCCAGTTCGATATCGTCCTGCTTGACGCCCGGTAGTTCGGCCTTCACCACGACGTTGTTGCCGCGTTCGAAGATATCCACGCGCGGCATCCCTGCTCCCGGAGCCTGGCCAGGCAAATGAAGCGAGCGGCCGAGCGGCCATGCGCCAAAGGGCGCCCCTGCCAGCAGCCGTGACAGGTCCGCGTGCATCTCGTCCAGCAGGCTCGCCGGCTCCCACCGGCGAGGCCGATGTTCGGTTGTGCGAGCGGGAACGTTCCCCTGGCCGCCGGACGCCGGTTGTGGTGATTGCGTCTCCATCTGTGCATCCTCCTGCTAGCCCGGAAACCGCATCGCGCGGCTTGGCGAGCACATGAAATCGCCTGGGGTCGCTGCATCATGAACCGTGCCAACGCCGCGCGGCCTGACCCGGGAGCCGGACGGATGCGGTCCAGCTCCGGCTTACCATGCCTGGCGCGTCGTGATGTGACCCACCTGGTGCGCGACCGCCGGGACATTGTGCTCTGGGCAGCGGCGAATCCTCATGCCTTTCGCCTGACGTATTGCCGCCAGGGCGCGTCAGCCGGGAAGGAGTGCGGCGATGGCAAGCGAGCGCGACCCTGATCCGATCTGCCTCTCGCGGCCTGGTGGACACGCGCCGCGGGCCAGGCGGACACCATCATGGGTGGCCCCGACCATGGCGGCCATGCCTACCTGACCAGCGTAATCCGCGGCGTGTTGCCCCTGATCGAGCGGTTCGGTATCGCCACCGCCGAGGAAATCGCGGCCAATACCCTGGCCGATCGCTCGCGGGACGAGACCGTCTCCGGCGGCGGGGTGCTCCCGCTGTAAATGATCGCGGGGGCCTCCGCGCGCAAGCCCTGAACCAGCGAACTGAAATCGCATCCGCCCGGTACTCACGCCACCGGGCACGTTGCGGGATAAGGAACACGCGGTCTCCCTTGCCAAAGAGACACGGATGTTCTAGTGTGTACGTACACCCCCGCGCTGTCGCGTTGCGTTGGCTCATCATGCTCGTTCGGGAGGTATTCCGTGGCCGGTTCGCGCTCGCCTGAGGTCATCGTTCTCACCGGAACCAAAGATGGCGCATGGCTCCTGCGTTCAGATGCCGCGCGCGGCGAGTGGCGAGCGTCGGGCCCGTTCCTGACCCGGCACGACGTCACCCATCTCGTCCGGGATAGCCGCGACGGTGTTCTCTGGGCGGCGGCAAACCCCAAGCGGGGCGCTCCGGCCATCTTGCGCTCCGCCGATGAGGGGGAATCCTGGGAGAAATGCGGCGATTTGCCCGCGTGCGAGCGGGTCTGGCAAGTCCGGCCCGGCCGCGTTGGCGAGAATGGCCGCGTCTGGGCCGGGATCATGCCTGCAACTCTCGTGCGCTCCGACGATCGCGGCGCGACCTGGCAGGATGTGCCGGGCCTGAATGCGCACCCCACCCGGCCCGAATGGTGGCCTGGCGGCGGTGGCCTCTGCATGCACACCATCATCCTCCCCGCGGGGCAGCCGGGTCGGGTCTACGCGGGCATCTCCGTCGCCGGCTTGTTCCGCTCCGACGATGATGGCGAGACCTGGGTCCCGGCCAACGAGGGGACGACGTCGATGGCGGAGATGGTCGCCGCCGAACTGGGCAAGCCGGTTGATCACCCCGGCGTTCATCGCTGCGTGCACAAGGTCGTTCCCGCGCCGCACAATCCCGAGACGCTCTTCATGCAGCAGCACGAGGGGGTCTTCCGCTCCGACGATGGCGGCCGCACCTGGCGCGATATCGGAGCATCTCTTCCCTCGCCCTTCGGCTTTCCAATCGCCGCGGCTCCCACGTCCGGTCCTGCCGGCTGCAGCGTCTGGGTCATTCCCGAGAATGGCGAGACGATCCGCACCGATGAGGGCGACGGCCTGCGCGTCTGGCGCACCGACGATGCAGGCGAGACCTGGACGCCCTCCGTCAACGGCCTTCCCAAGGGGCAGCACAACGTCCTGCGCGAAAGCATGGCCGCCGACGCGCTCGACCCGGCCGGGGTCTACTTCGGCACAACCGGCGGCACGCTCTACGCCTCCACCGATAGCGGCGCGCACTGGCAGCCGATCGCCGAAGGCTTGCCGAGGATTCAATCCGTCGAGGTGGCGGTCGTGGGGTGACGGGGTGTCTGGGTGGTCGGGAGAACGACGAGAGCCAAAAGCCAAGAGCCAACTGCCAATAGCC
>CAYSXO010000068.1:0-7495 GCA_964434995.1 uncultured Sphaerobacteraceae bacterium
TCGTGATGCACGAAGTGCTCAACGTCTGCGACGACTTCCGCGCCATGCCGGTGCTTGATGGCAACAAGAGCATCGAGATGGAGGTCGGTTGCGCGGTAAACGGCGCTCATGCCGCCCCGGCCGACGAGATCCTCGATCCGGTAGCGTCGCTGAAGAATCGATCCGACGATGCGCGCCATCGCCCTGCTCCCCGGGCCCTTTGCCCGCTCCCAATAGTTCTCCCCAGGCCCCTCCCGGCCGGGAGGATATTCTCCCGCCGCCCCGTCGTTGACTGAAGAGGGCGCCCCAGGCTCAGGACGTGCGAGACGGGTTGGCCAGCTCTGCCTGTTGCTGAGCGATGGTACTTCCTCTGAAGAGGTTTGGAGTCTCTCCATCTCGGTCGGCTATCTCCACCTGGTGGCCAGCGAGTTCGGCTAGAAGCAGATCGGCGCTTAGTCAACGAAGGTGATCGCGCCGAACCGCACTTCCCACCTCCGCTACCGCGTCGTGACGTAGCGCCCGCCACCCGTTGCGCGACGGAAGCGCAATCGCCGCATCGACCCCCACGTGTTGTCCCGAGCTTGCGCGGAATCTCGTTTTCGTCGCGCATGGACGCGCCCTGGGCCGAGTTCCCTCCTTCGCCGGGACGACACGTAGAGGCATCGCTCACTCCCGGGCTCTGCCGCCGATATCCGCGTACGTACGCGACAATGAGCGGCGTTCATCCCTTGCAAGAGTGCATTACCAAAGCGGACGGCTCCTGTCCGCATTCAACGATATGATGATGCTTCGGATGGGAACATATGTTCTCAACGAGACGGGAGCGCGACGAGCGAGCGGCCAGATGGACGCGGCACGGGAGATGCACATGCAGGCAGACACGACGATCGACACGGTGCTGGATGCGCCAATGAGCTGGGCCGCGCCAGGCAACCACCCAGAGAGCAAGGTGGGCGCCAAGCCAATGACGCAACGCCGGGTGCTGGGCCTGGCGACGCCAATCATCGGCGAGAACCTGCTGCAAACGCTGGTCGGCGCCGTCGACACCTTCATGGTGGCTCGGCTCGGCGCGGCGGCGGTAGCCGGGGTCGGCACCGGCTTCGAGCTGGTTTTCTTCATCATTTCGATTCTGTCGGCCATCGACATCGGGGCCACGGTCCTCGTTTCGCAGGCAATCGGCGCCGGCGAGCAGGACCGCGCCAATCACCTGGCGCGGCAGGCCATCGTCTGGGGAGTCATCCTGGCGATTCCGGTGTCAATCGGCATGTACTTCGCGGCGCCGGGGATCATCAGCCTCTTCGGCACGGCGCCCGACGTGGCGGTGGCGGCCACAACCTATTTGCAGGTGATCGCGGCGACCGCCATTGCCCTCTTCCTCTCTTTTGTCTGCGGCGCGGTCTTGCGCGGGGCTGGCGACAGCCGGACCCCGCTCAAGGCCGCGACGCTTGCCAATGTCGTGAACATTGGCGTGGCCTATGTGCTCATCTTCGGGCACTTTGGCCTGCCCGCGCTCGGCGTGGCCGGCAGCGCCTGGGGCGCGGCCTCGGGCCGGGCGCTCGGCGCGGCCTACATGCTGGCGATGATGGCGGGCGGCGGCAAGGCGATCTCGCTCAGCGGGCGTTGGGGCTGGCGGCCACGCATCGACACCGCGCGGCAACTGATGACGCTCGGCGTGCCGGCAGCGATGGAGCAAGTCCTCACGGCAGGCGCGTTCATGACCCTGATCGCGGTCGTCGCTCTCATCGGCACACCGGCGCTGGCGGCGCAGCAGATCACCTTCACGGCCCTTTCGCTCGCCTTCCTGCCGGCCTTCGGCTTCTCGATCGCGGCCACCGCGCTGGTTGGCCAGAGCATGGGCGCCCGAACGCCCGACGACGCGCAAACGGCGTCAAGGATCGCGCTGCGCTGGGCACTGGTCTGGATGGGCGTCGGCGCCGTGCTGGCCTTCGTCTTCGCCGAGCGGGTGCTCGGCTTCTTCACCAGCGATGCGGCGGTGGTCGCCTCCGGGCTCAACGCGCTGCGTGCCCTGAGTATCGCGCTCCCCTTCTGGGGTCTCTGGTTCGTCAGCAGCGGCAGCCTGCGCGGCAGCGGCGACACCCGGACGCCGCTCATCATTGGCGCATCGACGATGTGGCTTTCGGTGCTGATCGCCTGGATCGCGGTGCGCTGGTTTGGCGGCGAGCTGGGTACGGTCTGGCTGGCGTTCGTCCTGACCACCGTCCCGGCCTCGTTCCTGATGTGGTGGACCTACCGGCGGCGCATCGGCGAGTTCGCCTCAGGCCGCCGCCAGTTCCCAGAGGTCAGCGCGGCGCCGGTGCACTGACAAGCGCCCGCATCCCAACCCCACTCCCAGCGCGCTGGGAGTGGGGCTTTCTTGTTGTTCAGCGTGACCGCGTTGCTGCCGTGGGCCGTGCGGCACGCTGAGCGCCTGCTTGACGTTCCGGGAAGAGACATTGGCCTCCAGAGCAGATAGTCCCGACCGGACAACAGAGCGTCGTGCCGGGGCAGAGGTACTCCCCCGACGGACAGCAGCGACCGCCTTCAACACAGATCTGATTGGCGGGACTTCGTTCTCGGCGCAGGCCTTGAAACATTGGCCACAGTGCTCGGCAGTGCTGGTCAGATCGACACAGTCGGCGACACAGCAAACTTCGGGCGACGCGCAGACGGGAGAACAGGTATCAACGCAGTCGCCAAACAGACAGTTCTGTCCGGGGTCGCACTCTTTGTCGCACTCGCCGCAGTGCTTTGGATTGGTATCGAGATCGACACACTGATTGCCGCAGAGCGTTTCGGACTCCTGGCACTGTGGCTTCTTCTTGTTCCCCTTCTTTTTCTTCCTTGCCTCGCCGCTGGAGACCGACAAGAGCCCGAGCGCGGCCAGCGCACCAGTGGCGAGAACCCGCACCATGCCACGGCGAGAGCGCAGGTCAGCGAACGACACTGTGAGGAGATCGAAATGACCGTCGTCCATGGAAGCTCCTCCAATCCGATGGCACGCACCGAACGGCGCGCCCCTTCGCGCCTCCACAATACGGGTTTTCCGGGCGATGGCCAATTGGCAGAACTACGGATTTCCCTGAGGATTTCGGATGCCCGCGGAGGCAGCGGGCACCCAGTCCTGGCACGTGGCGATGAGGGCTCGATCCAGATCTGTTTGCCTCACGTCATTTCGGGTGTTGCCGCCGTCGTGCCATCAGAGTCAATCGGCCGCTCGAGCAGATCGACCTCGAGCGGCGTCGACCAGCCGGGCCAGAGATCGCCCGGGCGCACCATGTAGCCATTCACGTACGGCTTCACCAGCCGCGGGTTGGTGTCGTATACGAAGAAGATCGTCGCCACGTCATCCACCACACGTTGCCCGGCCTCCTCGTACAGGGCAGTCCGCTTTGCCGGGTCGAGCTCGCGGGCGGCTTCGGCGACAAGCGCGTCAACCTCCGGGTTGCAGTACCCGGCCTGCTCCGCGTAGAAGGGCCCCCCGCGGGGCCAGTAGCCCTCCAGCCAGTTGCGCGGGTCCGGGTCGACCTGCAACCAGCTCCACCAGTCGAGGTTCAGCATCGACGTCTGCTCGTAGAGCGCGGCGAACTCTTCCTCGGTGGTAGGAATGAGCTTCAGGTCGACGCCGAGTGACTCGCGGCAGTTGTCGGCGAACCATTCGGCATGGGCGCGGCTCTGTTCGTCGTCATCACCAACGTAGAAGTAGCACGGAATCTCAGGCAGGCCCGCGGGGCCGCCAAAAGCCGAATCGGCCAGCGCTTGGCGGGCAGCAGGGCGATGGGCCGCGGGACGGCAACGTGCACGTCGGCCCCTCCAGGGCAAAACCATTTCCGACACGGCTTCAGGGAATGACGTCAGGCGTCAATACACCCGCGGTCCGCGCGTCCCGCATTGGCATGTCAGGCAGCGTGGGAACGCTCGCTGATTCAGGACACTGGGACCCCCCTAGGACCACTTGCCCAGGAATTCGTTTGGCGGCCCCGGCGGTGCGTTCAAATCGAAGTTCCAGATCGCCTGCATTTCGTCACGGAACCACCGGTCGAACGGTGTTTGTGGATCGGCCATGATCTTCATGAAGTCGCTCTGGTCGCGGTTGCTGACAACAATGAGAGTATCCCCGGTGGGGTCCGTCTGCACCCAGTACTCTTCCTCGGTCAACCCGGAGCGGCGTTGCAGATCGTCGTACTCGGCCCTTCGCGAGCCAAGGCTCTCACGAAAGATGCGGCGCACCGCGTCGGTCTTTCCGGCGGGAATCGGGACGGAAATGGCATACGACATGACAGATCTCCTTTCTGCCGGTAAGCGACTATGCGGGGAGGACGTTGTGGTTCAGGCGGAAGAGGTTCCCCGGGTCATAGCGGGTCTTGATGGCCGCCAGCAGGTCATACCCCGCGCCATAGGCCGCGCGGGTGCGATCCTCCCCCTCGGCGGCAGCGTCACCCATGTAGTTGACGTAGACCGCGTCAGCCAGCCAGGGCTTCATCGCGGTGGCAGTCTCTCGCGCCCAGGCGATGTTCCGCTCGTCCTCGGCCGGGTCGTCCCAGGCGCTCACGATCAAGAGATTGAAGGGCGACCTCCGGTGCGCGAAGGCCGTTTCTGCCGGCCCCACGCGCCCCATCACCCCGGCGAGATGTTCGATCCCGATGGCAGCGGATGGCGATGGCGCGCGGGAGAAGGCCTCGGCCAGCACATCGATGGCCTCATCGCTCAGATCGCGCAGGAATGCCGATTTCCAGTAGTTGCGGCGGCCGGCCTGGAAGGCGGCATCGAAGAACGTCTGCGCGGTCCGGTAGGGGATCGGCCCGGCCAAATCCGCCACTGGCGCGCCTATCTCCCGGAGTGGGCGCAGCGCGGCCTCGCCCGCATCAAGCGGCCCGCTGAAGACAGCAACAATGCCTGCCAGCGGCACGCCCTCCGGCGAGGTGAGCATGGCGGCAAACGTTCCCAGGGTCAGCGGCGCCTCGGGAGCGCTCTCCCGGAAGCCGCGGAAGACCGCTCGCGCGGCCTCGATGGGGTAGAAGATCGGCCCCGCGTAGACCGTCGGGCCAACCTCATGGAGCCTGTACGTCAGGCCCGTGACCACCCCGAAATTGCCGCCTCCGCCCCGGAGCGCCCAGTAGAGATCCTGGTGCTCGTCCGCGCTGGCTCGCAGAAAGCGGCCATCGGCGGTTACCACGTCCGCGGCAAGCAGGTTGTCGCAGGCCAGGCCATGTGACCGCATCAACCAGCCGAGGCCGCCTCCCAGGGTCAGCCCGCTGATGCCGGTCGAGGAGACGGCGCCTCCAGTCGTCGCCAGTCCGAAGGCCTGCGTTTCGTGGTCGAACTCGCTCCACGTGACGCCCCCTTCCGCCCAGGCGGTGCGAGACGCGGGATCGACGCGGATTCCCTTCATCGGCGACAGGTCGATCACCAGGCCGCCATCGCACACGGCATTGCCAGTCACATTGTGGCCGCCCCCTTTCACCGCGAGCGGCAACTCGCGGTCGCGGGCGAAGTGCACGGCGGCCATCACGTCGGCAACGCCCGCGCATTGGGCGATCAGGGCGGGATGCCGGTCGATCATGGCGTTCCAGACCTGGCGCGCGGCGTCGTAGCCATCATCGCCCGGGGTCAGCAACCGGCCGCGCAGGCTCTGGCGAAAGTTGTCGATGGTGTCCTGATCGAGCACGCGCAGGGCCGCCGGCGTTAAATGCGCTTTCAGCGTCATGGCGGTACTCCTTTCCGAAATGCGGCGATGCAGCGGGAACGACGTGGGAAGGGAGATGCCCCGGATAGCGGTCACACGGGCGCGGTTACCCCGAGCAACGACATGGAAGGGCCGCTCGCGCTCAGGCCTCGTAGCGGGAGACCAGCTCCGGCAGCGTCATGTTCGGCGGCAGATCGTTCATGTCGACGCCGGTGACCTCGGCCAGCCGGCGCTTGAACCACTCGTCGAACTCGTCGCGCGAATCGACGAAGCGTTGCAACGCGCGGGGGAAATCGCCGCTCTCCATGTAGGCGACGAGCTGGTCGCCTCCCGGCGTCGAGGCGATGTACCAGACTTCCTTCGTGATACCGATGCGCCGCTCCGAGCGGTCGTAGTCCGCCTTGCGGTCGGTGTCCAGCTCACGCTGGAAGGCGCGGGCATCCTCCGTCTTGTTCGCCAGAATCGGGAGGACGAGACAGATCTGGTCCATGGCAATCCCTCCTTGGGATGATTGCGGCACACGAACAGGTTGCTTCTCCTTGTCATGACCATTTCCGTTCGGGGCATCCCACGGAAACGCCACGGCCGGAGGGTCCGCGCGCCTCTACTCTCCGCCGGAAGCCCACGCCTGTCATCGGTAATTTGTGCGGATTTTTCGTGGGAGGGTCCAGGCCGCGGGCGAGCGGCGGTCGGAGTACGGAAATCGGTAAGAATTACTGATTCCCGCCAGGCCATTTCGCCGCACAATGCCAGGGCGTGCACCTCCTGTCGATGTGGAAGGAGCCCTCATGTCTCGCACTCGCCTGCTCAGCCACGTTGCCGCCTGCGCGGCAGTTCTCCTCGTCAGCGTCATGCCGGCCGCCTCGGCGCAGGACACCTCCGGAACACCCGAAGCGATGACCGCGGCATCCGCCGCGGTCGAAGGGCCAATGTTCCGTGGGAATCCAGCCGGCACCGGAGAAGTGCCCGGGACCGGCCCGGACGGAGCACCCTCGATTCTCTGGATGCGAGAGATCGGCATGACGCCATCGTTTGGCCAGCCAACGCCAGCGGTCGGGGATGGGCTCGTCATCGCCAGCGGCGCAACCGGCCTCGTCGCCGTTGACGCCGAGACCGGCGCGGAGCGATGGCGCAGCCCGCAACTCGCCTCGGAATCGTCGCCGTTGCTCTGGGGCGGCATGGTCTACATCGGCACGTGGGGCGACGGCCTCAAGGCGCTGGACGCCGCCACCGGCGAGGAGGTCTGGCAGTTCAGGACAGGCGCGGTCCCGGTTCCCGACAATCTGCCTCCGGACAGCTTCGATTCTTCGCCGACGATCGTCGATGGCACGCTCTACGTCGGCGAAGGTCCCTACGGCGGCCTCTTTGCGCTCGACCCGGCGACCGGGGAGGAGCGCTGGCGCTTCGATACTCATGGCGGCTCAACTTCCTCGCCGGCCGTTAGGGACGGCGTGGTCTACATCGCTTCAGATGCGCTGTGGGACGTCAATGCGGATGACCCCGCGCCAAGTTCGCTTTACGCGGTCGACGCCGCCACGGGCGAAGAGCGCTGGCACGTCGCCTTCGGCCCGGAGGATCTCACCTTTTCCTCGCCCGTAGCCGGAAATGGGGCGGTCGTGATTGGCGTTACCAATCCCATGGCCGGGACCGCCTATTACCTTGCCGTCGACCCAGCCACGGGCGACGAGCTCTGGCGCGTTGACCTGGAGGGTCCTTTGTGGGTCGCAAACTCGGGAGCGAGCGGCGATCTCTTCTATCTGGCGGGCGGCGAAACGCCATTCCTCCTCGCGGTCGGTGCGTCTACCGGAGAAGAGCGCTGGCGATTCGGCATTG
>CAYSXO010000068.1:7505-16193 GCA_964434995.1 uncultured Sphaerobacteraceae bacterium
CTATCGCTCTTTCCCGCCCCAACGATTGCTGATGGCGTCATCTATTTGCAAAGCCAGGACGGCAACCTGATCGCGCTCGACGCGGCGACAGGCGAGGAGCAGTGGCGCATGCTGGTGGGGTCGGGCGGCTCGCCAGTTGTCGCGGACGGGAAGATTTACACCGGCGCCTGGGGCAACCTGGTCGCGCTGGGCACCGCTGAAGATTCAGGCGCGAGGAACCTGCCGGGGCCGCCCGAGAGCGGCCCCGGCAGCGAGGACACCGCGTATCCTGCCGCGCGTCTGACACGGTATGGCCCGGAGCCGGGCGGCTTCTGGATTTGGGAGCCAACGCAATGGGCCGCGCCAGATGCGCCGGTGGCGGAAGGTCCCTTCCCGGTCATCCTCTTTCTCAGTGGATGCTGCGGGAATGGCATCTACCCGACACCGGAAGAGGTTGATCCCTGGCTTTCCCACCTGGCGCGGCGGGGCAACGTCGTTATCGCGCCGGTCTACAACAGCGAGTCGCTCATGGAGGATTCCCGCGCCCTGCTGCAGCAGGCGATCGCGGAACTGGGGCGAGACGGCCACGCCGCGATTGACCTCTCGCGCTTCGGCGTCATCGGGTTCTCCTTTGGCGGAACGCCGGCCATCCTCTATGCCGCCACAGCGGAAGCCGAGGGTTTGCCAGTGCCCAGTGCTGTCTTCCTCACCGCGCCCTGCACCGACTGTGTCGAGATTCCGGAAGAACCACTGGCGTTCCCCTCAGGCATGAAAGCCCTGGTGATCGGGTACGAAAACGACTTCCTGGGCCTCGATCTGCCACGACAGGCGTTCGAGCTGATGAGCTCGCTGCCGTCGGAGGACCGCGATTTCGTCCTTATGACAACTGATGGCCACGGCGTGCCCGCGCTCTATGCCGGCCACCCCACTACATACGGCGCCATAGACGCGGCGGATCGCTACGGGATCTGGAAACTCTCGGACGCCCTCTTCGCCTGCGCGTTCAACGGCGAGGAGTGCGAGTACGCGCTCGGCAACACCCCCGAGCAGCGCTTCATGGGGCTCTGGAGCGACGGCGTTCCGGTCGCCGAGCTGGTGGTGACGGATGACCCGCTCGCGGCCGCGGCGCCGGCAGCGACGCCTGCTCCGTAGCCGCCACGTACGCGGCCGCGCCCCCTATCTCAGCTCGACGGCTGTCAGCGGGAGGTCTCAGGCCGCCAGCAGCCCTGACCCCAACCCCTCTCCCGTGGCGATGGGAGAGGGGAGCGCGGCGGTCAAGGCACGCGGGCGATAGGGGGAGTGATCATCCGGATTCCGTATGAGCGCGAACGCGGCGGACGCAGAGCTCAATCGCATTCAGTTCCAGTCCAACTAGAACGTTACGCTCAACCCACCATCGACCCCCAGCACCTGACCAGTGATGTAGGTGTTGCGCTCGCTGGCCAGCCAGACGACGCTTTCTGCCACCTCGGCCGGCTCGGCATGGCGGCGCAGCGGCAACTTGCCTTGCTCGACGTAGACCGCCTGGAACCATGCCGTGTCGCGCTCATGAACGCCATCGATGACACTCAGCCGGGTCGATATGAAGCCAGGCGCGACGGCGTTGACGAGAACGCCGCGCGGCGCCAGATCGACCGCCAGGTTGCGCGTGGCCTGCTCCAGGCCGCCCTTGGCCGCCGCGTAGGCGAGGGCGGATTCGGCCGCGAAACGGCCATGAATCGAGGTGATGTTGACGATGCGGCCATAGCCGCGCTCGGCCATTCCCCGCGCGGCACTGGTGGCGAGCAGGACCGGCGCGGTCAGGTTGACGGCGATAACCGCGTGCCAGTCTTCCGCCGCGAATCCGAGCGACGGCGTCTCGCGCCAGATGCCCGCGTTGTTGACGAGCACATCGAGCGGGCCGAGAGCATCTTCGACACGCGCAAGGAGATCGGGAATGCCGTCCGCATCAGCCAGGTCGTACGGGAAAAAGGCAACAGCAGCAGGGAGATCGTCGGGCGCCTCCCGCGCGATGGTCGCCAAGCGCGCGCCTTCACCGAGAATGCGCTCGACAATCGCACGGCCAATGCCGTGCGTGCCGCCAGTGACGAGCGCGGTTCGGCCCCTCGGCACCGCGCATCACCCCCGATCCAGAATCTCCAGCACCGGCGCGAAGCCCTCGATCCCCTCGATTGTGCCAGGATTGAGCCAGACCTGAATCTGGCTGTAGCCGGCGTCGGCATAGCGGCGCAGGCCGGCGGCGATCTCCTCTGGCGAGCCGGTCAGCGCGTTCCAGCCGCGTGAGGGCGCGATCGGCAAATCGACCCAGACGCCGACGGTGCGCTCCAGAGTGGCCGGATCGCGGCCGACCTCGACGCAGGCGGCGTCGACCTTCTCCTGGGAGGCGAGCAGATCCTCCATCGAGTAGGGCTCGTAGCCAGGATTGACGGCGTCGAAGTCGCGGTTCCAGATGTCGGCATAGCGGGCGGAGAGACGCAGCATGCGCTCCCCCTTCGATGAAGAGCCGACAAGGATCGGCGGCCCCTGCGGGCGCGGCCCGCGCGGCCCGCGCGGGCGCAATTCGCAATCGCGCGCGCCGTAATAGGTCCCATCGAAATCGACGCGGCCCTCGCGCAGGAGCGGGGCGATGATCTGGATCGCCTCCTCGAAGCGCCCAACGCGGTGATCGAAGGGGTAGCCATAGGTATCAAATTCCCGCTTGCACCAGCCCGCGCCGAGGCCAAGGGTCAGGCGGCCGCCGCTGATCTCCTCGACGGTGTCGGCCATCTTGGCCAGTAAGCTCGGGTTGCGAAAGGCGGTGCAGATGACCAACGTGCCGATCTTGATCCGCTCGGTGGCGGCGGCCAGCGCGGAGATGAGCGACCAGCCTTCCCAGCACCCCTCCGGCCGCGCGCCAGGCCGCGTGACCTCGATAATCAGGTGGTCCGGGATCCAGACCGAGTCGTACCCCAATTCCTCCGCGCGGCGCACCATCGCCAGCATCTCGCTCCAGCGCGGCCACGTGCCACGCGCGGAGTCTTCCGCCGGCATGAGCAGAAAACCAACCTCACACGCCCGGCCTGATACAGTGGACAAGCTCATCCTCCCCTGAGTCCCTTCAACGGTTCCCGTGCATTGTGCATGCGCTCGGCTCGGGGCGCGAGGGCCGCGCGGCCCTGATTGGAGAAGCAGCGGTCGCTTCAGAGTTGCGCGGTCTCGCACCCTCCCCGCTCGACAATCGCCGCGCAATGGGAGGCCGGCCAGACCTCGACACTGCCGGCCATGGCAAAGGGAGCCAGGAACTGCTCGAGCCTTGCCCGGTCATCCGCCTCGGCTATCAGAAAGAGGGTGTGCTGGCCATCGAGGACCGCCTCGCCATGAATGGTGATGCCGTGCTGGCGCGCGCTCTCCGCGCCAAGGTGGCTGAGGAGCATCTGTCCGGCGGCCGGATCCTTCGCCGGACACTGGTCGGCCGGGTGCTGATGACGAGCGACGAAGAGGGGCATCAAGGGCTCCTTTGTGGCTGCTGGCTGCATGCTGACGCCGCGTCAGCATACCCCGCCCGGAGATCATCCACGAGCATCTCATGGCTTCGGATCTGGTACGGTCCGGCATCCAACATTCCGGCTCTTGACCGTGAATCGAACCGCGCTATCGTCTGGGCACAGGTTCCGGATCGACCCAGTTCGTGCCGCGTTTCGTCTTCCCCTGGCCTTTGGCCCGTCCATCGGGGAGGATGATGGTGCGGAACGTTCCTTCCTCGGTCGTCCCGGTCGAGATCGTCATCGCGGTCGCCGCCCCGTCAGGTTCCGTCGCCATGACGTCATACAGAAACCGTCCAGCATCCGTCGCCTCTGCCGCCTGCACTGCGCCAACGATGGTTGCGCCTGCCGCGGAGTCGCCTTCCAACCGCCCGCCCGGCAGGAGCTTCATGGTGTAGAGCCCGGCTGGCCCCGTGGCTGGTTGCGCGGTGAAGACAACATCGAGACCGCTGCCCAAGGTGGCCGCGCCGCCGATCCCGGATGGATTGAGAACCCCCTTGAGCCGGCCCCCATCGGCCGCGGACAGGCTGAGCTGATCGCCGATCGCCTCTCCTTCGAGCCAGACGTCGACCGTGCTCAGCATCCCGTCGCAGAGATAGCTCCGTGCTGGACGCGATGCATCACCCTCAACGCCGCCGAGCACAATGGCGACATAGATGTCCGGGTCGCTCGTCTCCCCCACGAAGGTCTCACCAATGAAGAGCGCCCCGGCATTCGGCGTCCCTTCCTGGGCAACGACCGGCGCGGGCAGAGCGGCAAGCAGAGGGAGAAAGAGGAGCATGGTGAGGGTGACGCGAATCCGGGCAGGCAGAGATCCGGCGTACATGATGGGCGCCTCCTGACCGCCACGAGAGCGGCTCCTGTGGCTCATGTGACAGAAAGCGGAAGACGGAACGACACGTCACGCAACTCTGGATTGGCCACCAAAACGTAGCGATTGGCGCCGCTATGGTCAATGCGCCGGTTTCCGTCCACCGCGAAAACCTCCAGGCGACTTCGCGGTCCTCGGCGGCTAAAGCCTCTTCGTTTTCGCGGCCCGTGGAATCACCGAATGCACGCCCAGTAAGCGCCACGCGCCATCCCGCGGGCCGGACAGCGATGCCCCGCGGCCCGCGGCCCGCGCCCCGCGGCGTCAGGGTCGCGTCCTGGGCTCCGCCGGCGCATCCTCACCCGCTGCATCGCCCCCCACGGGCCGCACAGCGGGGCCGCATCGCGTCCGGTTGCTTGTGGCCCATCTGCTCGACGAGGCCCGTCCGCAAGGGCGCCAATTGCCGGTCCACGTCCAGTTCAATCTCGCCCAACGTGACGCGGGGATGGGGGCAGCGCCACTGCTGCTGGCGGTCATGGGCATCCGCGACTGCCGTCGTTGCGGCCTCTCGTTCCAGCGCGGTAGGCATTGGCGGCGCCTTTCAGGCGCCAACGTTCGCCCCGATCCTGCACCCTACGACTAACGTGTGAAACACACTCTGGCCGGGCCATGATGGCTGGCAATCTCCTGGCGGGGATCCGGGAGCGCCGGCCCTTCCGGCAGCGGCGCTGAAGCCAGCCTTCGCGGATGGCCCACTCGGCGCCAGAGGTATCGGTGGAAGACGGCAGGCGGGACGTGGCAGCTACCTCGCGCGGTCGGCTATCCTCGGGTTCACGTGCCCGATCCACCTCCCGTCCACGGGGTCCGATTCGACGCGGTGGATGCGGTGGCCATTCCGGCACTCGGAGGCAACGTTTCAGTGACGCGCGAATCGACCCGGCGCCATGGCACGCCACAAACACGCCGGCGCTTTCTCAGCACGGTCTCCATCGGCACAATGGGAGCAGTTCTCGCCGGTTGCGGCGGGACGCAAATCGTCACTCCGCCCCAATCGGGGGGCGAGGACTCCACGGCCGACCTCCCCGACTACTCTGCCCGCTTCGCGGAGTTCGCGGCAGCAGACGAGCCGAACGGCGACCTCTCCAAGGTCGTCTGGCCGGAGTGGATGGCGCAGTTCGATCCCGAGGTCAAGCGGCTTTACGAGTTCCAAATTCTCAATGGGCCGTTGATGCGCTACATGCCCTGCTTTTGCGGCTGCCATTTGGTCGATGGCCACCAGAATAACCGTGACTGTTATGTGAAGTCGATCAACCCCGATGGTTCGGTCGTCTTCGACTCCATGGCGCCCACCTGAGCCGTCTGCCTGGGGGTCACGCGTGCCGTGATCGCAATGCTGGAGCAGGGAATGGCGCCGCGGGCCATGCGCGCGGAGATTGACCGCACCTACGCGGATGTGATCGATCGCTCGACACCGACGCCGTATCCGCCGGAATGATGACCGCGCGGCCAGAGACGGCCATGGCCCGCGCCAGCCTGAAGGCGTGGGCACGGGAGATCCGGGTTTTCACGCGATCGCGTCTGAACGCGATGGACCTCGCTCCCTGCCGTCGCGATCCGCGCTATTACGGTCAATGCACCTGCTTCCAATTACGGCGAAGCGCCAGGTTCTGAGTCTCGGTTGGAGCGAGTTTACGCGCCTGACGTTCGCCGCCAGCGGAACGGGCGATTGCAGGCCCGGCACGAGCCGCCTATCCTCTCATCACATGCAACAGCAGACCAGTTGGAGGCGTCCGCGCCATGGCGACGCGTGGTTTGGCGGTTGAGTCTGAGCCGGGTCGCTTGCAGTCGGTGCAGCGCGCCCTCGCCGTTCTCGAAATCCTGGCGAGCCGGCCACGCGGCGTCACGCCGAAGGAGCTCAGCCATGCCCTCGGGCTGCATCTGAGCACGAGCTACCGTTTGCTCAATACGCTCGTCGCCGCGGGCTATGTTGCACGTAGCCCTGCCACTGGCCTCTTTCGGTTGGCGCAGCGCGTGGCCTATCTCCACAACGGTTTCCTCGCCGCGTTCAGCCAGCCAGCCGCACTGCTTGCCTGCGTCCATGCTCTCCAACTCGCCACGGGCGAAACTTCGATGCTCACGCGGTTGGCTGGGGACGACATGGTCGCAACGGCGGTTGTCGCCGGGAGCAACCAGGACGCCCGCCCCGCCGCCTATGTTGGCATGGCCGCGCCCGCCCATGCCTTTGCCGCGGGCCGCGTTTTGATCGCCTGGCTGCCCGAGGATCAGCGCGAAGCCAGACTGGCGCGCTGGAGAGCGACGCCGGATTCCCCATTTCCCTTGCTGAATCCTCAGGCGCTGCGGACAGAGCTCGAGCAAATCCGGCGATCTGGCTTTGCGCTCGACAGGGGCGAGGGGCACCCTGATGTCTGCTGCATCGCCGCTCCTGTTGGCGTCGATCGGGGGACGCCCGAGACGGCAGTCAGCCTGATGGTGTCGTGCTCGCGGCTCCGTCGGGAGGAACCCGCCCTGGTCTCCGCCGTCCTGGCGATGGCCGATGCGATGAGCGGTCTGACGCTCAACATGCCCGAGCCGAATGAGCACGAAACCGCCGGCGACCTGGCAGTCGCAACGACTCAGGCAGAAATCGAAGCGGCGCTGGCGGCGGTTGCGGAAGAGATGTCCCGCGTTTGCTCGCTGGCGCACGCGGGACGTCAGGGCCAGGCCAGCAATGGGGGATAGCCCTTGTACGATAGGGGCTGCTCACCGGATTTCCATGCACGGGGCCGCACGCCTGGCGCGGGCGCCTCAGGGCACGCCTCTGCCGACAACATCAAGGGAAGCTTCGCGTGGCCGTCAACGAACAGGGATCGTCGCTCGCGCTTGAGCATCCTCCTGGCCCGCGGCTGCCGGCGCCTGATCCGGAAGCCGGGTGAACCCGTGACCTCGCCGCGTTCGCCCGCGCCTCCTACGCCCTCGTCCAGCGCGCTGGGAGTGGGGGATGTGGCCGGGACCATGAAGGCCATGCCGGGGCGCATCACCCGGAATTCGTGTGACGCATCAAACATGTCGCATGGGACCCGCTCGCCGCGCCGCGCGCGGGGCACGGGCTGGGTCGCTTTCCTCTTCCTGTTGCCAAGCGTCGCGCTGGTCGGGTTGATTTTCGTCTACCCGGTCTACAGCTTGATCCGCATGAGCCTGGTGCAGAGCCTCGGCAGCCTCTCACTCTACGTCGGGCTGGACAATTACCGGGTGGCGCTGAACGATCCCCTCTTCCTGATCAGCGTCCGCAACAACCTGGTGCTGATGATCTGCGTGCCGGTCATGATCGTCATCGCCCTGGCCCTTGCGCTTCTCCTCTTTGAGCAGCGCAAGGCCGCGCCCATCTACCGCTTCGTCCTCTTTGTGCCCTACATCATCTCGATCACCGTCAGCGGCATCGCCTTCAGCGCCATGCTGACGAAGAACGGCGCGCTCAATCAGATGCTGGAGACGGCCGGCCTCGGATTTCTGCGCCAGGACTGGCTGGGCGACCCGAAAATCGCGCTCCTCTCGGTCGGCGGGGTCATCATCTGGCGCGAGGCCGTCCTCGGCGTGGTCCTCTTCTCGGCCCGACTGCTGACCCTCTCCACCGAGCCGCTGGAAGCAGCGATGGTCGATGGCGCGAACCGCTGGCGCGCGCATTGGAACGTGACTCTGCCGCGGATGCGCGGCATCATCGTCTTCTACGCCATCACCTCCGTCATCACCGTCGCCGTCTGGACCTTCTCCTACGTCTTCGTGATGACGAACGGCGGTCCCGGCAATGCCACCATGACCGCCGACCTTTACATCTATCAGAACGCCTTCACCGTGGCCCAGATGAACCTGGCCGCCGCCGCGGCCACCCTCGTCCTCATCTCGGCCATTGCGGTCGTTCTCGTCGCTACGCTCCTCGGTCGAGTCGGAAGTCGGAAGTCAGAAATCGGAAGCTGAATATCATGAGCACAGCGGCCTCGCCCCATCACCCCATCACCCCATCACCCCATCACCCTCGTCCCACCCGTCACCCACGCCGCCTCGGCATCGTCGTCCAGCACGTCATCCTGATCGTCGCCGCGCTCATGGCCCTCTTCCCTCTCTGGTTCATGGTCTGGGCGGCGATCCGCGACACGGACGACTATTTCCGCGCGCCGCTCGGCTGGCCCCAGGGGATCCATTGGGAGAACTTTGCCCAGGCGTTTCAGGCAAACATCGGGCGATGGGTGGTCAATTCGACGATCGTTACCGCCGGCGCGGTGCTGCTGGTGACGCTCGTAAGCGTTCCCGCCGCCTACGCCTTCGTGCGCCTCCCCTTCAAGGGGTCTGACCTGCTGCTGAAGCTCTTCGTCTTCCTGATGGTCA
>CAYSXO010000069.1:0-10172 GCA_964434995.1 uncultured Sphaerobacteraceae bacterium
GGAGCCGACGCCGCGCGTTCCCATGCAGATGGCCGGTATACCGGTGAGCTTGCCGACCGCATCGGCCATGAAGGCCGCGCCCCCCTCGTGGCGGGTGGCGACGAGGTGCATGCCCGGCGTCAGGGCGATGGCGTCGAGCAGGCCGAGAAAGCTCTCGCCCGGCACGCCGAAGGCGTAGCGCACGCCGCGATCGCGCAGGAGCCGCACCGCGGCCTCGCCGGCGCGGAGAGACGTCGTCGAACTCATGCGGCTCGTCATCGATAGCTGATCAGTCGTCAATGGCCCTTTCCTCCTTCACAGGAGCACCCTGACTCGCTAATCCCCATACGCATGAATCCTTTTTCCAGATCAACCCCCATCCACCGAACCATTGGGTGAGGGTTTTCCGAGGAGCCGGGTCGAGGGCTTCTCTACCCCATGCCACAGTCCTCGTAGGTGGCGCAGATGTAGCCACTCTGCACGGCGCAGCAGACGAGTCCATCGGCGCATGAGGCGGGAACACCATAGTCGCAAGCGCAGCCTTCGCCATCGCAGCCGGCAGGCGGCACAGAGGTGCAGAAGCCGGCGTCACTGCATCGCGCCCAGCCGCAGCAGGCGCCATCCCAACCACAGCGGTCCCCCTCGGCGGCACAACAGCGAAAGTCGTCGGTTTGCCCGACGTAGCCACAGGTGAGGGCGGTATCGGCGGCGAGGCATTGCGAGCTGTCCTGGCAGGGATCGCCCGGCCCGGCAGAGACTGGAGCGCCAGCGCAGAAACCATCGTTGCCGCAGGTCAGCCAGCCACAACAGCCGCCATCCCAGCTACAGCGCCCGCCCTCGTAGGCGCAGCAGCGGAGATCATCGGTAGTGGCGACGTAGTCGCAGGTGATCGCCGTGTCAGCCGCCATGCACTGGGAGCTACTGACGCACGGCTCTCCTGGGCCGGCGATATCCCCCTGGCTGCTGCAAAAGCCATTGAAGCAGGCGAGGTTGCCACAGCAGCCCGCGTCCGTTCCGCAGCGGCCGCCATCGTAGGCGCAGCAGCGGTAGTCACCGGTGGTGGCGACGTAGTCGCAGGTCACGGCGGTGTCGGCGGCAAGGCAGCGCGAGAAGCTGTTGCAGCGTTCTCCGGGGCCGGGCCGCCGGCTGATGCTGGAGCAGAAGCCATCGACACAGGCGTTGTCCCAGCAGCAACCCTGATCGGAGCCGCAACGGCTCCCTTCGTAGGTGCAGCAGTTGAGCGGGCCGTCCATCACGAACCCGTTATCGGCGCAGATCAGCGGGGCATCGGCGGCGACGCACTGGCTGTCGGTGCGGCAGGGATCACCCGGGCCGAGCTTGCCATGATGCGCCTCAACACGCGCACTGAGGCCGCCCGCGGCACACGCCGCCACCGCCCCGGCCAGCCCACGCAAGATGCCGCGGCGCGAGCCGCTCCCCGCCACGGCGCGGGCGAGGCTATCGAACCGGCGATCGTCCACGAGCGCACTCCTTCCCCATGCGAGGCGCAGGGCAGCGCCTTCCTCCCCAGGATCGTTACGACCAGGCCGTGGCCACCTCGACGAGCGTGGTCTCGTAGGCGCCATCGGCGATGTAGCTCACCACCCAGACGGGCCGCGAGCGGTCGGTCTCCCCCAGAATGCCGCCGCCGCCGCTACAGCCGTAGTGAACGACCTGCCCGGCAAAAACGGTGAGCGTGCCGCCCAGGAGAGAACATTGCTCGCCGTTGGCCAACTCCATCGCCCATGGCAAATCCCATGGCGCGATCTCGGCATCGGCGCCTGGTTCGGCGCCGCTGGTCTTGTTTCTCACCAGCGGTTCGGTCAGAGCCAGGACGGTCACGTCGGTCGAGAACGGAGACTCGAAGCAGGCCACCTCGCCCGGCATGTCAGGATCGGCAAAGGGATTCTCGAAGCAGGGGTCGTAAACGACGTCGTTATCGCTGATGCAATCCCAGGCGTCAGGGCGATCGATCGCGTGGGAGGAGGGGTAGCCGCAAACGCCACTTCCAGTGCTCTCGGCGGTGAGCGCGGGGTTCAGCCCATCAGGGGTGTATGGCGAGATGTAGCGCATATCGGTGCGGCTGATGCTTACCGGCGTGGCCTCGGACGGCTCCTCCTGCGCGAACACGGGGACGGGAAGCGACGCTCCCCACATCATCAATGCCGCGAGTACGACAAACAGACAGCGCATGTGAGCTCCTTTGGCGTGGGTGATGGGTGAGCGGCCGTTGGCTATCGGCTATCGGCTATCGGCTATCGGCTATCGGCCCGGAGGATCCGTCGTTCTCCCCGACACCCCGACACCCCGACACCCCGACACCCCGACACCCCGACACCCATCACCCATCACCCATCACCCATCACCCATCACCCATCACCCCTGATAATAGGCTCATGAGCGGCAATGATGACCTGGCGTGGGGCGATCCGGCGTTTCCGCGGCAGCAGGCGCAAATGCTGATTGACTTTTACCTCCCCCGGAGCATCGACCGCGAGGTGGGCGGGTTCATCACCCAGATTGCCGACGACGGCAGCATCTTCAACCGGCGCACGCGCCACCTGATTGCCTCCTGCCGCTACACGCACGGCTTCGCGCTGGGGCATGTGTACGGGCTGGGCGCGGGGTGCCGGGACGCGGCAGAACATGGCCTGGCCTTTCTGCGCGAGGTGCACCATGACCGCGTGCATGGCGGCTACTTCTGGGTCCTGGCAGAGCGCCAGCCGGTCGATCGCCGCAAGTTCGCCTACGGTCACGCCTTCGTCCTGCTGGCCGCATCGTCTTGCCTGCTGGCAGGGCTTCCCGCGCGCGACCTCCTCGACGACGTCAGCGAAATCCTGGAAACCCGTTTCTGGCGCCCGGACGATGGGCTCTACGTCGACGAGATCAGCGAAGACTGGGCGACTGTCGATCCGTATCGCGGGCAGAACGCAAACATGCACCTGGCCGAGGCGCTCCTGGCAGCCTACGCGGCCACTGGGGAGCCCGCCTACCTCGACCGCGCGGCGCTGATCGCGCATCGCGTCGCCGTCGATCTGCCGCGCCAGACAGGCGGCCTGCTCTGGGAACACTATGACGAGGATTGGCGAGCCGACCTGACCTTCAACAAAGCAACGCCCCACGACCTGCTCCGCCCGTACGGCGTGCTGAGCGGGCACCTGCTGGAGTGGGCAAAACTGCTGGCGCTGCTGGAGCGGGAGCGCCATACCGACTGGGCTATGCCGGCAGCGCGGCGATGCTTCGACGCGGCGGTGGCTCATGCCTGGGATGAGGCGTTCGGCGGGTTCCGCTACGCCTTCGATCTTGACGGCTCGCCAGTCGATGACGACAAGTATCACTGGACGATCAGCGAGGCGATTGGCGCAAGCGCGGCAATGCAGGCGCAGACGGGAGAGCCAGCGTATCGGGCGTGGTACGGCCGGAGTTGGGCCTATGCTTGGCATCACCAGATCGACCGCGCGCGTGGCGGCTGGTATCCCGTCCTGACCCGCGATGGGCGGTGCAAGGAGGTCGACTTCGCGCGCGGCAAGCCCGATTTCTATCATCCCCTCGGCGCTTGCCTGCTTGCGCTCGACCTGGCGAACGCAATGCCGGGTACGCCCGCCACGGAGAACCAGGGGAGAGCATGACCGATTATCCCGAGCCCGATCTCGACGTCGTCAATATCGGGTCAATGACTGGCGAGATTTCGCCGCCGCGCCTCGGCCCGCGCATCACCGAGAGCGAGCACCTCGTCCTGACCGCGGCCGGCTCGGCGACCATCTTCGTCCTGGCGCTTGCGCGGCTGGGCGGCAGGATCGGCTTCATCTCAAGAGTTGGCGACGACGAGGTGGGGCGCTGGCTCCTGCAATCCCTGCGCGACGACGGCGTCGACACCGGGGCCATCGAAATCGTGCCGGGGCAACTGACTCCGATCTCCCTGGCCAGCGTCGATGACAACGGCAACAAGCGCTTCACCTTCTACCGCTTCGCGGGGTTCAGCAATCCCCTCGCCACGCTCAATGCCGCCGACATCAGCGATGCCTACCTGGCGCGCGGCCGTATCTTCGACCTTTCGGAGGGGAGCCTGCGCGATCCCACCTTGCGCCAGCAGTCGATGACGTTGGCGCGGCGCGCGCGGAGTCTGGGCCGCGCCGTCTGCGTCAACCCGAACTACCGCGCCGGGTCGTGGACTGGCGGCGCGGCGGAGGCACAAGCGGTGCTGGCCGAGGCGCTGGCCATGGCCGACCTGGCGATCATGAATGAGGACGAGGCGCGGCTCATCTCCGGCGCACGAACGCTGGAAGAGGCGGTGGCTTGGCTGCGCCGCCACGGGCCGGAGCTGGTCATCATTACCAGCGGGCGCCAGCCGACACGGGTCATCACCAGCGCTGGGGTATCAGAGCTGCCGGCGAACGTTGTCGAGGTCGTCTTCGATATCGGCGCCGGGGATGTCTTTCATGCCGGGTTCCTGGCGGCATGGCAGCCAGGCGACGATCCGTTGCCCGCCGCGCGCTTCGCTGCCGCCGCCGCCGCGCTGAAAATCGGCCGCCCGCCCCAGAGCGAGCACATGCCAACCCGGCCTGAAGTGCTGGCGTTCATGCGCGAGCGCGGCGTCGATATCACGGCGCTTTCTGCCGGAAGAGAGACAAGGGCTTCATGACACGTGCGATCACGTTTCGCCCCGTCACCCGCGCGGAGTTCAGCGCCGTCGTCCGCCTGAAGGTCACGCCAGAGCAGGAAGATTTCGTCGCGCCGAATCTCTATTCACTGGCCGAGGCGTACGTTGAGCAGGAGTGGACGCCGCTGGCGATCTACGCGGGCGAGGAACTGGTCGGGTTCGCCATGACGGCGCGCGAGGCCGAAACCGGCCGGTGGTGGATCGTCCGCTTCATGATCGGCGCGGAGCAGCAGGGGCGAGGCCATGGAACGGCGGCGCTGGGCGCGCTCATCGCCCTGATGGCCGAGCAGCACGGCTGCCGCGAAATCTATCTCGGGTATGTGCCGGGCAACGATATCGCCGAGCGCCTCTACCGGCGCTCGGGCTTCATCCCCACCGGCGAGATCGAGGACGGCGAAATCATCGCCCGAATCGATCTCGCCGGATCTGAAAGAGGGGAAGGGTGACAGAGCGGATCAGGCCGCTTCGGCCATATCCACCCGCCACGGGAGCGTAATGCGCCAGCGCGGCACGCGCTCCGGAGCCAGGCTGCCAACAGTTTCCTGGCGGATCACCAAGGCCGGGCGCTTCGCCGGCGCGGCCAGCGCCCGCGGGATTCGCGTCTCCTTTTCGTGCCGGGCGCGCTCTCGCGCCAGGTCGTCCAGGGCGACGCTCGCAATGGTGTTCAGGTACAGCATTCCGGTAACCTCACGTCCCATCCGGCAGTAGCGGTCGTGCTGGCGTTCGGGTCTCGGTCGCTCTGCAGCGTGAACGCCAGCCACACGCCGAACGATTCGAGCGGGGCTGGTCTCGGCAGCCACGCGCAAATCGTTCGTGACCCGGAAGCGGAGACGCCGCCCGCGGTGGGCGATGACGTGCTTCTCCGACGATTGGAGCGCCGCCGCCGCTTCCCTGATCACCCCTCCAGACTACGAGAAGACACCGGCACTGACAGTCGCGAAATTGCCCAATTTGCTGTCAAGTCCTTGCCGGGCAATGTGGGCAGTTCTGCGCATATGATGGGCGCCGGCCGCGATCAGCGCGGCCGGCGGATGCAAGCCGGCGGCTGGCAGCATTCCGCCCTCGGCCCGCCTATCAGTACAATGCGTGTTCCAGGTCCGCGTCATCCGCCGCAAGCGCGGCGGGCAACTCCGACGAGAAAGGTTGCATGTCGCGCACGGTGATCGATGCTGCAGGTGACGTGGGCGAACAGGCCGACTCGCGGCCGGAGCAGCTTCATGGCCGGAGCAGCGAGATGGCCACGCTGCGGGCCGCGTTGGAGGGCGCGTTGGCCGGCCGCGGCCGGCTGGCTCTGGTAGTTGGGGAAGCGGGCATCGGCAAGACTTCCCTGGTGGAAAGCATCGCGGCCGAAGCACGCCAGCGGGGGGCGTTGATACTCAGCGGTCATTGCTACGACCTCGAGACCGCCTCGCCCTACGAGCCCTGGATCGAGCTCCTCCGCTCCTATCGCCCGGCTGCCCCCCTGCCGCCGTTGCCAGCTGGGCTGAGCAATGCCGAGCTGCTGGAGACGCTCTCCGGCAAAGACGCCCTCTACGAGCAAGTGGCCGGCTTTCTGAGCGACCTGTCGAAGCACCGTCCGGTGATCCTGCTCTTCGAGGACATGCACTGGTCCGATCAGGCCAGCCTCGATCTGCTCCGCGCCGTGGCACGGCGCGCGCGGAGTTGGCCACTACTGATCGCCGCCACCCTGCGCGACAACGAAATCGCCCCTCATGCCCCCCTCTATCGGGCACTGCCGCCCCTGGTGCGCGAGTCCCGGCCAACCCGCATCGATCTGCTCCCCCTGGAGACGGAGGCCATTCGGCTTCTCGTGCGCGAGCGCTACGGGCTGCCGCCGGCGGACGAAGGGCGGCTTGTTGCGCACCTGGTGCGCTATGCCGAGGGAATCCCGTTCTATCTGGAAGAGGTGTTGCGCACCCTGGAGCATGAGCGGCTCTTGCGCCGCGGTAAGCAGGGGTGGGCGCTGGCCAATCTGACGGTGGCCCCGGTGCCGCCGCTGGTGCGACACCTGATTGACGAGCGCGTGGTCCGCCTGGGGGAATCGGTTCAGCACCTGGTGCAGATCGCGGCCGTGATCGGGCTCGCGGTCCCGCCGGACCTCTGGCAGGCGGCAGCCGGGATCGACGATGAGGCCTTCGCCGACGCCGTTGACGCGGCGCGCCAGGCGCAGATCATCGGCGAGACGCCCGACCGCGCTGCCCTCCAATTCTCCCATGCCCTGGTGCGGGAGGCGCTCTATGATGGCGTGCCTCTCCTGCGGCGCCGCGCCTGGCACCGACGCCTGGGTGAGCTGCTGGCGCAGCAGCCAGACCCAGACCCGGACAGCGTCGCTCATCACCTGTTGCAGGCGGGCGATGCCGATGCCGCCAGGTGGCTGATTCGAGCCGCGCAGCGCGCCGAGCGCTGCGATGCCGCATGGGACGCCATCGCCCGCTACGAACAAGCCATTCCGCTGCTCCAGCAGGCAGCGTCCTCCGGGAAACTGGCCTGGCTGCATACTGACCTGGCCGAGTCGTACCGCTATGTCAACCCCGCCCGGTCTGCCATGCATCTCGATGCCGCCGAGGTGCTGGCTCAGGAGTGCGCCGACCCCGTGCTGGCCCTGGCGATCCGCTGGCTGCGAGTCAGGCTGCGCGGATTTCTTGGCCAGAATGTCCTCGATGACCTGCAACAGTGCGTGGCTGCACTCGACGTGCTCTCGGCAGACGAACGCGCTCGCCTGGCCAGCATGGGTCGGCTCAATCTCCCCTCGCGTGGCCTGCTTGCGCAATGGTTGGCGTTCATCGGCGGCTATCGCGAGGCCACGACGTACGCCGAGGCCGTGATGGCGGAGGAACCGGCCGAAATCACCGCGGCGCGCCACAACGAGCAGGGCGCGGCGCTGATTGCCCTGGCGCTGGCTCACGCGAGCGCTGGCCGATCGGCGGAGGCGAAGTCGGAGTTTGTCGCCTCGCGCGAGCAGTTCCGCGCCATTGATGCCTCGTTCATGACGGCCTCCACCCTCAAGTGGGAATTGCTTGAAGTGGAGATGGCGTACGCCACCGAGGATCTGGAGGAGCGGCATCGCCTCCTCGATGAGTACCGGCGCACGATGGCGCGGTTGGGAAGCTTCGCCGTCTTCCGCGGAGAGCGTCCCCTGCTGCAAGTCTTCTGGCCAGCCATGCTCGAAGGGCGCTGGAATGATGTCCGCGAGGGCGCCCTGGCCTACCTGCGCGTGCCAGCCTGGCGCGTTTCCGCCCTGGCGGCGCTGGGTGAGCTGGAGCGCCGCCAGGGGAAGTTCGCTGCCGCCTGGAGCCGCGTCCGCGCCGCGGCGCCAGATGGCGCGGAAAGCGAACCAGGTAGCCTCTATTATGTCGATGCGCTGATCGTGCAGCGGCTGGCCGCCTCGCTGGCGCTGGATGAAGGCGACCGCGATCTGGCGCTGACCTGGCTCGATACCCACGACCGCTGGCTCGCCTGGAGCGGTCGCGTGCTCGACCGCGCGGCAGGCTCGCTGCTGCGCGCCCGCTACCACCTCGCCCTGGGCGAGCGCGCGGAGGCGCGGCGCTGGGCCGAGCAAGCCCTGGCGGCAGCCAGTACCCCCCGCCAGCCGCTGGCGATCCTGACAGCGCATCGAGCACTCGGCGAGCTCGCCGCCAGCGAGGGCGCATTGCCCGAAGCCGAAACGCATCTCGCGGCGGCGCTGGCCCTGGCCAACGCCTGCGCCGCGCCCTACGAACGCGCGCTGACCCTGGTGGAGCAGATTCGGATGCTGGCGGCGCAGCACCGGCCGGAGGCGGCCGCGCCACTACAGGAAGAAGCCCGAGCCATTTTCACACGGCTTGGCGCCGAGCCCGCGCTCGACCGGCTGGACGCGGCAGTGGCCCTGGCCACGGCTGAGACGCCCACGCCTCCTCCCGCCGGGCTGACCCGGCGCGAGGTCGAGGTGCTCCGGCTGGTGGCGCAGGGCCTGAGCTACGCCGACGTCGGCGCGCGCCTCTACATCAGCCCGCGCACGGTGGGCCGGCATCTGCAGTCGATCTACGGCAGGCTCGGGGTTGACTCCCGCGCCGAGGCAACGGCGTTCGCCTTCAATCACGATCTGGTTTGACAGGTAGCGGCCCATGCGATCGTCAGGCAGGAGACTGCCCCGTTCATTTCATCAATCGCTCAGATCGGCGAGCCGCGTGCCCACCGCGATGGTGTCTCGCGCCACGGCGACGGAGACGATGGCGATGCCCGGGTGAGCGAGTGCCGTGCGCAGCGCCTCAGCCACGTCCTCGTCCCGCTCGACCCGGATGCCGATGCCGCCGAAGGCCTCGGCGTACCGGACCAGATCGGGGCTCCACAGCTCGGTGCCGGCGATGCGGCCGGGGTAGGCTCGCTCCTGGTGCAAACGGATGGTGCCGTACTGGGCGTTGTCGAAGACGACGCAGGTGACGTTCAGCCCGAGCTGGGCGGCGACCGCCAGCTCATTAGCCGTCATCAGGAAGCCGCCGTCGCCCGCCAGGGCGACCACCGGGACACGGTTCTGCGTGACCAGCGCGGCAGCGACCGCCGCCGGGACGGCGTAGCCCATCGCGCCCGAGGTCGGGGCCAGGAAGGTGTGGGGCCGGCGGAACTGATAGTAGCGGGCAATCCAGCCCCAGAAGTTGCCGGCGTCGCTGGTCAGAATCGCCTCCGGGGGAAGGGAGCGCTGCAGCGCGGCGATCACCCGCGCCGGGTCGACGAGCGATGAGACGCTGCTCGTCGCCGGGGGCATCGCGCCAGCCTCGTACGCATCGCGGTCCCGGGCGTTGGCCAGACCGCGCTCAGGACCCGGGCTCGCGCACGGCACGGCGAGCAGGGCATCCAGCGCGACGGCGGCATCGGCGGCGACGGCGATCGTCGCCGGGTAGGTCCGTCCCAGCATCTCCGGGGAGATATCAACCTGCAGGAGCGTCGTGCCCGGCGCGGGCAGGGTATAGCCGAGCGTGGTCATCTCCGAGAGCCGCGTGCCGACGGCAAGCACCACGTCCGCCGACCGCACTCGCGCGGCGACGGCAGGCGGCGCGCCAAACGTGAGCGGCCCGAGATAGAGCGGATGATCGTTCGGGAAGACATCGTTGCGGCGGAAGGCGGCCGCGACCGGCGCCGCCAGCCGCTCGGCCAGCGCGACCAGGCGCTCTGTCGCCCGCGCCCGCAGGACGCCGCCGCCAGCGACAATCAGGGGTGACCGCGCCTCGTGCAGCGCCGCGACCATCGCCTCGGCATCGCCTGGGCGTACGCCGGATGCGGGCGGGGCTGTCGCGACAATCGGCGCGTTGCTCGCCGGCTCGTCAAGGATATCGCCGCGCAGGACGACCGCGACCGGTCCCGGCCGGCCGGAGACAGCCCGCCGGTGCGCCTCGTGCACGATCTCCGGCAACCGCGCCCCGTTCGGCGGCTCAACCGCCCATTTGGTGATGGCCCCGAGGAAGGCGTCGAGCTCGACCTCCTGCAGCGCCTCGCGATGCCGGTACTCGGTCTCGACCTGCCCAACCAGGGCCAGCAGCGGGGTCGAGTCCTGATAGGC
>CAYSXO010000069.1:10188-15882 GCA_964434995.1 uncultured Sphaerobacteraceae bacterium
GGAGCCGACGCCGCGCGTTCCCATGCAGATGGCCGGTATACCGGTGAGCTTGCCGACCGCATCGGCCATGAAGGCCGCGCCCCCCTCGTGGCGGGTGGCGACGAGGTGCATGCCCGGCGTCAGGGCGATGGCGTCGAGCAGGCCGAGAAAGCTCTCGCCCGGCACGCCGAAGGCGTAGCGCACGCCGCGATCGCGCAGGAGCCGCACCGCGGCCTCGCCGGCGCGGAGAGACGTCGTCGAACTCATGCGGCTCGTCATCGATAGCTGATCAGTCGTCAATGGCCCTTTCCTCCTTCACAGGAGCACCCTGACTCGCTAATCCCCATACGCATGAATCCTTTTTCCAGATCAACCCCCATCCACCGAACCATTGGGTGAGGGTTTTCCGAGGAGCCGGGTCGAGGGCTTCTCTACCCCATGCCACAGTCCTCGTAGGTGGCGCAGATGTAGCCACTCTGCACGGCGCAGCAGACGAGTCCATCGGCGCATGAGGCGGGAACACCATAGTCGCAAGCGCAGCCTTCGCCATCGCAGCCGGCAGGCGGCACAGAGGTGCAGAAGCCGGCGTCACTGCATCGCGCCCAGCCGCAGCAGGCGCCATCCCAACCACAGCGGTCCCCCTCGGCGGCACAACAGCGAAAGTCGTCGGTTTGCCCGACGTAGCCACAGGTGAGGGCGGTATCGGCGGCGAGGCATTGCGAGCTGTCCTGGCAGGGATCGCCCGGCCCGGCAGAGACTGGAGCGCCAGCGCAGAAACCATCGTTGCCGCAGGTCAGCCAGCCACAACAGCCGCCATCCCAGCTACAGCGCCCGCCCTCGTAGGCGCAGCAGCGGAGATCATCGGTAGTGGCGACGTAGTCGCAGGTGATCGCCGTGTCAGCCGCCATGCACTGGGAGCTACTGACGCACGGCTCTCCTGGGCCGGCGATATCCCCCTGGCTGCTGCAAAAGCCATTGAAGCAGGCGAGGTTGCCACAGCAGCCCGCGTCCGTTCCGCAGCGGCCGCCATCGTAGGCGCAGCAGCGGTAGTCACCGGTGGTGGCGACGTAGTCGCAGGTCACGGCGGTGTCGGCGGCAAGGCAGCGCGAGAAGCTGTTGCAGCGTTCTCCGGGGCCGGGCCGCCGGCTGATGCTGGAGCAGAAGCCATCGACACAGGCGTTGTCCCAGCAGCAACCCTGATCGGAGCCGCAACGGCTCCCTTCGTAGGTGCAGCAGTTGAGCGGGCCGTCCATCACGAACCCGTTATCGGCGCAGATCAGCGGGGCATCGGCGGCGACGCACTGGCTGTCGGTGCGGCAGGGATCACCCGGGCCGAGCTTGCCATGATGCGCCTCAACACGCGCACTGAGGCCGCCCGCGGCACACGCCGCCACCGCCCCGGCCAGCCCACGCAAGATGCCGCGGCGCGAGCCGCTCCCCGCCACGGCGCGGGCGAGGCTATCGAACCGGCGATCGTCCACGAGCGCACTCCTTCCCCATGCGAGGCGCAGGGCAGCGCCTTCCTCCCCAGGATCGTTACGACCAGGCCGTGGCCACCTCGACGAGCGTGGTCTCGTAGGCGCCATCGGCGATGTAGCTCACCACCCAGACGGGCCGCGAGCGGTCGGTCTCCCCCAGAATGCCGCCGCCGCCGCTACAGCCGTAGTGAACGACCTGCCCGGCAAAAACGGTGAGCGTGCCGCCCAGGAGAGAACATTGCTCGCCGTTGGCCAACTCCATCGCCCATGGCAAATCCCATGGCGCGATCTCGGCATCGGCGCCTGGTTCGGCGCCGCTGGTCTTGTTTCTCACCAGCGGTTCGGTCAGAGCCAGGACGGTCACGTCGGTCGAGAACGGAGACTCGAAGCAGGCCACCTCGCCCGGCATGTCAGGATCGGCAAAGGGATTCTCGAAGCAGGGGTCGTAAACGACGTCGTTATCGCTGATGCAATCCCAGGCGTCAGGGCGATCGATCGCGTGGGAGGAGGGGTAGCCGCAAACGCCACTTCCAGTGCTCTCGGCGGTGAGCGCGGGGTTCAGCCCATCAGGGGTGTATGGCGAGATGTAGCGCATATCGGTGCGGCTGATGCTTACCGGCGTGGCCTCGGACGGCTCCTCCTGCGCGAACACGGGGACGGGAAGCGACGCTCCCCACATCATCAATGCCGCGAGTACGACAAACAGACAGCGCATGTGAGCTCCTTTGGCGTGGGTGATGGGTGAGCGGCCGTTGGCTATCGGCTATCGGCTATCGGCTATCGGCTATCGGCCCGGAGGATCCGTCGTTCTCCCCGACACCCCGACACCCATCACCCATCACCCATCGAACATCACGACGCTTCGCGCCACGTCGCCTCGGCGCATGGCCTCGAAGCCCTGGTTGATCTCGTCGAGACCGATTCGCGCCGAGACCAGCTCGTCCAGTTTCAGCCGCCCGCTCATGTAGAGATCGACGTAGCGAGGCATGTCGACGCGGAAGCGATTTGATCCCATGTTCGAGCCCTGAATCCGCTTCTCGTCCAGGAACTCGGAGCCGGGCAATTCGATCTTCTGGCCCTCCGGGATCATGCCGACGATGGTGGCCGTCCCCCCTTTCCTGAGCATGGCGAACGATTGCTCGGCGGTGACCTTTAGACCAATGGCCTCGAAGGAGTACTCGACCCCGCCGTCAGTCAGATCGCGCACCTGCTCCGCCGGGTCGCCCGCGGCGACGTCGACCAGATCGGTGGCGCCGAAATCGCGCGCCAGATCGAGCTTCCAGGGCATGGTGTCGATGGCGATGATGCGCCCTGCCCCGGCGATGGCCGCGCCCTGGACCACGTTCAGGCCGACGCCGCCGCAGCCGAGAACCGCTACCGTGCTGCCCGGCTCCACCTTCGCCGTGTTGAAGACCGCGCCGATGCCAGTTGTTACCGCGCAGCCGATCAGGGCCGCGCGGTCGAGCGGCATGTCCTCCCGGATCTTGACGAGGGTGTTTTCGTGGACGAGCAAGTACTCGGCAAAGGCGGAAAGCCGCAGAAACTGGTGAATCTTCTCGCCATCGCGGGAGAGGCGTGGCGCCTCATCCGCTCCCCGTTCGAGGCCCTGCCGGTTGCACAGAACGGGGCGGCCGGAGAGGCAGAACTCGCAGCGGCCACAGAAGATGGACAGACAGCCAATGACGTGATCGCCCGGCTGCAGCTCGGTGACATCCTCGCCGACCGCCTCGACGACGCCAGCGACCTCGTGGCCGGGGATCGTCGGCGTGTCGTGATGGTATTTGCCTTCCATGAAATGGAGGTCGCTGTGACAGAGGCCGGCGGCGACGGAGCGCACCAGCTCCTCGCGCCGGCCGGGCGTATCAACCTGGACCTCGGCAATCTCCAGATTTGAGGGAATCTCGGGGAGAACGGCTGCGCGCATGACCACTGGCTCCACAATCGCGACGAACGGCTATCGAGCCGGCACGCGACACGGTCGCCGGCAGGGGCATTGTCGCCGAGATGGTGGCAGCGTGCCGAACCGGGGGTGTTGGGGTGTTAGGGTGATGGGGTGTCCAGCAGAGACGTGATCGCCAGGCGCAAGAGGACGAGGTCGTCGTCGCTGGCGTTGCGGAGCGTCACCGTCGTGCCTGGAGTGAAGCGCGGGTAGCCGCGATCGTGCGCGGCGAAGGTGCGTTCTTCGCCGGAGTCCCACCGAAACGGGAGGCGATCTCCTTCGAGCGTCATGCCGACGCGGCCAGCGTAGGGCGCGACCCAATCGAGCCCGGTCGCGACGAACGGCGGCAGCGCTGCGCCAGGCTGGATCACCACCCGTTCCAGCGTCAGCCAGCCGGCTCCCGCCGGGAGGTCCGCGCCAACCGCGATCGGCCAGTACCCCGCCCCGCCGCCGGGGACCGAATAGTGGGCCGCGGTGTTGAACTCGCGCCCGCCAGTCGCGGCCGCATCGAGCACGAACGCCTGCAGGAAGGTGGCCTCCCCAGCCCCATCATTGCGAATCGCGAACTCCCCGTCGACCGGCACGGTGATCTGGTCTCCCGCGCGCAACGATGTTTCGCCGTCCGGCAGCGTGACGGCAATCGTCCCCTCCTCCACGTCGAGGAGCACGAGGCCGGAGAGGGGCGGCTCGCTCATGACCACCCCTGGCTGCAGGCGAACCTCCCCGGCCAGCAGTTGCCTGGGTCCGGCGGACATTGGGCCAATCGCAAGATCGAGCGGCGCCTCCCCGCTCAGGCCCTTCGCGGCGGAGGTGATGCCGATCAACGCCGGCGCGCCGGGTGGCCGGTCGTTTGTATCGACGCGCCCCGGCCCGAGCGCGAAGAGCGCGGCGGCGACGGTTATCAGGAGCAGTGCAGCGGTCGCGAGCGCATTGAGCCAACGGAATCCCTTCAGCAGCGCATCTGCCTGGCTCGCGGGCGACGCGGAGGGGCGCTGCCTGGTCAGCGCGAACCGCGATACGCGCCACTCTGGCGGGCGCGGGTCGGCCGCTCTGGCCGACCCGCGCCCGCCCTCCATGATGCGGGTCAGCACCTTCGGCCAGGCCATGTCGGGCGTAGGCCCATCGCAGTCCGGCTCGCCCATGCTCTGGAGGAAGCGAACGATCTCCCGATCGCCCGGATCGAGGCTTGCCGGAGATGCGGGCGTGCCCGCGACGATGGCATTCCAGAAGTCGTTCAGCGCCTGTTCTCGATCGTCAATCGCGGTCATGGCAGGTCCGATCCGTGCGTCAACCGCTGCCGCAACGCGGCAATAGCGCGCGTTTGCGCCTGGCGCACTGCCGCGCCGGTGATGCCAAGCACCGCCGCGATCTCCCGGTCATTCAGGCCAGCGAGACGCAACTCCACCACCTCGCGCGGCCGCTTCGGCAACTTGTGCAGCAATACCGCAACGCGGGCCACGTCGCCCGAGATGAGCCCCGCCTGCTCCGGCGATGGCCCAGGGTCGGGAACATCCGCGACGCCGTCCAGCGAGGCGGTCATGTGCCGCGCTCGGTAGCGATGGCGAGTGACCACCTCGTTATGCGCGATGGTGAAGAGCCACGACCGGAACGCGCCTTCCCGGCCCTGATGCTGAAAACGATGGAGCGAGGCGTAGGCATCGACGAAAATCTGGCTGGCCGCATCCTCCGCATCCTCCTGGCCCTCGAGCCGGTAGCGGCAATAGCGCAGAACCGGGCTCCAGTAGCGGACGAAGAGCGGCGCGAAATCGCGTGGGTCGCGCAGGGCCGCGGACACGAGGGCAAGATCGCCAACGCTCTCCTCGGCGGGATGAGCCAGGCCGGCAGATGCTGATCCACGGAGCAGGAGCGGCATGAACGTTCTCGAGCGGCAACGGCGCCTTCTGGGAGGGTTAACTCCGAACCACTTCGGATTGTGACAGGCGCATGGCCCCTAACCTTCGCGCTCGTCCGCTCTCCGTTGCGCGATCCACCGCCGTCCCGGTGGAATCGTGAATCAGCATCAGGAAGCGGGGATGGCCGTGTCCAATGGTGCGGAGTGGGACAGGAAGCTCCCCGTGCCAGGGTTCGCGCCGGAAGATGGAGAGTTCACCCCTCTCGTCCCTTCTGGGAAACGCGCCACGACGGCACGCGCGGATCCTCAACGCCAGTCATTGTGGCGACGGAGTCGCGCGAGTAGACGTTCCTCCGGGCGGAGAGCCAGCCGATGAGCAGGGCGGCCGCATCGGATTCCGGTCGTCAGGTTTTGAGATGGCGCGTGGGGTCGGTTCGCTCGTGCAG
>CAYSXO010000070.1:0-15751 GCA_964434995.1 uncultured Sphaerobacteraceae bacterium
ACAAGTTCGATGTGACGTTGGTGCCGATGGGCGACGGCGAGGGCGCCACGCACGCGGATACGCTTGGTGGCTGGCAGGTCATGGTGTCCGCCTACTCCCAGAACCAGCCGGCGGCAATTGCCTTCGCGCAGTTTCTGACCTCACGGGAACTCCAGAAATCGTACGCAATCGAACTGAGCCGCCTGCCAACGATCGTCGATCTCTACGACGATGCGGATGTCCTCGAAGCCAATCCCTTCTTCGGAAAGCTGAAAGAAGTCTTCCAGGGAGGCGCTGTCGCTCGGCCGTCGAGCGTAACAAGTGATCTGTACAACGAGGTTTCGACCGCGTACTTCACGGCCGTGAACGAGATCCTCACCGGTCAGGCATCTGATGCCGCGGCACGGGTGGCGCAACTGGCGGACCAGCTCGAAGGGATCGTCTCGCAACTGTAACCGGGCCGACCGTCGTGTGACGTGCGCCGGCCGGGACATTACCGGCCGGCGCACGCGATTTGGGGGTCAACATGAGCGCGAACGCTGACGTCGCGCCGCTGCCCGAAGTTTCAAGCCGAGCCAAACCGTGGCAACGGCCCGAAACCGCTCTGGGTCGAAGCCGCGAGCGACTTGCCTGGCTGCTCGTGCTGCCGAGTCTCCTGGTCGTCGCGCTCATTGCCCTCTATCCCCTCGTCGAGACGTTTCGCCTCAGCTTCACCAACACGCGCCTCGCCAGTGCCCGCGAGCCGCGCTTCGTCGGACTCGACAACTACCAGAGCCTCCTGCAAGAAGAGGCATTCCGCTCCACGATCTGGCACACGGTCGTATTCACCGCGAGTTCAGTTTTTTTCGAGACACTGCTGGGTCTCGCGATCGCTCTCGTGATCCATTCCAACTTTCGCGGCCGTGGCGGAGTGCGAACCGCGATGCTGGTGCCATGGGCGATCCCAACAGTCGTATCCGCGTCGATGTGGCAATGGATGTATCACGATGTCTTCGGTATTGTGAACGACATCCTGGTCTACCGGCTTCACATTCTCGATCAGAAAGTGGCGTGGCTGGCTAACCCGGCCACCGCACTCCCCGCGATCATTGCGGTCGATGTCTGGAAGACGACGCCATTCATGGCACTCCTGTTGCTGGCCGGACTGCAACTCATCCCCGGTGACGTCTATGAAGCCTCGACAGTCGACGGCGCCTCGAAGGTGCAACAGTTCTTCCAGATCACGCTGCCGCTCCTCAAGCCAGCGTTGCTGGTGGCACTGATCTTTCGCACCCTCGATGCGTTCCGTGTCTTCGACGTGATCTTCGTCATGAAGCAATTCGCCCCTGAGACGATGACGGTCGCAGTCTATGCGCGGCAGCAACTTATCGACCTGCAACTACTCGGACGAGGCTCGGCCGCAGCGGTGATCATCTTCATCTGCATCTTTGTCTTCGTGGTCCTGTATACCCGACTCATCAGGGTGGAGGAGACGTAGCATGGCCAGCACCGCGCTACCGGAATCGCGGGGCCAAGGGAGGGCGGATCACTCGCGGGAGCTGGTCGTACCGAGGCGAGGCTTCAACGTTGGGCACGTGATCGTTCGGCTGCTGTTCTGGATCCTGATCGTTTTCATCCTTTTCTACACGCTCTTTCCGTTCTACTGGGCGATTGTCTCCTCCCTGACCTTCGACAATCAGCTTTTCAACACGCCAGCATCTTACTGGCCGAGTGAGCTCGACTGGAGCCACTACCAGTATGTGCTTCGCAACGATGACTTCATCCGGGCATTGCAGAACTCCGTCATCGTTTCGGTTGGGACGGTCGTTCTCGCCCTCCTGATTGGATCATTTGCGGCGTTCGCACTGGGGCGCATGCAGTTTCGGGGCAGGACTGCCATTCTCTATATTGTGCTGTCGATGACGATGTTTCCGAGCGTGGCTGTCCTCGGTTCACTCTTTCTCATGGTGCGTGGCGACTGGTTCCTGCCGACGCCAAACGTCTACAACACGCGCACCGCGCTAGTTGTTACTTACCTTATCTTTACGCTTCCCTTCACCGTCTGGGTCATGACGCAGTTTTTCAAAGCGATGCCTGGAGAACTGGAAGAGGCCGCCCTGGTCGATGGCGCGGGCCCCATGCGCGTCTTCTGGCAAATCCTGTTGCCGCTCGCCGCGCCGGGCCTCGTCACCACCGGCCTCCTCGCGTTTATCGCGGCCTGGAACGAGTTCCTCTTCGCGCTGACGTTCACGAACAACTACGACGCGCGGACCGTGCAGGTGGCCATCGCGCAGTTCTCCGGCCGCACCCAGTTCGAGCTACCCTACGCCAACCGCATGGCGGCCTCTGTGCTGGTGACCTTGCCGCTCATCGTGCTGGTGCTCATCTTCCAGCGCAAGATTCTGGCGGGCCTGACCGCCGGCGCGGTCAAGGGGTAGGGGTTGGGGCATCGGATATGCCAGTTCCGCCGCGCCCTCACCTCAGCCCCTCTCCCCGCGCGTTGGCGGGGCACCCTCCGGGTCGCGGTTGGGGGTTAGGGCCAGCCGTCGTGGCATGGACCACGGCCAGGAAACCCTGACTACCCCACCAGATTCTTCGGCACGAACAGCTTTTCAAACGCCCCGTGCGCGGTGGCAACATGCTCCATGCCGCCGTCGAGGCAAATCGCGGCATGGCCAGGCAACAACGCATCGAATTCCAGTTCCGCGAGCCTGGCGACGCTCGCGGCCGATTTCTGGATCGAGCAGTCGTGAATGTTCTGCAGGACGATCCTCCCGCCGCTGAAGACCGCATCCCCGACAAAGAGGTAGGTCTTCTCCTTGCCGCGCAGCAGATAGGAGACATGCCCATCACAATGACCCGGGGTTTCGAAGACCTCGAGCTCGAGGTCGCCCACGGGAACCGTGTCCCCTTCGCGCACCTCGATGGCGACCTCCACCGGCTCGAACCGGTAGTCCATTGGATAGATGCCGGCTGCCTTGGCCATGTCGAGCGCAACGGCCCGCTCGTCGCCGGTTCGCAATGTCTCCGCCGCATCGGCGGGAGCCACAATATCGACGCCAAGCCGATCACGAAACCTCGCGGCGCCGCCAGCGTGATCCATGTGATAGTGGGTGAGGATGATTTTCGTGATCCTCGCGGGATCGAGGCCATCTCTACGCACGTTTGCCAGGATCCGATCGAGCGAATCGCCCGTGGCGAGACCGCAGTCGATCAGCGCCAGCTCATCGCCGCCATCAATGAGATAGACATGACAGTCAGGATCATTGGAAAGCCCAAAGGCGTTGGATACGCCGCCGCCGACCAGATAGACCTCGTTTGTGAGCCGCACCGTTACCCCTTCTGTCCAAACATGCGATGTCGTTGACAGCGCACTCCCGCCGTTCGTACGATGCTCCCATCGTACGCCAGATTGGAGGAGTGTGAGTGACCGAAAAGGAAACCCTGTCTGGGGAGGAATGGCGCGGCAAGGTCGGGAAACTGAGTGAGGAAGAGCTAGATGCCTTCCTGATTCAGGGCAATGTGGCGCGCCTCGGCTGCCTCGACGAAAAGGGCTGGCCTTACGTGGTGCCGACCTGGTATCAGTGGGCCGATGGCGGTTTCTATATTGTTCCCCGCGCGCGGTCGAAATGGGCCAGGTTCATGGCCAACGACAACCGCGTTTCGCTCTCGATCGACTCGAACGATCCGCCATACATCAAGATCCAGGCCCAGGGCGCAGCCGATCTGATTGAAGAACCGAATGTCGGTGGCAAGTGGGTTGAAATCGCAACCGAAATGTCTCGGCGCTATCTCGGAGAGAACGGACCGAAGTACCTCGAACCAACGCTCGTTGAGCCACGCTGGCTCTTTTTCGTCAAACCAACGATGCTCTCATCCTGGCAAGGCACTGACTGGGCGAAGCGGTACAAGCACGGCGAATGGGGAACGTAACTCGCTCAACCGTGCCCGCGCCGTCCCCGGTTGAGCTGCCGCTTCCATGGGGACCGATCGTGCGTGGCATGCGGTGGGGAGAGGGCCCCACAATCGTCTTCCTGCTGCATGAGGAAGGCAAGGACATCGACATCGACGCCTGGGGAGCCCTGCCGGGGCTCCTCACGCGCGCGCTCCCCGTCCAGGCCGTCGCGGTCGATTTGCCCGGTCATGGGCTTTCGGACGATCCGTGGGTAGCTGAGCGGCTTCCCGAGGTCATCGACGCCCTTGTCGGCCAGTCAACCGGAAATGCGCGGCCGATCCTGATCTCAGCCGGAGGGTCAGCCCTCGCGGCTCTGAACGCCGCGGACCGGCTCCAGCTTGCCGCGATCGTCGCTCTCTCGCCCGACGATCCCGAGCCTCATGCCGCTGTGCCGCGGTCTCCGGGAACAGCGAAGACCTTCTTCGCGGGCTCGCATCGGGCGAACGATGTCGATGTCGCCCGACGATTGGCCGCAACCGGCGGAGGGTGGGCCTCCGTCACGTCAGTTCCCGTCGATGCACGCGGATCCGCGCTCTTGCAAGCGCCGTGGGGACCCCGCGTCAACGAACACATCGTCGCGTTCTTGCGGGACTGCATCTACCGGAGCCCGATCCGTCCTCGCCCCGAGCACCAAAGGGCTCCGAGCGGCTAAATCTCGTCCGGGCGGGAGGAGTCGGCAGCAGGCTGCTCGGCAACTGACGAATCACCGACGGGCCGAGGCAGCTCTCGCAAGTTCGCTTCGATGGCCCTCGCGGGTTCCGTCGACTCTGGCCCACGAGGAAGCCAGACCTCCGAAACTGGCGGGAGCACCGTGGCCTTCACGCTCGGAAGAGCCGATCGCTCCTCGCCAATCCGGTAACGGAGCGCTCGCATGTCGTTGTCGACCGCATTCAGCTCGGAACGCATCTGCTCCAGGTGATCATTCTGCGCGCGCACAAAGCGGGTGTACGGAGCAATCGCCTCGCGCACACGGTCGATGGAGCGCGCAAGCTCGTGCTCGAATTGCTCGCGCATCACCTCCATCAGGCGCCCCTCCAGTTCATCCGCCTTTGCGTGGAAGTCCCGGCGCGCCTGCCGCCGCTTGTTGGGCAGGACGAAAAGCCCAAGACCGGCCAGAAGGCTGGCGGCAAGGATGCCCGTAACATCGACGGCGACCGTACTGGCGGCGGCAACGACAAGCGCGCCCAGGCCGACCGCCCCGACCTCGGCCACGGCGGTGGTGGCAACGGCATTGCGCACTGACGCGGCAAGCTCGCTCGCTTCAGAATCGAGATCGTAGCGCTCGACTTCTTCCTGGGTCCGTTTTGCGACGGATTCCAGCAATGCGCGGCGGTCGTAGCGGAATTGCCCGCCAACCTCGCCAATCAGGCCCTCTTCATACTGGGTCAGGCGGCGGCGATCGATATAGTCGGTGACGCTTTTCCAGATCTTCAGATCCTGCTCCACCATCCAGTCGATCAGCTCATCGACGACTTCGTCGATCTGCTGTTCCGTCCCGGCCACCACCTGGCGCTCGAACTCGCCCCGAATCTTGTCGGTGTTCATCAGGTCGAAGATCCGGCCGAGCCGGATCGTCTCCTCGAAGAAGGCGTCGCCACGCTGCAACATGCGGGCGATGATGTTCTCGATCCGGGTCAGGTGGTAGGCAAACTGCCGCCGCATGTCCTCCTGGTAGGTGACCAGTTGGCGATCGATGTTGTCGATCGTCGCCAGATCGTCCCGCAGGACTGCCAGCCGGTCCTCCGTGATCTGCAGATAGCGCTCGGCGATCCGCTGCGACACGCCGAGTGGGCTGAGCAGCTTGAGACGAATCCGTCCTTCCTGATCGAGCGTGGTGAAGATGTACGTTTCCAGCGGGGCGAACCGGCTGGCCTTCCACAGCCGCTCCCGCTCATCCGGGTTGCGCGTTCCCAGCGCCTTCGCCTGCTGCGCGGCAAGGGACGAGACGGGGAAGACCTCGGGCGTGAAGCCGAGCAACCGCTCGATATTCTCGCTGACGAATGCGGTGACCTCGTCCACCGCCGCTTCATCCCGCAGGAGATCGACCTTGTTGATCACCACGACGATCTTCTTGCCCCAGTCGCGGATCGACTCCATGAACTCCCGCTCACTTTGCGTGAACGGGCGATCCGCCGAGGTGACGAAGAGGACCAGATCGGACCGGGGCACATACTGCTGCGTCAGTTGCTCATGCTCGCGGATGATGGCGTTGGTTCCGGGCGTATCGACGATGGTGATTTCGTCGAGGAACTCCGCCGGATACTCGCGAAGGATCACACCGTCCGCCTGCATCGTCACGGTCGGTTCGGGCCCATACCGCAACTGATTGATGACCGAGGTGGTGGGTGTGACCCCTTCCGGCATGACCTCGGCGCCGATCAGCGCATTGATGAATGCGGACTTGCCGGCGTTGAATTCGCCGACGATCACCAACAGAAAGAGCGATGTCAGGTGGTCTGCCGCGCGTTGCACGGCAGCCTCGTCCTCTTCTGCCGCCGGATAACGCGACAGGATATCGAGGAGCCGCGTCAGCAGGCCCAGCTCTTCTTCGATCAACAGATGCTGCCGATCGGTCAGCAATGCGCCCGCGGCCGGATCCTGCCCTTCCTTGCGAGCCCGGCCTGGCAACTGGAACAAACGTCGGCTCATTGCGCTCCCGTCATTGCTCGCCGTTTCTCCACAACGCGATCGTTGGCGCGTGGCGAGTCGTATGGAGCATGGAGGATGCCCGCGATTCTGACAACCGCGGCGGGTCCTGATCTACATGTCGTCGCGGAGCTTCGCGGCCCGGTCCTTCGCCTCAGCGACCCAGCCTTCGAGCTTGCTGGTGTCAAGATCGTCGACCCATTGCTTCAGCTTCTCGGCGTCTACCGCGCCCTCGGCCTTGGCAAAGGCCTCTTTCGCGCGGGCCACAACCGCATCGGTGTCGATGTCCCTATCGATGCTTGTCGCGGCTTCGCGAATGCGCGCCATGACTGAATCGGCATCGATCTGGCCTTCCGATCCGCCGATGTGCTCCCTGAGCCACCCCTTCAGCTCGTTAACCCGGGTCCCAACCTCATCGCTCACTCAACGCTCCCTTCAATGCAATTGAAACGCGGAACGAACCCTAGTTGCTCTGACTGACCCGCATCAACGCATCCTCATTGAGAAGCTTCTGATGCAGTTGGACCGGCTCGGTCTTCTTCCGCAGCCGCAAGTTGAGAATCTCGACGAAGACGGAGAACGCCATCGCGAAGTAAATGTATCCCTTGGGAATGTGTTGTCCCAGACCATCAGCAACAAGCGTCATGCCGATCAGCAGCAGGAAGCTCAATGCCAGAATCTTGACCGTGGGATGCCGGTTGACAAACTCTGCCAGCGGCCCGGCGGCAACCAACATGATCCCAACCGAGATCATCACCGCCACGACGGCAACCGTGATGTTGGTCGTCATGCCAACGGCGGTAATCACGGAATCGAGCGAGAAGACGATATCGAGCAGCAAGATCTGGACGATGACGCTGTTGAACGTGGCCGTTCCCGCGCCAGCCTCGCGAACATGCTCCTCGCCCTCGAGCTTCGCATGAATCTCGGTCGTCGCTTTGTAGAGCAGGAAGAGCCCGCCCGCGATCAGAATCAGATCGCGCCCGGTGAAGACATGGCCGGCGAGCTCGAAGAGCGGCGCCGTCAGGCCCATGATCCAGCCGATCGAGAAGAGGAGGGCGATGCGCATGAACATCGCCAGCAGGAGCCCCACGGTCCGCGCCTTCGCGCGTTGATCGACCGGCAGCCGATCGGACAGGATCGAGATGAATACGATGTTGTCGACGCCGAGCACAATTTCGAGGGCGGTCAGGGTCAGCAGCGCGGACCATATCGCGGGATCGCTCAGCCACTCCACGGATCGTTCCTCCCCTTGCCAGTCCCGGCGCCTTGGTCATCGCGAAATGTCGTGACAGGAAAGTCGCCCTGGCGGCTGAAGCGCTCAGCGTCCCTATGCATCAGCCACGGCCATCGTCATCATCTCGATGCGCGGCCCGGAAACCAGCGCCAGCGAGAACGGGTCGCCATTCACGAGCCGCCGTTGCCAGTCATCGGGCAGAAAATAGGCCAATTCCAGGCGACCAACGGCCCGTCCCCGATCAATCGCCAGCCGGGCGCGATCGAACAGGCCATCCACTTCATCCAGATCGAGCTGTCCAACCATTACAAGATAGAGTGGCTCCGTCGATTCGGCGAGCGACCCGGCAATCCACGCGGATTCAAGCCCTGGCACCCCTTCGGCGGCTCCCCGAAGCGCCTCATTGAGCGGGATCGCGCACAGCGTCAGGGAAGTCAGCGGGTTAAGGAGCGGGAACGATGGATCGGGCCGGTAGCGGCGAGCGTTCCCGGACCGTTCATCGCGCAGTAGCCCAATTCTCGTCAGTTTGTAGCACTCATGCTGCAGGCTGCTGATCGGCACGTCGAGGCGGCGCGAGAGTTCGGTCAAGGAAAAGCCGAGGTGCGGCCGAGGCAAGAGCAGCGCCAGGACGGCGGCGCGGACGCGGGATGAGAACAGCTCTGCGAGAAGCTCTTGCACAGCGTAGTCGCCCTGAACGCACGATGAACGTATCGTTTCGCCAGCATCGTAGCAAAGATGCGCGCCAGACTCAGGATCGCCTCCAGAGCGACCGCCCCTCGGCAACCTCGTGCTGCACCAGATCCTGGCGATGCAAATGACTCAGGAAGGCGAACACCGTCGGCTGGAGCAAATAGAAAGACGGCGCATCACACACCGGTGCACCGAACGTCATCAGGAGATGCCGCAAGACCTCCTCGGCCGTCACGGGCTCGGCGGCCAGATCGACGATGGCCTCGCTCACGCGATTCGCAAGTGACAGATTCTGGTCGATGAGCGCGTTCAGGTCACCGTCACGCAGCACGGCGCCATGTCCCGGCGCCGCGACTCGATGGGGAATCACGCGCGCCCGTTCCAGAGAAGCAAGATAGTCGGTCAACGAGTAGAGATACGGGATGCGGTACTTTTCGAGCACGCGAGCAGGCAGGACAACATCGGCGCAGAAGAAGACGTCGCCGGCGAGGTAGCCGAGTTGGCCCGGCGAGTGTCCGAAGAGCGGGATGGCCTCAACCGCGATGCCCGCGACCTCATGCCTCCCCGGCTCCACGATGACATCGACCGGGCTGGGATCGGCAAGCAGGAAGTTGCCACGCAGCGTATCGAGCGGGTCGGCGCCGCCAAAGAGGAATGCTGGCTGCAGGAGAGGGTAGCGCAGGATGGCTTCATCGAGCGCGGGAGCATGGACCGCCGCGCCCGTTCTCTTGACCACCGTCGCATTTCCACCGAAGTGATCGGCATGCGCGTGCGTCGTCAGGATGGCAACGACGTCGCCACCCAGTTCCTCTCGAACCACCTTCAGGGCCCTTTTCGCACTCGTGTCATTCAGGCCCGTGTCCACCAGTATGATCTGGCCGTCGCCGGTCTCCAGAGCCCCGATGTTGACCCCACCCGGAACGACCCAGGTGCGGTCCGCTAACGGCAATAGCACGCCCAACCATCGACTCCTTTACCCAGGTCATTGCGGATGCATCCCGACACTATACTGGTCCACGGGGAGGCGCCGTGAATCAGAACCAACGCAAGTCGATACGTCACGTACTCGATGTCGGGCAGTTTGACCGCGCTGGAATCGAACAGCTTTTTACATCAGCCGACAGCATGCGCGAACTATCCCGAGCAGCGGCTCCCCTGGCCGGGTTGACCCTGGCGACCATTTTCTACGAGCCTTCGACGCGCACGCGACTGTCATTCGAGACGGCAATGCACCGCCTCGGCGGCAATGTGATCTCCACGGAGAACGCGCGGGAGTTCTCCTCCGCGATCAAGGGCGAAACGGTCGAGGATACGGTCCGCATCGTCGGCGGCTACACCGACGCCATCGTCATTCGTCACTACGAGCAGGGGTCGGCGCACCGCGCCGCCGCCGTCTCCGAGGTGCCGATCCTCAACGCCGGCGATGGCCCCGGAGAACACCCAACGCAGGCGCTCCTGGATCTCTATACGATCCGGCATGAACTCGGCCGTATTGATGGGCTTCGCATTGCGCTCGTCGGCGACCTTCGATATGGCCGCACCGCGCGATCGCTGGCCCGGCTCATCCGGCTGACGAGGGGCACAGAGCTGATCTTTGTCTCGCCGCCCGCCGTTCCGATGGGTGAGGACATCCGTGCCGAGCTCGATGAGGTGGGCATCCCCTTTCATGACGAGCCGGACCTTGACCGGGTGCTTCCCGAGGTCGACGTGATCTACCAGACCCGTGTGCAGAAAGAACGATTCGAGTCCTCGGCCGACTACGAACAAGCCAGGGGCCAGTATGTGATCGACGATCGCTCGATGGGCCTGCTCAACCCGAAAGGAATCGTTCTTCACCCGCTGCCGCGCGTCGACGAGATTGCGACCAGCGTCGACGCCGATCCCCGCGCGGCCTATTTTCGCCAGGCGCATAACGGCGTCTACATTCGCATGGCGCTGCTCGACCACGTCTTCGGCTCCTGATCGCGGTCAGCCTGACGGCGCTCGTGGAGTGCGATCAGACGAGTGGCGGATTCCCCCAAACTTCCACCTGCTTGCCTTGCATCTGCCCCTGCCAGAGTGGTTCGGTGCAGGTATGGTGCAGGAGATCCTTCCAGAGTTGCGCGTTGATGAACGTCTCCTCGTCAGGGCTGAAGAGCTCGAACACCGAGCGCGAGGCGACCAGGATCATCTTGTCCTTCGCCCGGCTGACCGCGACGGTCAAGCGGCGCGGATCGTAGAGGAACTTGCCTGCCGCCAGCAGATAGGCTGGGTCGCTTTCGGTCGCGGAAACAATGATGGCGTCGCGCTCTCCGCCCTGGAACCGCTCAACCGTGTCGACCGCCTCCGAGATCTCCGACTGGTCGTCGGCGTTGCCAATGAGGTCGCGCAGAGCATCCTGCAAGTTGGCGCGCTGGGCGCGGTGAGGCACAACCAGGCCAAAGCCGTCACGCACGCGGTAGCCCGCGCCATGAAGCGCCGCCAGCAACGGAGTGGTCAGGTCCCGCTCGAAGTCGTTGCGAAGCTGGCTACCGGCTTCCTCATGCACGATCACGACCAGAGGAAAATCAGGGTCGAGCGCGGCGCCCACAAACGTGTCATGGCGCCCATTGAACCTGAGGCGCCCCTCCCGCTCCGAATGAAACCGCAGGTTGTCCCGCGCGTAGACAACGCGCCGCAAGAACTCGGCCATGTCGCGATCGAGTCGGAAGCTGCGCTCGAACCTGAGCACCACCGGGTGGCAGCCCAGAACCGTGTCGAAGAGCGAGCGATAAACAGCGAATTCCTGAAAGGTGCGACGAGTCTCGTTCTCCCAATCGTGCTTGACGATGGGGGCCATCTGGCGATGATCGCCGACAACGATGATCTGGCCATCCCGTTTGAGCGGCAACGCCGCCATGATCGACTCGGGAAGGCTCATTTGCGAGGCCTCGTCAAGCACAAGCAGGTCGAAAACCTCGTTCTCGAAGAAGCTGCTCTTCAGGTCGTTGTCGGCGCTGTAGACCCCACCGGGCGTCGCGGCCACGATGGCCCGCCGCTCTCCCGAGATTACTTCCCAGGGCCGTTGTTGCGTTTTCTTGTCTCGGCGATGGCCAGCAAACAGCGGCGTTACCCCGTCAGGGAGCGCCCCTTCGCGTGGCTGTAGCCGGTAGAGCGCCACCTCCAGCACGCCGTCATCAAACCATTCAGCGAAGATGGCCGGATGCCGATCTCGCATGCCTGCAAGGGTCTCGACGGCATTGACCACATTTGCCAGCAGAACGTCCGTCGCCGCGTGCGTCTTGGCTCCGATCAGCGCGAGAAACGGCACGTTTGCCGCTAGAGCACCCTGCAGCCGCGCCAGGATGGCGAAGGCGGTCGTGAAGCTCTTGCCGGTGCCGGGCGGCCCTTGCACCAGCAGAAGGGGCGCATCACCATGCTCGCCGATGAACGCTTCCTTGCTCGGCTCGAAGCTGAACGGTTCCCCGGCCTCGTGCATCGCGCGCAATCCCGTCATGAATCGCGCTTGCCCCTCGCGCGCGGCCTCGGGCCAGGTCACATCGCCCGCACCGTCGCGCTCGACGCGCTCAAAGAGCGTATTCCGGCCACCGTTGATCAGGCCCCTCACCACCAGCGCTGACCAGTATCCGTAGGAGTCGCTCGGATCAGAATCAGCCGTGTAGCACGTACCATCGATGAACGTTTCATCGTGACTCGAAAAACGGAACCCAGGCGGGTCGCCGCCAGGCGGGGCAAATGCCGGCCTCGTGAGCACCCAGGCGCGCGCTGCACGCCCCACGCCGTCGCGCTCCGTTTCGATTTCGACGACCTCGTGCAGCATCCCATAGAGCAACTGCTTCGGCGTTGGTGTCAGTGGCGTCTGCTCGGCAACGGGCAGGCGTCCATCGACCGTCCAGCGCGGCTCAATCCTGACGCGATCGCCAACCTTGATGGTGGTCAACGCCAGCGCATCGTCCAGGCTGATATCGACATCGTCGACGTCGAGCCGCAGCCGAAACGGCTCTTCGATCGGAATCGGATCAGCCAGCTCTCGCTGTTCCGGCGTGTATCGCGCCTGGGTCCTCCCCGGGTGAGCGGCGAGGTACGCCTCACGAAAGCTCGCCCTCAGCTCGGCACGGCGCTGATTCTCCGCATACGCCTCCGCCACGCCGGGATACTGATCTCCCTCAAAGTAGCGAAGAATAAGCGTGTCGCCGGCAAGCAGGCGCCGCTCTGGAGGCGGTAGCCGCGCCGCCTTCCAGGCAGCGAGCTCGACATGCCGCTCAATGGTCACGAACTCCTGCAGCGCCTCGGCCAGTCCCCGAGCCGTATTTTCGAACCCGGCCAGTTCGGGGATCTCGAAGCTGCTTTTCCGGGTGTCGCGATTGCCCAGAAAGTCGTTGGCGATGTGCTCCAGCGCATCGAGCCGGCGATGCTGGAACCCACGCATCAGAGGGACGGTGGCGCGGCGAAACGGAGCATAGGGATCCCTCCCAGTCTCCGGCGGCGAGGCCAACACGCTCCATGCGGCATAGGCATACTCTAGCGGAATCTGGCTGTTGAACCGCGACCGGCGCGTTGCCCAGGGTTGCCGGCCATGGTCCATGGTGGGCACGGAATCAAACGTGCCAAGCGCATCGAAGAGCCGCTCACGAAAGATCTCGCGATATGGCTCGCTGTCGTTCCAGTCGAACCGCTGGCCGCCGGGCATAGCGGTTGACGCCACGGCCTGAAGCGACTGACAGACCATCGGATAGTTCTTCAGTTCGCGAATCTCTCGATCGAGAAACGTGGCCACCGGTGAATCGAACGCGGCCAGTTGCGTGATGAAGTCATAGAGCGGCGTGGCGCCCAGAATCTCGTTGGCATGACGGCTCAGCGCTTGCAGGAGCAGCTTCTGCTCGAAGCTGTTGTAAAAGATGAGGTGAATCGGCGCTCGGGCGCGGCCCTCGTCATCCGGCGCGGCATACATGGCGATGGCGCGGATCGTGTCCTCGATCCAACGAAGCAGCACCTGGCGCTCGCTGGCATCGTCTGGCGGTCCGTCCGCCATTTCGACCACAACCTCTCGCCGCGACGGATCAGGAACGCCCGCCACATTCGCCACCACGAGCGAGCCAATCAGGTAGATCCGGTCTTGCAGGTAGTCGTGCTGCGCGTCAATGAAAACCCGCACCAGGTTTGGGTTGTGGTCGGGAGCGGAATAGGGGAGTGAGCCATAGCCCTTGCTCGGAATGTAGCGCAGGAAGCTGATATCGTCCCCCTGCCAGCCCCGATAGCGCCGGGCCCGATGCACCAACTCCTCTAACCGGGGACCAACTGGCCAGGTTCGCGCGATGGCAGCGGCGGTCTCCTTGCGGCCAGCCGCCGGCCGCAGCTTCTTGAGGTCTGCTTCGCCTGATTCGGGGTCGACAACCGGTGACAAGAGCGTGGCGAGTTCCCGCGTGGACTCCACGCCTGCACGCAACAGCCCTTGCTTATCCTGCTCCGACACGTGCGGCAGGAGAGAAAGATCATCGTGCTCGGCCGCCCATTTCATGCAGAACTCGTTGTAGAGGCAACCATCACATTTGTACGTCAGGTGCCAGGGGATTTCGGCAAACGGGGTGGCAATGACCTCGTTCGCCACGGAGTTCGGCCCAGTCACCAGCCCGCGCACGGCGTCACGATACGCCGCCGGATCGGGTGTCAGCTCGAGCTGGGCATCCTCGACACCGAACAACCTGAAGGCTTCTTCGCGCTCGCGCGCGATCCGTTCTGCCTCGTCGCCGTCCTCCGGCCTGGTCGCGGATGTGGCTCCCCGGTAGAGGATGCCGATGGCGATCTCGCCAGCGCCAATGTCAGCACCGGCGAAGAGCCGTTCCAGCATTTCGCGGTAGAAGGCTACCTGCAGGCGATGCTCGATCTTCGAGGTGGTTGTCGCCTTCATGTCCGCCACGAGGACGCCGAGCATGCCGGTTTCATCGCGTTCGAAGCGTAGGATGTCGGCGTCGCCGGTCATGTCCCAACCGGCGACGTTGACACGCAGCCGCGCCTGGAAAAGGATGGTGGTTTCCCCTGGCGCCAGGCTTTGCGCCGCCGCGATGACTTCGGCATCATCGCGCTCGCGGCCGTTCGCGGTCCGCTCCTGTGCGAGGTTGCGAACGGTGAATCGCGCCGCTGCCGCGGCCTCGACATGCCGCTCGAACTCGGCGCCCGTCCGCGTCAGGAGCGGAAGAATCTCCTGGGGAGCGACGCCGTAGTCACGCATGAATCGCGTCCCGGCGGCGCGCTCGTGAAGAGCCAGACGGAGGTAGCGCCGGCACTGATCGAGGCGCACGAACTGCGAAACGACGGTTGGCGAGATGCGGATGCCCGTTTCGCGGTCAGGCACGGCAAGAAGGTAGCCTGCACAGCCGTCCATCTCGGCGCCCATTGTCGAGTGCATCCCTCCTGAAGGCGAATCTATCGGCAACCCCTGTCAGCAGCGATCTCTCGGCCCCAGAGCGCCGCGCCGATGACCCCCGCGTCGTACCCAAGCTCAGCTGGCCGGAAGGCAACCTGATCGATGTCGGTGACGCCGCTATGACCGCGCGCGACGTCCTCGGCCATTTGCAGATATCGGCTACCGGCTGGAGCAACGCCGCCGCCGATAACTACCACCTCGGGCGCGATCAGGGCGATCCCGCCCGCTAGTCCGATCCCAAGCCAGGCGCCCGCGATCTCCACGACCTCTCTGGCCACCGCATCGCCCCGATCAGCCGCGCGCGCCACCAGCTCTGGGGTAATCGCGTTCAGATCTCCGCCGCTGAGATCGGTCATTTCGGTCGCGAAGCCCTGGACGATGCGCCGGACCGCCTCAGCAACGATTGCCGGCCCGCTCGCGAGCGTTTCGACGCAGCCCCGGTTGCCGCAACTGCAACGCGGGCCGTCCGGCTGGACGATCAGATGCCCGATCTCGCCCGCCGCTCCACCGACGCCGAAGAGGAGGCGGTCGTCCGCGATGACCGCCCCACCAATGCCGGTGCCGATTGTTGTCAGCAGCGCGGTCCGTGCCCCTTTCGCGGCGCCCTTGCGGTGCTCGGCGATGGCGAAAATCTTGGCGTCGTTGATCAACCCAACAGGGAGCCCCGTCGCTTCCTCCAGCCGTGGTCCCACGGGCACATCGGACCAGCGGCCCGGCAGGTTCGGCAGATCGCCCGTGACGCCGGTCGCCATATCGACCATGCCCGGCACGCCAACGCCAACTCCCGCGATGGCAAGCTCGGGCGCCCGCGCGCGCAGGGCGGAGATGCCATGAATCATGCGCTTGATGACGGCGTCGTGAC
>CAYSXO010000071.1:0-3853 GCA_964434995.1 uncultured Sphaerobacteraceae bacterium
CTCCGCGCCGAACGGGCCAGAGCTGATGGCGATGCCCGTGCGATCCGCGACTTGCTGCCGGAATCAGCATTCAACAGGGCTTTCGCTGAAGGCGAAGGGATGACGCCGCGTGCCGTCATTGACGATGCACTGAGACTGACGCGTGGTTCCCATACGTAGGCTCAACAGATGCGGTCGTGGGAAGACGCGAGCCAAAGACGCACAATTGCTGCCATCCGTGTCGGCACGTGACCTTGCCCGCCAGCAATTGGAAATGCCTGGTCTTCGATGCCGTGTTGAAGGCGTTCGACCTGATCCAATTCCGTTTGCAAAACCTCCGGCAGATGGCAGAGACGCTGACCTCTCGCATGTGTCGTCCTGGATCGGCGAGGTCATGACAATGAGAAGCTGGCCCTTGGCGCACCGTCGCGCCTGCTGCCAGCGATGCGCCAACAGGCGGCAGCAATGAATCCCGTGTTGGCGAGCGAGAACGACGCCACTGTTGTCCGCTGAAGACATCGTCTGTCTCTTATTCCAGTTACGCGAGGAAGTCAAGTAGAGCGTATTGCCATTAATATCTGTCCTTGTTATGCTGCACTCGAATGGCTGAGACAAGCGACCGTGAGGCATGGCTCCTGGTAGGTCGAATGTGCCTCGGCCCCTGAAAGGAGTCCGCAATGCGACGGCTGTTCATCCTTGGCATCGTTGCGGTTCTCGGTTTCTCTCCACTCGGAGGGTTCTTCGCGGCCGGACAAGAAGATCCTACCTACTGGAATGGAGTAAGCGCCCCAGAAGCGATCGAGGGCACGGCGCCTCTTGAAGAGTTCCTGGTCGGCGTACCGTTGGACACCCCGGTCATCGGCCGGAACAGGAGCATCAGCACGCGATTGCCAGAGGGATACCGCATCAGCTTCGATCTGGTTGATCCTGACGCCCGCCCTCAGATTCCCGAACTCGAGAACGCGGAGTATATGGTGGTGATTGTCGAGTCGGGAGAGTTCGTGCTCAATGTTCTGCGGTCTCCGGCATTCGTCGTCGATCCCCCAGAGGGTGAGACGATCCGCTACTTGTTCGCTGAGGGAGATTTCAATACGGCCGTCAAGTACACCGAATCGGATCATCCGGTCCTTGATGAGAATGGTCAGCCCTGCATGGACCTTTGCACCGTCATGCCCCCCTCTGAGTTTCCACCCTCGGAGTATGTTCCCTCGGATTCTCCGCCCACGGGCCCGAACACCCGCGCTGTCCTCATCAAAGAGGGATTCCGGGTGGAAGGTCTCGCGCAGAATTTCTGTCTCTGGTGCCTTATCAGTGAGGGAAGTGGGACATTGCTTGTCTATCCCTATGTGAAGCCTGGCGAGGAGTTCTCCTGGCTAAGCGCATACAATGAGGCTCATGGCCTGGCCTCGCCTGGAGGCGGCAAGTTTGTTCAAGGCGATCCCGAATCTGCCGGTGCTGCGCCGGTCCGCATGGCCTGGATGTTCAACCCAGGCGGGCGCTGTAACTAACACCAATCGTCAGATGTTCGCTTCAGCTGAAATCGCCACGGCGGCGGAGAGGCGGAGGGCCTCATCTCGAGCCTGATCCAGGCTCAATAATCTTCCCGATGCGAGCGCCGCGTTCGCGTCTGGGCCAACGGCTTGCATCGCGCAATCGAGTCCCATCCTGACGCGCGCCTCGTCACTCTCGAGGCGCGGAGGAAGATTCAGGGCTGTCCGGGCCTCGGCCGTCGCTCCAAACAGTCGGAGCGACGGCGTGCTCTCCCCTTTCGCCGCAACCGCGACCGCGAGCCACTCGATTGCTTCGACAAAGAGCTCTGAGCCGCCGACTTCGTCGAAGATTTGCAGGGCTTCCGCATACAGATTGATGGCGCGGTCAATGTGGCCGGTGTCGAAAGCGATGTGCCCTTGTTCATTGGCGACGATGCCGAGCGCAAATCGATCGCCGAGCTCAGAGTGCATTCTGCGACTGACGCTGAGAAAGTGTTGTGCTTGCTCGGCGTTCCCGGCAAGACGGTACGTGAAGCCGACCTGCGAGGTGATGCGCGCCGTCCATGCGGTGTCTTCGAGTTCCTTACCCAGGGCCAGCGACTCCGCGAACAGGTCGAGCGCGCGCTCATACTGGCCCTGTTCGCGCGCGATCATGCCCAGGACCTGCAGCGCCGAGGCGACCCCCCGACGATCCCCGTTCCGGCGTGAGATCTGCAGGGACTCTTCACCAAGGTCGTTCGCGTTGTCGTACGCAAGCCGGTTGACCGCGATCTTGGCGAGGGCGCTAAGCGCCTCTGCCACGGCGAAGGCATCACCGAGTTGCCGGCGGACCTCGAGGCTGACCTTATAGTGCGCCTCGGCGGCGTCGTAGTCACCCAGGTCGAATGTAAGCCGGCCCAACGCGAACTCGGCAGCAGCCCGATCGCCCGCATCGGCTGATTGAGCCAGCGCCAGTGTGCGTTCCAGCCAATGTCGGCCTTCGCGCAGATAGCCGCGAGCCTCCCAGTACTCCCAGAGCCGAAGCGCCAGCCTGAGCGCGCCCGCGCCGTCGCCACGATCCAGTATCCGGCCCATCGCGACACGCACGTTTGTTTCCTCCGGCTCAAGCCGGATCAGCCAGAGCAGGCGATTAGGCCCTCTGAGCCCTTTCTCTGCCTCTTTGGCCGTGCTAAGGAGAAATGCTTCGAATGCGCGCTCAGCGGATTCTGCCTCACCGCTCACCGCCAATTGCTCTGTAGCGAATTCACGGATCGTTTCCAGCATCGTGTAGCGCAGCTCGTCACCGCCGGCATTGCACCTCGTCGTGACGAGGCTATGGTCAACGAGCCTTCCGAGCGTCTCGATGGCGTCGCTTGTCTCGCGGCCGCCATTGATGTCGCCAATCGCGGCCATCCCCTCCAGTGACCAGCCACCGACGAACACGCTCAGACGACGAAAAAGCACCTGCTCCTCACGTGTCAGAAGGTCATAACTCCAGGCAATGGCCGCGCGTAGCGTTCGCTGCCGCTCCGGGACGTCCTGAGCTGCCGTGTTCAGCGTCTCGAGGGGCCGCTCCAGACGGTGCAGGAGTTGGGCCGGAGCTAGCACCCTCACCTGCGCCGCGGCCAGCTCGATCGCCAGTGGCAGCCCGTCTAACCGCTGACAAATGGCCACGACAGCCTCGATGTTCTGGTCAGTCAGGGTGAAATTGGGACGCGCGGCCGTCGCCCGGCGGGTAAAAAGCTCGATCGCGGCAACCTGGGCCAAGTCGGCGAAGGGCAAGCCAGGCTGGCTGGCCCTACTTGCTGGCAGGGCCAGCGGCAGCACGGGATATTCCTGCTCGGTTCGCAGGCGCAATCGCACCCGGCTGGTCGCAAGGATCGCGAGCCTTGGGCAGTCCGCCAGCAGGGTTGCCATTTCCGGCGCCGCCGCGGTGAGGTGTTCGACATTGTCGAGGACAAGAAGCAGCCGTTGTTCCCGTACTGTTGCCGCGAGGAGCTCGCTGATCGGCAGGGCGCCGGCTTCATCAACGCCAAGGGCCTGTCCCACCGTTGGCAACACCATTGCGGGATCGCGCAGCGGCGCCAGATCGACAAAGGCGACGCCATCCGGGAATCGCGGCTGAATCGCTCGCGCTGCCTCCTGCGCCAGGCGCGTCTTGCCAATGCCGCCTGGTCCAGTCAGGGTCACCAGGCGGGACGTACTGAGCAGTCGTTCAAGTTCGGCCATTTCCCGTTCGCGCCCGACCAAGTGATCACCTGGAACGGGAAGCCTTGCGCTCGGCGCGATGGAGGTGGCGGTCGACGGAGACAATGGCGGCGGAAATGGCAACGGTGCCCCGACTCTCTTATCCGACGTGAATTGACCTGTTCGGATCGCTTCAGCCAGTCTTCGGGTATCGCGTT
>CAYSXO010000071.1:3863-15715 GCA_964434995.1 uncultured Sphaerobacteraceae bacterium
CCAGGCGCGCGTACTGCGCCAGCGCCAACTGAGGGTTGCCCATCCGGGCATGCAAGCGCATGAGGCAAGCGTGAGCTGCTTCATCGAATGGATCGGCCACGAGGATACGCTCGTGGACGGAGAATGCGCGAGCCAGCGCTCCCCGTTCTTCGTACAGCGCCGCAAGTCGGGCCATAAGGGTAATGAAGCTGACACGGAGACCCTCGCGCCGTGCCGTGGCCCACTCTTCATACGGCTCTTCCGGCAGAAGTTCACCGGTGTATAGCCCCGCGGCATCTTCGGCGATCGCCGGATCGTCGCTCTGCCAGGCGAGGCTTGCCGCTTCCCTGAAGCGATCGACGTCAACGACGATCTGGTTTGGCGGTCCCAGGAGGAGGCGTTCCCCTTCCCGCACCAGGAAGAGCCCAGGCGGCGCGCCGGCGGTTTCCAGGGCCAGACGGGCATGATGCAACGCCCCGCGGAGATTGTTCGACGCATTGCCGGGTTCCAAATCGGGCCAAAGCACGTCGAAGAGTTGCTCGCGATGCAGCCAGTGGCCCGGCTCAAGGGCCAGGAGTTTGACGACAGCAGCAGCGCGCCGTTGCCGCCATGCCGTCGATGGGACGACACGCCCTTTAATCCTCGTCTCGAACTGACCAAGGAGGTCTATTTCAAGGAGCGACTCCGCGGCCATGGTGAGTTGCCTACCCAGCGAATGTCACCGACCCCGGCCTGGACGAAGAACTGGACAAGGGACGGCCGAAGGTGCGACAGGATTGAACGTCTACCGCAGCGAAGCTGAGGCTTCATGGTATTCCCGTCGCAGTCCACTGTCAATTCGAGCGCTCCGATTCCGTATACGTATGCGCGCGGTGACTCGATGGGGGCGTTGCGGGCGGCTCCCTTGCGAGATCAACTCGCGGCTTGCTCGATCAACGCAACTCGTTGCCCTTTGATTCAGTCAATGGCCGGTGGATGCAACTAACAGTCAACTAACGGCATGGTAACGGCGATCGCGCAACCTAGCTTCCAGCGGGACCAGGCAAGCGTGCTGGACCTGTCACCCCAGTCCTCCCGTCAGGAATCGGGCGTGAGACTAGGAGGCCACGATGGAAACGCGGTCACAGCGATCGGTGCTCCGAAAGATTGCCTCTCGGCGCAACCGAGCGAGACGATTCGGCGAGCGGAACGATGTATTCACAATCGTGTCGAGCCCGGCGGTCGATTCTGGCCAAGCCAGACTGCGAGCAAGTCTCCTGGGATCACGGCTGTTGACGCGGCGCGAAGAACAGGTCTTGCGACTGGTCGCCAGGGGTGAGACCGACCGGAGCATCGCCGAACGGCTCTATGTCAGCCGGCGAACGATCAACTCCCACGTCTCGAACATTCTGGCAAAGCTGGATGTCTCGTCGCGACGTGAGGCCGTCGTGACAGCCGTTCGCCTCGGGCTGCTGTGAGCTTCCGATGCGGCCAGTCGCGGCTTGCCAAAGTGGCATTGCCAGGTGTCGTCAATCGCTTCACGGTTTGGTGAACGACGTCTTGAAATGGAACTGAGGGAAGGTGCTTTTACCTCGTGTGGTTTCCGGATGATTATGCGTGCTTTCGTGGCGAGGGCGCATGGGAGTCGAACCCACCAGTGAGGGGAGCACCCCCACTCACACGGTTTTGAAGACCGGGGAGGCCACCGGGCCCCATCCGCCCCCAGGAAGCGGGGCGAGTGTAACACCGGAAGATTCCAACGCCGCTACCCGTCCTCGTCCCGAAGGCGATTCAGGCCGGCAGAGGTCAGGCGGAGTACGGGGAACTCTCGGCCACGGTCATAGACAAGCTGGTCGTCGTCGACCAGACCATCGATCATCGCTTCGATCTTCGACTTCTGAAGATCCGCCAAGGCGCCGAAGAATCGCGATCTGTCCCCCTGAATGCGGCTCTGTATTGACCCTTCCAAGAGGCGCACGAGCCCCGTCTTGCCGACCGGAAATGGCGCGCTGGCGAGGGCGTTGAGAGCCAGCCGTTCGTCTTCGGAGGAGTAGTTACTCCGCCGTTTCTTCCTTGCGCTCGTCTCGTGGCGCTCGCCCGTGCAGACATCGCAGGCGACCCCACATGGCCGCAGGCGCTCCCCGAGATGCGCGGCCAACTCGACATGGCGGCACCGGCGGCCAGCGGCATAGCTCATCATGCGATCGACGCGCTCTTTGGCGCGATTGGCCGCGGCGTCGATGACGCGCTGCATGCGGCCTGCCGCGTTCTCGCCTGCTGGCAGGAGCTGCAGGCAGGTCAAGCGGTCGCCCTCCCGCGTGTTCCAGCCTGGATGCTCGTCCAGAATCCGCGCCAGCAATTCCGGGGAGACGTCGAGATGGCTGCAGGCGGCGGCCGTCTGGATTGTCGCTTGCTTCTTCACCGGATCGTTGAGATCGGCCCATTGGGCGAGCCGCTCCCAGTGCTGGCCGTCGGCAGGGTTGGAATAGGCAAATCCGTTGAGCGATTCGCCGGAACTGACCAGGGTGAACACAAAGGGGGCGTTGGGATGTCGCTGCAAAAGGCCGCCCTGCTCCAGGAGGCCAATGCCAATGCGGGGATCGGGCAGATCGTCCGGGTCGTTCGTTGGGCCGGCGTCGAGAACAATTCGCGATGGCTCGAATATCGCCCACGAATCGAAGGCATGCCGCCGGATCCCGGTGTAGACCTGCCGCAGCAGAGGCAGGTCGAGCGCGTCCCGATTGGCTAGACGCGTCTGACTGGCCCGGTCAGCGGTCGTATAGAGCAGAATGCAGCGCGAGGGCTGGCCGTCGCGGCCAGCGCGGCCGGATTCCTGGGCGTAGGCTTCGAGCGACGTCGAGGGACTGAAGTGGATGATGAATCGAACGTCCGGCTTGTCGACGCCCATGCCAAAGGCCACGGTGGCGACGATGACGCGCGCCGTGCCGCGCATGAAATGGTCCTGATTGGCCGCTCGCTGTGCTTGCGGCAGGCCGGCGTGGTACGGAACGGCGCTGACGCCATTGTCCCGCAGAACGCCGGCCAGGTTCTCGGCATCGCGCCGGGACGATACGTAAACGATGCCCTGCCCTTCCAGCTCGCGACAGAGGGCGATCACCCGCCGGGCCTTGTCCTCGCGCGTGGCGTGCTTTTCGGCGGAGTAATAGAGGTTCGGACGAAACCCGCTGGTGCGGATCACGTCCAGCTTGCGCCGAAAGCTGGTCGAGAGCGACCCGGCCGTCTCTGGCGTCGCCGTGGCGGTCATCGCCAGCAAGGGTGGCTCATTCAGATCCGGCAACGATGCCGGGATGGAGAGATAGTCAGGGCGAAAATCGTGGCCCCAAAGCGAAATGCAGTGGGCCTCATCAACGACGACGAGAGAAACGCCGCCCTGGCGCATGGCGCGCAGAAAGGCCGGCTGGCGCAGGCGCTCCGGCGCCGCATAGACCAGCTTCATCTCCCCGCTGGCAATGGCCTGCAATGCCTGACGCTGCGCATCGGGTGAGAGCGTGCTGTTGATCAGGAGCGCCTTGTCGCGGAGGGCCGGTGGCAGGCTGTCGATCTGGTCCTTCATCAGGGCGATGAGGGGTGAGAGGACCAGCGTCATGCCTGGCAACAGGAGCGAGGAGAGTTGAAATGTCAGTGACTTGCCGGCTCCAGTCGGTAGGATCGCCAGGGTGTCCCTGCCGCGCAGAACGTGGTTGATGACGCTCGCCTGACCGGGCAAGAGGCGATCAAAGCCAAAAACGGTTCGGAGCGTTTCCAGCACACGGGGATCTTCGGGGGCCGCATCGAGCGCCCCGCCGCTCGGTTCTGTTGGCGCCACCGTTGGCGAATCAACCGCATCGCGAGCTGGCGCGGTGTCGCCCCCGTTCTCAAAGTCGATGAGATCGGTCGATTGGCTGGAGGCAAGAAGACTCGTCGGGGACACGATCGCCGCGATGTCCTCTGCCAGCGCCTTCGCTCGCTCGGCCTCGAGCGCGGCGAATCGCAGGCGCAGCATTTGCGCTCGGGTCGGTTGCCCGAGCAACTCGGCCAAACCCGCCGCCGAGGCGAGTTGCGCCGCCGTCATCGTGGCGATTTCCGCCACGGCGCGATCGAGCGAGTCGCGCGCTTCGTCGGGGTCACCACCGAGAAGCGCGATGCGGGACATGGCCAGCCGGGGGGCAATGCGCGCACTATCACCGGCCTCCGCCGCCGCCCAGTAATCGTGCGCCGTGGCCAGATCACCCTGCTGCAGGGCCACTTCGGCCGCGGTCATGCGGACCGTCGCCATTTCGCCATGCTCGGCGATCAGCGACTCGACGATCTGAGCGGCCCCTTCACCCTCACCGATTTCGAGCAATGCTCGCGCATAGCTGCAGTGAGCGCTCGGGGCCGGGAAGCGTTCCAGCCTGCGCTGCCATGCTGCATGGAGGGCGGCCGTGTCCCGGCGTGCGAGCGCCAGTGACGCGCGCTCATCGAGCAGCCACGCCGACTCGTCGTCAGATTGTTCGATAAGGTCGAGCAGCTCGCCGGCTCGCTCGAAATCGCCGCTGACACGCCACCACGCGACGAGCTTGCGCCGCAAGGGGGCAGGCAACGAAATCGCCTCGACTGGTGAAATGTCCAGGCTCCATGGTGAAGCCGGGGTGGAGGTGTCGACCGGCGCTGTGAGCGCTTGTTCAAACGACAAGAACGAACTCCGGGTATCGGGAAGGCCGCGCGAGGTTGCGGCTAGTATAAGCGGCTCAAAAGGCCGGGGATGCTCGAGGAGGTTGGCGCGGTGCAGGAGAAGGTGTATTCGACAATCGACGCGCACGCCGCGGGTGAGCCGCTCAGGCTCATTATCGCCGGGCTGCCCACCCTGGAAGGCGACACCATTCTGGAGCGACGGCAGTATCTGGCTGAGCATCACGATACCGTCCGCCGCGCGCTCCTCTTCGAGCCACGCGGGCACGCCGACATGTATGGGGCGGTCTTGACGCCGCCCGTCACCCCGGGCGCGGATTTCGGCGTGATCTTCCTCACCAACGAGGGCTATTCGTCGATGTGCGGGCATGGCGTCATCGCGGTCACGACGATACTTCTCGAACGCGGGATGGTGGATCGCTCCGGGTCCGAGACGGACGTTGTCTATGACTCGCCCGCCGGGCTGATTCGCGCACGGGCGGCCATCGATGGCGGCCGCGTGACCGCTGTTTCATTCACGAACGTTCCGGCGTTTCGCTTTGCGCGAGATTTCGACGTGACCATCGGCACGGGGCGCGTGAAGGTCGATATTGTCTATGGTGGTGCGTTCTATGCTCTGGTGGACGCTGCATCGTTGGGAACGACAGTCGAGCCTGGAAATTCCGACGTGTTGACGGCGCTCGGCATGGAGATCAAACGCGCGATCGATGCCGCCATTGACGTCGTTCACCCCGAGGAGCCGCGGCTGCGGGGGATGTATGGCACGATCATCACCGATACACCGCGTGGAGAGAGAACTGACGGCAGGAACATCACGGTCTACGCCGAAGGAGCGGTCGACCGCTCTCCTTGTGGAACAGGGACCTCAGCGCGTCTGGCGGCGCTCTACGCGGACGGAAAGCTCCAACTTCGGGAACCATACATCCATGAAAGCGTGATCGGGACGACCTTCACTGGCACAGTTCTTGGTGACGCCGTGGTGGGAGAGTTCCCCGCGGTTGTGACCGAGATTGCCGGACGGGGATTCATCACCGGGGTACACCAGTTTGTCGTCGACCCGGACGATTCGACTGCCGGGGGATTTCTGGTTCGATGATGCATTGCACGGCAAATCATCGTGTGACGCGGCGCACGGTGCTCGCGGGTGCAGCCGCGCTCGCCATGCCACGCATCGACACGTCAGCACACGTCGCTCGGCAATCGTCACCCGCGGCCTGGCCGACGAACGGTTGGCGGGAAGGCGATCCCGCTGAGCATGGCGTCGATCCGCTTACGCTCGACGCCGTCGCCGCTCGGGCGCCGGAGGAGGTGCCGGCCATATCCGCGCTGCTGGCGGTTCGGCACGGTGTCCTCATCTTCGAGCGCTACTTTGGCGGTCTCGAGCCGAATACGCCGATCAACGTGCGATCGGTGACGAAGAGCGTAACGGCGGCCCTGGCGGGCGCGGCGTTGCGGCAAGGGCTGCTGAGCGGGCTTGGCGCGCGGACGGGAGACGTCATTCCCGATCGCATTCCGCCGGATGCGGATCCGCGCATCCACGACGTCACGCTCTGGCAATGGCTGACGATGACCAGCGCATTGCAATGGGACGCCCACGGCGATTGGCAGCGGCTGCTGGCGGCGCCCGATTGGGTGGCCATGACGCTTGGGCTGCCGGTCGTTGGGATTCCCGGCGAGACCTACGTCTACAACACCGGCGGTTCGCATGTTCTCGGCGTGTTGGTGGCCGCCGCCGCTGGCAAGCCACTTGAGGCGTACGCGGACGAGATCCTCTTTGGCCCGTTGGGTATCGTCCCTGGCGATTGGATGCGCTCTCCTCAAGATGAGGTCAGCGCTGGCTCGGGGCTGGAACTGACGCCGCGCGACATGCTGAAGCTCGGCTATCTCTTCCTGCGAGGGGGAGAATGGGATGGCGAGCAGATCCTGGAGCAACGCTTCGCCGCCGACGCCACCACGTGGAAGAGCGCTGGCGACTCGACCGGTGGCTGGGCCGGCTATGGGTATCAGTGGTGGGTGACGGCCACGAATGTGGGATACCCTGCCTATTTCGCCCTGGGCTACGGAGGTCAACACGTTTTCGTTGTGCCGGCGCTCAATCTGGTCGTGGTTGCCGGAATCGAGCGCCGCGTCGATCCGAGCGAGCTGCGGACACCGCGGTATCTGATCGAGTCGATCGTGGCGGCCTGCGTCCCGGAGTAGAATGGCGCTAGCGGAACCTGAAGAGGTGAAAGGGGGCGCCGCGTACCCCGTACCCGCGCGGCTGAAGGGGGGGACTGCCAGTTGGCGGTCCCCTTTCTTGCTGATGCTGGCATGTGTCGATCGGGTGGAGCAGGGGAGGGACCGCGAAGTTGTCCGACATGACGATTGCCGTCCTGATCTTTGTGCTGACCTATCTGGTGATCGTCAGTGAGCGGTTGAACCGCACGGTGGTCGCCCTTACGGGCGCGGCGCTGATGATCATCCTCGGCGTCCTCGACCAGGAGGAGGCGCTTCTCTCGATCGACGCGAACACCATTGCTCTGTTAGTCGGCATGATGATCATCGTTGGAGTCCTGCGCCGAACTGGGATCTTTCGCTACGCGGCATGGCGTACGGCCGTCGTGCTCAAAGGCGATCCGTGGCGCATGTTGGCCGGGTTCGCGATCTTCACGGCGGTTGCCTCCGCCTTTCTCGACAACGTGACCACGATTCTCCTCATCGCGCCGGTGACGCTTGCGCTGTGTGACGAACTCGACCTCGACCCCCGCCCGTTTCTCATCACGCAGGTGATCGCCAGCAACATTGGCGGCACGGCAACGCTGATCGGCGACCCGCCGAACATTCTCATCGGTGGAGCAACCGGCCTTGACTTCGGCGCGTTTCTCGCCAACCTGGGTCCGATTGTCCTCTTGCTCCTGGTCCTGACGCTGGTTGCCTTCTGGCTGACCTATGGGAGAACCGGGCGGCTTGGCAGCCCGGCGGAAGGCAAGCACCTGGTCCTGGACGACGCCATCAGGGAGGAGCTGAACAGCGATCCGCGCCTGTTGCGTATTTCGCTGGGCGTGCTTGGGCTGACCATCATCGGGTTCTTCTTGCACGACTCACTCCATCTCGACGCGGGGACCGTCGCGGTCTTCGGCGCCGTGCTCATTCTGCTGCTCAGTCAGATCGACCCGCACGACGTCCTGTCCGAAGTTGAGTGGTCGACGATCTTCTTCTTCATTGGCCTGTTCATCGTTGTTGGCGGGTTGGAATCGACGGGTCTCCTGGAGGTCATCGCGGCAGGGGTGGTCACCGCGGTTGGCGGGAATGTCGTTTTCGCCGCATTCGGCCTGCTCTGGTTCTCCGGGATCGCGTCTGCCTTCATCGACAACATCCCGGCGGTGGCGACGCTTATTCCTCTGACATTTGCGCTCTCCCGTTTGCTTTTTCCCGAGTTGGCAGGGCTCAGCGATGTCGAGCTGGCCGCGAACCCGGCGGTTACGCCGCTTTGGTGGGCGTTGGCCCTTGGCGCCTGCCTGGGAGGGAATGGGACCCTCGTCGGCGCGTCCGCGAACGTCGTTGCCGTTGGCATCGCCGAACGGCGAGGCGATCACGTCGGCTTCTGGGGGTTCACCCGCATTGGCCTGCCCATCGCCATCGTCAGTCTCGCGGTCGCCACGATCTATGTCTGGCTGCGCTACTTTGCGGCGCGCTGAGCGGCATGCAGGCCGGGGCGAGTCATGCGCCTCGCGCGGCGACTCGCCCATCGCTTTCACCGGATTTGAGTTCGACGGTAGAATGCCCAGGTTGGGACGAGTCAGGCATTCGCGAGTTCGGCCCAAGAGGGGCGACGCGGCATAAGGAGAAGGGCACGCATGGTCCTGAGTCGAATGGTCGGCGCGGAAGTGCGACGAAAAGAAGACCCTCGGCTGATCACCGGGTCTTCGACCTACGTCGACGATCTGAAAATCACCGGTATGGCCAACGTCGCGATAGTGCGTAGTCCTCACCCGCACGCGAAGATTCGCTCGATCGACGTCTCGATCGCCGCGGCCATGCCTGGCGTGATTGCCATCTACAACGGCGATGAACTCGCGGGGTTCTGCGGCTCACTTGCCGGGGGTGGCGCGGAAGGCGGCAGCGGCGAGGAAGCCAACTACGAGGAGCGGGAGGCAGAGTCGGAAGCGTCTCCTCCCATCTGGCCCCTCGCGCGGGGCACCGTCCGCTATGTTGGCGAGGCAGTCGTGGCCGTCGTTGCCGAGTCGCGCTATCAGGCGGAAGATGCCGCCGAAGCCGTCGAGGTGGAATACGACGTTCTCCCTAGCGTGACCGACCCGGAAGCGGCGATGAAGGACGGAGCGCCGCAACTTTACGCCTCTGTCAAGGACAACATCGGTGCTCGCTGGGACCGCGATCATGGGGATATCGAAGCCGCATTCAGCGGGGCGCCGGTTGTGGCCGGGGCGCGCATCCGCTCGCAACGGCTCTCGGGCGTGCCAATGGAGCCCCGGGCGGTGGCCGCGGCGCCCGATCCTCTGATTAATGGCCTCACGGTCTGGTCGTCGACTCAGGCGCCGCACTGGACGCGCAACAGCGTTGCCGAGGCCCTCGGCTTGCCGGCCACGCGCGTCCGCGTTGTCGCGCCGGAAGTTGGTGGCGGCTTCGGGGTCAAGATTGGCGCCTATCAGGAGGACTTCATCGTCGCCGCGCTGGCGAACAGGCTGCAGCGGCCGCTGAAGTGGATCGAAACCCGCAGCGAGAACTTCCTGGCGACAAACCATGGCCGCGATCAATGGGCAGACGTCGAAATCGCGGCGGAGTCTGACGGGCGTATCCGTGGCCTGAAGATGCACGTGGTGCAGGATTTGGGCGGTTTCCCGCGGGGAACGGACCTCGCCGAGTTGACCGGGCGCATGTCCTGCGGCTGCTACGAGATTCCCGCGCTCGAGTTCCGCTCTGTCAGTGTCTATACCAACAAGATGGCGCTCGGCGCGTACCGTGGCGCGGGCCGGCCGGAAGCGGCGTACTACGTCGAGCGCGCAATCGACCTTCTGGCGGATGCCACTGGCCTCGACCCTGCTGAGGTTCGCCGCATCAACTTCGTTGCGCCGTTCGAAAATGGGTACACGACCTCGTCGGGAGAGAAGTACGACACCGGGGACTACGAGAAGGCGCTCAACTACGCACTGAACGTCTCGGACTACGATGCGTTGCGGAAGGAACAGGCCGACGGGCGCCAGAATGGCCGGTACATCGGTATTGGTCTGGCATCATACGTTGAGATCTGCGGATTCGGCCCCTTTGAAAGCGCGACCGTTCGCGTCGAGACCAACGGCGACGTCACCGTCTACACCGGGATTTCGCCGCACGGCCAGGGCCAGGAAACGACGTTTGCCCAGCTTGTTGCCGATGGGCTTGGAGTCTCGATGGACGTGGTTGGGGTCAATCACGGCGATACGCTGAATACGCCGCAAGGCAACGGCACCATGGGCAGCCGTGGACTGGCGGTTGGCGGCGGCGCGGTCGTGATGGCGCTCGACAAGGTTCGTGACAGGGCAGTTTCCATCGCGGCGCATCTCCTTGAAGCCGCCGCCGACGACATCGAGATTGCCGAGGGCTCGTTCCGGGTCAAGGGCGTGCCCGATCGGGGCGTCACACTGGTTGACATCGCGGGCGCGTCCTATGGCGGATCGCTGCCGGCGGAGTTTGGCGCTGGGCTGGAGGCGACCGAGTTCTTCAGCCCTGAGGACGAGACGTTCCCGTTCGGCACGCATGTTGCGGTCGTCGAAGTCAATCCGGCCACGGGCGAGGTGAAGGTTCTGCGCTTTGTTTCAGTCGATGACTGCGGCGTGATTATCAGCCCGGGTCTCGTTCGCGGGCAGGTCCACGGTGGAGTTGCGCAGGGCATTGGCCAGGCGCTGCTGGAAGAGATCGTGTACGACGAATCGGGCGAGTTGGTCACCGGCACGCTGAATGACTACGCCATTCCGCGCGCCATTGATTTCCCGATCTTCGAGACGCATCACACGGAAACGAAGACGTACCTCAATCCGCTCGGGTCGAAGGGCATTGGCGAAGCCGCGACGATCGGCTCGACTCCAGCAGTTGCCAACGCGGTCGTCGATGCATTGGAGCCGTGGGGTATTACGCACGTTGATGTGCCGGCGACGCCTGAGCGCGTCTGGCGAGCAATTCAGGAAGCCACGGCGAGCCAGGCCGCCGCGGACTAGCGGCCGGGCCCTCGCCCTCAGCCTCTCTCCCATCATGATGGGAGAGAGGAGCCTGGACATCGGGCGTCGTGGCACTACGCGATAGCGGCCGACACCGCTATCGCCCGCGTAAATGCACTATCGATATCAATACGGGGTGAGCCACCGGGCTCACCCCGTATTGGTTTCAGGCAAATCGGTCCGAACTACGGCTGGTCGATGGCGACGCCATGCTCGGTGGCCCAGGCGTCGATGAGCTGGCGCGCAATACTGAGCTTCGTCGGAATCGTTGGCAGGTTGTCGATCGAGTACCAGCCAGCTTCGGCAAGCTCGGTATCGTCGATGGTGATTTCGCCAAAGAGATGCTGGGCTCGAAAGCCGATCATGATGCCGTGGGGAAACGGCCATGGCTGGCTGCCGAAATACGCGACGTCCCTCAACTCAATACCGACTTCTTCACGAACTTCGCGGCGTACGGCGTCCTCGAGCGATTCTCCAGGTTCGACAAAGCCCGCGACGATGCCAAACCGCCCACTGGCAAACGCATGGCCCCGAGCGAGAAGAATCTCGCGTCCGCGTTCAATCAGCACGATGATCGCGGGCGAAATGCGCGGGTATGAGACAAGCCCGCACGCCGGACAGCGACGGGCTCGCTCCCTCGGGACGCGCTCGGTTGGGGCGCCGCAACGGCCGCAGAATTGATGATCTCTCTCCCAGGCGATGATCTGGACGGCTCGCCCGGCGACCGCGTAGTCGACGTCCGAAACCAGATCGTAGAGCGTGCGCAGGCCGGTAAGCTTTGCTGTAGCCGGCAATGCCGAATCAGTGGCAAGTTCCGCCGACCAGCATGGCTCGCCATCGAGCACGCCAAGATATTGATGGCGAATGGCCGTGAGTCGCCACTGGCGAAGATGATCCCAGCTCGGCACGCCCGGATGCCCGCTCTCCGACTCCAGGATAACGATGTCCTGGCCGACGAAGGCAAAGCACCGGCCGCGAAGCTCGCCATTTCGAGTGGTTGACGATTCTGGCGCGGGTTCAATTGCCGGGATG
>CAYSXO010000072.1:0-13844 GCA_964434995.1 uncultured Sphaerobacteraceae bacterium
GGCCAGCTTGATTGCGCCCTCCGTCGCCTCCGCGCCACTATTCGTCCAGAAGACTTGGTTCAGATTCGGCGCGGTGGTCTTTGTGAGGAGATTGGCCGCGCGCAACATCGGCGAGTGCGCAAGGATATTCGCCTGGGCGTGAATGATCTTCGCCGCCTGCTCCTGAATCGCCTCGACCACGCGCGGGTGGCAGTGGCCGGTGTTAACGACCGCGATGCCGGACGTGAAATCCGCGTAGCGGTCGCCATTCACATCCCAGAGATAAATGCCCTTCCCATGATCGACGTGCACCGGAGAATAGCGGCCAACGACGCGGGGAATGATCTCCGCCGGATTCAATAGGCCCTGATCTCGCTCAACCGCCTGAACCATGACGAACCTTCCTTCCACACGCGCGCCTGGCTCCCAACTCTGGGCCAGTGGCGCGAAATCCCGCTCCATTGCGCCGATCAGGACGCGCTCTTTCGCTGCTCGCGCTCCTTGACCTGCTTGTAGTGCTTCTTCGTCTTTGGAACCGGCTTCGCTTCGTCGGCGGCCACCCGTTCATGGTATTGCTGACCCGCGGACTGGAGCTCGTCTTCGAGGCGAAGCAGATCGTTGTAGACCGCTATGTTGGCCGTTGCTATCGGCGTGCGGATCAACATCCGCGTCAGCTGCAGCAAGGATTGCGCGGAGGCGGGCGCGGCCGCCGGCAACGCTGCCCGCTGAATGATGGAATCGACCAGCGCCATCGTCTCCGGGGCTGCCCCCTGCGCATCGAGCCGATAGCGAATGTTCTGAAGACCTTCGAGGACGTTCACGGGGATTCTCCACGGCGTGCGACGCGGGTGACAGCTTCTCAGCCCATTGTGCCACGCGGCGACGCGGCCGGGCCGCCGTCGATTATTCCACGGCCTCTCTCACGGCCCTGGCAGCAGCCACCATGTTTTCCAGCGCCGGCCAGACCTCTTCCGGCTTTCTGGTCTTGAGCCCACAATCGGGATTGACCCAGACCTGGTCAGCCGGCAGCACCGATAGGATCGAACGGAGCGCCCCACGCAGCTCGGGCACGTCCGGCACGCGCGGCGAGTGGACGTCGTAGATTCCGGGACCGATCCCCTTGTCGTAGCCCTCGGTCCGGAAGACTTCCAGGAGCTCCTCGCCAGAACGCGCATGTTCGATCAGCAGCACATCGGCATCCAGCGCCTCGATATCGTGGAAGATCTCTCCGAACTCGCTATAGCACATATGGGTCTGCACTTGCGTCTCCGGCCGCGCACCGGCCGCGGCAAGGCGGAAGCATGCGACCGACCAGCGGAGATAGTCGGCCTGGTCGGCATGGCGCAATGGCAAACCCTCTCGCAATGCCGGCTCGTCGATCTGGATCACGGCAATCCCGGCGGCGTCGAGATCGGCAACCTCGTCACGGATGGCGAGCGCGATCTGCCGGCAGGTGGCCTCCCGCGGTTGGTCATCCCGCACGAACGACCAGTTGAGAATCGTGACCGGGCCGGTCAGCATCCCCTTGACCGGCTTTTCGGTCTGATCCTGGGCAAATCGCGCCCAGCGGACCGTCATTGGACGCGGGCGAGCCACATCCCAATAGATGATTGGCGGGCGCACGCAGCGGGAGCCGTAGCTTTGCACCCAGCCTAGGTGCGTGAACGCGAAGCCATCGAGTTGCTCGCCAAAGTACTGCACCATGTCGTTTCGTTCCGGCTCGCCGTGGACCAGCACATCGAGGCCAAGCGCCTCTTGCCTGGCGATGACGGCCGAGATCTGGCGCTCCAGAAATGTCTCATAGTCACGCTCGGACAGCTCGCCTGTATCGGCGGACGAGCGCGCGGTGCGGATCTCGCCGGTCTGCGGGAACGAGCCGATGGTCGTGGTTGGCAGCGGCGGCAGGTGCAATCGCTCGCGCTGCTTCCGAGAGCGTTCGGCATAGGGAAGGGCCCGACGGTCGGCGTCGGCGGGCAGGCCGTCGAGGCGCTGGCGGACAGCCGCGTTTCGGCGCAGCGGAGACGCCTGGGCCGATTGCATCGCGGCCCGGTTCTGAGCGAGCTGCTCCGCGACTATCGCTTCGCCCTCATTGACCGCCCGAGTCAGCGTGACGACCTCGGCCAGCTTCTGATCGGCGAAGGCCAGCCAGGGCACGATCTCCGGTGGCAACCCGCTCTCCATTCGCGTGTCGTAGGGAACGTGCAAAAGGGAGCAGGAGGCAGATACCATGAGCCGCCGCGATGGCACGTGGCGCATGACCCGGCGAAGCAGCCCGAACGATGCCGCAAGATCATTGGTCCAGATGTTGCGCCCATCGACGACCCCAGCGGCCAGCCATTTCCCGTTCGGGAATCCGTGCTGGTCTATCAGGTCGAGGTTTCCTCGCCCACGTTCGGAGAGATCGAGGCCGATGCCATCAACAGGCAGCGCCACGAGAGTCTGGTAGGCCTCACCAACGTGCCCATATGCGGTCTGCACAAGGAGCTTGGCGGCGCCTTTTGCCTCGTTCAGCGCGGCGTAGGCATGGTTGACCGCCGCGAGTTCCTCCGGGGTGCGATCGAGCACCAGCGCTGGCTCGTCGAGCTGGATCCATTCCGCGCCGCCGGCAGCGAGCCGGGCGATGACCTCGGTGTAGACGGGCAGGAGCGCGTCGAGCAGCGAAAGCGGCCCAACCTCGCCATCCCTGACTCTGCCGAGCAGCAGATACGTGACTGGGCCGATCAGGACGGGTTTGGCCGGAACGCCGGCCGCCCGCGCCTCATCCAGTTCGACGAACGGCTTGTCCGTGGAGAGCGTGAACTGCTGACCCGCGGCGAGTTCGGGAACGAGGTAGTGATAATTGGTATCGAACCATTTGGTCATGTCCATCGCTGGCGCGGGCGTTTCCCCCAGGCTCCCGCGTGCCATGGCGAAGTAATCATCGAGTCCGACGCCCCCGCCGCGCCATCCGAACCGCTTCGGCACGGCGCCGGCCATCGCCGTGGTGTCGAGCATCGCGTCGTAAAGGGAGAAGTCGTTGACCGGGACAAGGTCGATCCCAGCGTCCATCTGAGCTGACCAATTGCTCTTGCGGATCGTCGCGCCGATCTCCGCGAGCTCAGTTGCTCCGCGCTTGCCAGCCCAATAGCCCTCCAGCGCGCGCTTCAACTCGCGCCGTCGCCCAATACGCGGAAACCCGGGAATCGTTGCCAGGGCCATTGCTCGCTTCTCCCTCGACAGTCTCGATGCGGCGCCACGGGAACTCCGCGTGCGCCCACGGAATCCATACGATCGCCACGATACTTCGAAGTGCCGATGTGGCGGCGGGTCCAGAGCACGAACTCCGGGCAGTTTCGATTGGCACGCCGGCCGGGGACAGATTCCGGGTCATCTCGTCCCACTTGACAGATGATCCAGACGGCGCTACCGTGCCGCCATGCACAGAAGCGCTGGGACGCCAATTGAGACGATGCACCGCCGCGGGCCCGCTGCAGCCTGCTGGTATGGCTATGTCTATTTTGGCTACTTTCCCCCGGCGCTGCTGGCGGGACGAGAGGCGGTGACCCGCTAATCGTCCACTGATCCAGGAACCAGCAGCGCCGGGCCGAGGCCAATGCCTCGGTCTTTTTGTTGTCCAGAATGCGCCGGTTCTGGCGAGTGCGAAGAACAGGAAGGGGTCGTCCCATGATCGTCACAGTAACAGCCGAAGCGCCGGTAACGACTATCCAAACCATCCTGGCCGCCGCCAGTGCGGCTGGCCACGAGGCGCGCACCTACGATGACGGTCATGGCGGCGCGGTCGTTGGCATCGCCGGCAGCGTGACAGTCGCCAGCCTTCCCGGCATCAGCGCCATCCTGGAGAAGCACCGCCCCTACATGCTCGCCAGCCGCGAGGGCCGGCCACACTCGCCAACGGTGGTCAAGGTCGGCAACGTGCGCATCGGCGGCGGTCGGCCAGTAGTCATCGGCGGACCGTGCGTCATCGAGAGCCGCGAGTCGCTACTGGAAGCGGCCATTGCGGCGAAGGCCGCTGGCGCCGACATGCTGCGGGGAGGCGCGTACAAGCCACGCACCTCCCCGTACTCGTTCCAGGGACTCGGCGAGGACGGCCTGCGCTACCTCGCGGAAGCGCGCGAGGCGACTGGATTGCCGGTCGTCACCGAGGTCATGGAACCGGACCAGGTCGAGCTTGTCTCGAGGTATGCGGACATGTTGCAACTCGGCGCGCGCAACATGGCCAACTACCCCCTCCTCCGCCGTCTCGGCCAGGCCAACAAGCCCGTTCTCCTCAAGCGTGGCTTCTCCGCAACGATCGAGGAGTGGCTCATGAGCGCCGAATATGTGATGGCGCACGGCAACCCGGACGTCGTGCTCTGCGAGCGTGGCATTCGTGGCTTCGATACGGCCACGCGCTTCACCCTCGATCTGACCGCCGTCCCACTGGTGAAGGAGCTGTCGCATCTCCCGATCATCGTCGACCCCAGCCACGGCACCGGCCGCCGTTCTCTGGTAAGCCGAATGGCGCTGGCCGGCCTTGCCGCTGGCGCCGACGGCCTGATTCTTGAGGCGCACCCCAACCCCGACAGCGCGCTCTGCGACCGCGATCAGACAATCACCATGCTCGAGCTGGCGGGTACGGAGGGCCCGGCCGCGGCCACGGTGGAGACTGTCCCGCACCCGGCGTAAGATCGTAAAATCGATCCCATGGATACATGGGCTTACCAGATTCTGGATGTCTTTACCGATCGCCCGCTTCAGGGCAACCAGCTCGCCGTTTTCGCGGAGGCGTCGTGCATTCCCGATGCGCTCCTGCAGCCGCTGGCGCGCGAGATCGGCTTCTCCGAGACGGTCTATCTCTACCCGCCTGATGCGGGCGGCGACGCCCGCATGCGAATCTTTACCCCGACGAGCGAAGTTCCGTTCGCCGGGCACCCTACCCTGGGCACGGCAGCGCTCCTTGCCCGAAGGCTGGGCAAGGAACAGGTCGTGCTCGAAACGGGGCGGGGGGATGTCCCCGTGGCCATCGCAGCGGCCAGTGGCCCGCGGTCGCGTGGGACAATGCAGCAGCCGATCCCGAGCATCGTCGCCTTTGCCGAGCCAGAACCGCTTCTCCATGCCCTTGGGGTGACGCGCTCGCTCCTGCCGATCACGGTCTACGACAACGGCATCCCCCATGTGTATGTCATGCTCGACGACCCAGATGCCGTTGCCGCGCTGACGCCCGATCTTGGCGCGATCGCCGAGATTGCACGAGGTCCAGGCGTTCGTTTTGTCGGCTGCAACGTCTTCGCCGGGGCGGATCTCACCTGGAAGATCCGCATGTTTGCCCCGGCAGTCGGCGTTCCCGAGGATCCCGCCACCGGTTCCGCTGCTGGCCCGCTGGCGCTGCATCTGGCCCGCCACGGGCTCATCCCCTGGGATACCGAAATCTCGATCACCCAGGGTGTGGAAGTTGGTCGTCCCAGCACGCTTTTCGCGCGGGCCTCGCTGAAAGACCACCAGGTAGGCCGGATCGAGGTTAGCGGGTTTACGGTCGAAGTCGGCGGCGGCTGGTTCGATGGCACGTTGCTGTGCGAATCCTTGTCGCCAGCCCCGCATGCGTCATAACCTGCTGGCTGGCTCGTCAGGACGCCCGAACGCGCGCACGGCATCGCCGCCTCACGGACATCTGAGCGAATGGCAACATCAGCGCCCGGAAACAGTGCTCCCAACGACGTGGCAGGCCGACCCTTCGTTCTCGGCACGGCAGGACATGTCGATCATGGCAAATCGACGCTGGTCAAGGCCCTGACCGGCATCGACCCCGACCGCCTCGCGGAAGAAAAGGCGCGGGAGATGACGATCGATCTGGGATTCGCCTGGCTGACCCTCCCCGGCGGCCAATCGGTCAGCATCGTCGACGTTCCCGGACACGAGCGCTTCATCAAGAACATGCTGGCCGGTGTCGGCGGCATCGATGCTGCATTGCTGGTCGTCGCCGCTGACGAAGGCCCCATGCCGCAGACCATCGAGCACCTCGCCATCCTCGATTTGCTCGGCATCGACCGTGGCATTGTCGCCTTGACCAAGCGCGATACGGTCGACGACGAATGGCTCGATCTGGTGCGTGAAGAGATTCGCGAGCGCATGGCGCCAACCACGCTGTCAAACGCCCCGATCGTGGCAGTCTCCGCGCTAACCGGCGACGGACTGCCCCACCTACTCGACGTGATCACCAGCGTCCTCTCCGCAGCGCCGGAGAAGGCGCATGCCGGCGCGGCACGGCTCCCCGTCGACCGCGTTTTCAGCATCGCGGGATTTGGCACGGTCGTTACCGGCACGCTCTCCGGTGGCGAACTCGCTGTTGGCGACGAACTTCAGCTCTTCCCGCACGAGCGGAAGGTGCGCGTTCGGGGCTTGCAAAGCCATCAGAAGAAAGTAGCTCACGCGCGGCCGGGGAGCCGTACGGCTGTCAACCTCTCGGGCATTGCGACGTCCGAGATCCGGCGTGGAGACGTCCTGGCTCAGCCGGGGCTGATGAAACCTGCCCAGCGCCTCGATGTCCGTCTGCGCCTTCTGGCCAGCGCGCCAGTTGTCTTGAAGCAGAATGACGAGATCGACGTCTTCGCCGGCGCGAGCGAACTGCCGGCCCGCTTGACGCTGCTCGATCGCGAGCGCCTGGAACCGGGTGAGAGCGCCTGGGTGCAACTCCGATTTCGCGAGCCGCTCGCGGTCCTGAAACACGACCGCTTCATCGTGCGCCGCGCGTCACCGAGCGAGACGATTGGCGGCGGCGAAGTCATTGACCCCAACCCGCCGCGGCACAGGCGGTTCCGACCCGAGACGCTGGCCGCTCTGGAAACGATGGCCGCCGGCAGCCCGGACGAAATCGTGTTGCAACGGCTGGAGCTGGCGCCCGTGGAAATTCGTGATCTTCGCACCAGCACGGCAGGGCTCGCTCCGGACGAGGTCGATGCGGCGCTGGCACAGCTCGTCAGCGAAGGCGATGCGGTGATTCTCGGCGCGCGGTCATCGAGTCCTTCCGCGAGCGATCACGCCGTGTCCGCCACGTCGTTGGCCTCATTGACCGAGCGCCTCACGTCGGCGCTTCAGGCATTCCATGACAGCCAACCGCTGCGGCCCGGCATGGCTCGAGAAGAGGCGCGGAGCCGCCTGGCCATTCCCCGCCCGCGCCTGTTCGACGATCTCGTCGCCACCGCCGCCGCGGCGGGTCTCCTCATCGATGAAGGTGCGACGCTGCGCCTTCCCGGCTTCCGCATGACGCTCGACCCGATTCGCCGCCAACGCGCCGACGCCTGGATCGCGGCGATGCGCGCGCGGCCAACGTCCCCTCCCGGACCGCACGAGCACGACGTCGATGCCGAGATCCTGGCGGTCCTGGAGCGGCTTGGCGACGTGATCAAAGCAGCCGACGGCGTCTACTTTGCCCCAGAGGCCTGGCAGGACCTGGTCAGGCGCGTGCTCGTCCATATCGACGATCATGGAGCGCTGACCCTGTCGGAATTTCGCGATCACTTCGAGACGAGCCGCAAGTATGCCCAGGCCGCGCTGGAACATATGGACCGACTGAAGTACACCCGGCGCGTCGGCGACGACCGGGTTCGCGGCGCGCGAGCCCCCGAACAGCTATAGCGGCACGACAAGAGGAGGCAGCAAGCAATGCCAGACCCGCGCGACCGTTCCCCGGAACTGGCCAGGCCGAGCCGGCACCTGTTCCTGTCGCCGCACTACGATGACATCGCTCTGTCGGCGGGCGGCACGGTGCGGACCCTCGCGGACCACGGCTTGACGCCGGAAACCCTGATCATCTTCGGATCGGAGCCTGATGCCGCCAGGCCGCTCTCTCCGTTTGCCCAGGCGATGCACGAGGGATGGGGCTTCACCGCGAGCGAGGTGATCGCCAGCCGCCAGGCCGAGGAGAGCGCGGCATCTGCCCTGCTTGGCGCAGCGCACCGGGTCCTTCCCTTTCGCGATGCGATCTATCGTGGCGACTACTATCTCTCCGACGAGGATCTCTTTGGCGAGCCAAACTGCAGCGAGCACGATCTTCCCACGCTGATCGCCGCCGCGATTCGCCTACCTGCAGAACCAACTGGCGAGCTGCGCCTCTACGCCCCCCTGGCCATCGGCAATCATGTCGACCATCAGCTTGTCTTCGAGGCCGGCGTTCAGATGGCCAGGGCTGGCTGGGATGTCTGGTTCTATGAGGACATTCCCTATGCGCTCAAGCCGGGCACGGTCGAGCAACGCCTGGCGGCCATCAGGCGCTCCCGGGAAATTGAGCCTGCCGCCAGGGTGCCGGCGGGAAGCGCCTGGGAGACGAAGGTCGACGCGATCTTCTCCTACCCTTCGCAACTCGAGACGATCTTCAGGAATTACGTCGGCATCGGAACGAGCCGCGAAGATATCAGCGAAGCACTCCGCGCCTACGCGACCCGGGAAGATGAAGGAACGTTAACCGAAGTTTTCTGGACTGTGAAATAACCGTCGAGTTGCACGAGGTGTTGACTCTGGACCAAGACTCCGCTAGGGTGTACGTGCTTGGGTGGAGCGGCCCAGACCATGGGGGCAGGGAAGGGAATGGAATCCGCCTCGCATCCCTGCCTGCGGATCTCCTCTTGAACCCGTGGGGGACGTTCACTCGGGAACTCGTCTGACCTGCCCTCAGGTCATCCGGACGAACGCCGGCTCGCCCCGGTTTGCGCGTGGCGGGCGGCGGATCGGTAGTCGCGCTCCAACGCGATCCCGCCGAGGTTCACTTGCCGCGGCGAGCCGAATTGGCGACCCTCGGCATACCGAGTTACGGCCGGGCGCAATCGCCTGCCGAACACCGCTCGCCAGAAGCTGGAAGCGCCGATAGCCGTTGTCACGGTTGCCGGCGCTTCCGTCTGCTTCATCGAGGGCCCAAGCCGGACGCATTGGGACTTCGGCTGTTGTGTTCCGGCGTTGACCGCCTATCCGCACCACGACTCGCTGAATGGGCAACACCGGGAAACACATTTCAGCAGCATGCATGGCGCTTCCACCCGGCTGCCTGGTTCCGCGAGGCTCGTCTGCCCCAGCGGCGACACCCACTTTCCACCGCCATGCCCGGAGCCCGTCTTACTCCACGCGCACCACGGTCGCCTCGGCGGTATCGCGCAGCCGCGCCGGGCGCGGCGCGAGAGCGAGCCGGTTGGCCGCTGATGCCTTTGCCGCCTCGCCCTCATCGGCCGCTCCCAAATCGGGCAACGGGGCATCGCGATAGACCGTAAGCCGCAGCTCCGTCGGATTTCCCGCGTTCGTCGGGCCGTGATCCTGCGGGCAGGCAGAGACCGCCGCGATCGTATCCTTCAGGGCACGCAGGAGGACATAGTCCCCTTCCTCTGCCAGCGGCTCGCGCACCTCCATTTCACCTCGTTGCAGAATGGAGACGCTCATGAACCAGTTGATTGGATCGGGGATTCGGTCGTAGCCAACGCCGTATGCGCCGAGCGCGTCCGTGAGCGCTTCTCTGCAACTCGGGTGACCCGGTACACCAAGCTTTTCGTAGCGAACTGGATCGCAGGCAGCGAAGAGCATGTCGTGACGGCCAACCGTATCCTCGATGATCTCGAACATCGGCTGCCGCCGGTTCGAGTACAACGTCATTCCGACCTGCGGGATGATATTCAGATTCGTCGCGCGAGTCGCGGCCGTTGATACGAACTCTCCCGTGTCGCCAAGACTGAACGCCACGAAATCGGCGACCTGTTTCCCGCGCACTGTCTGGATTTGCAGCAACTCTCCTGTCTTTATCTCGACTGCCTGCCCCTGTCCGGGACGGATATAGCGCGCCTTCATGGGCGTCTTGTCGTTCAGCAGGTCGCTCACCCTTCGGTGCTCCCTTCGCCGGTGCTCACTCGCCAATTCCTGTGCCATGGCCGTCCTGGACGGCATTTCCGCAATGTTGCACGCGATTGTCGCAGCGCAACGAAATCCGGGCCACTCCGCGTGCCCCAACCGTGCAAATCGGCCGCCCTCACTCGCGGTACCATGCCCTGGGAGCATTCTGGCCCGGACACTCCTATCACTCGCTTGGGCCTTGAAAGGGAGTCGAGGAACGCGATGGAGCGCTGTCCATACTGCGGTCAGATGAGTCGAGCCGGGGCACGCTTCTGCACGGTTTGCGGCTATCGAATCGTGGACGACGTGGGCGTCTCGGTCGTTGCCACGTCAGTGAACGCCGAACCCACCGCGAACGTCGACGGTGGCGAGACCACCGCGCTCGAGAGTGGCGGCTGGCCAGCGCCGCCCCAGGCAGACGAGCGCGCAATGGAAACGGGGTGGGAGTCCGGGGCCGCCACTCTCAACGCGGGCGCGGCCGAACTGGCAGAGAACGAAGGTTACGAGGAAGAAGAGGCCGCCAGCATCTGGTCGCCGCAATCCGGCTCGACATGGCCCGGCCAGCAGGTCGCCGAAATGCAGGCTGTCAGTGAAACGGCTGCCAGGCGCCTGGAGAATGGCATTGCCGTTGCCGGCGAACCAGACGATCTTCCCGTTGAAGAAACCACTCCTGGCAGTGAGCAAATCCCCGGCCAGCAGGAGCGCGCGGCACGTCTCCTCGATGAACTGCGCGGGATCATCGCCAGCATGGGCGACGCCAACGCACTCGATCTTGGCGGGGTGATTTCGGAACTCGAAGTTGCCGTGACGCCGCCCGGAGCAATTGACGTCGACAATCTCTCGACCTTGCGCGAGGCACTGCTCGCCGCGCGAGAGCGGCCGCGTGATCTCGATACGGTGGTCGACCTCACCGGGCGAATTGACGCGATGGTTGCCCTGGTCTTCGCGTACGAACGCGCCATCGCCGCCATCGAACGCTCGCTGGATGTCCTGCGCCGCCAATAGGCGCTCCAGGCGATCATCGTGAACTTCAGGCAGCCCGGCTCACCCATTCAGGTAGGCGACGAGACTACCTCTCGTCATGGTGCGCGTCCCGAACGACGGTCGCATGATGGGCACAGGACAAACGGGATCGCCGACTTGCGAGTGCATGCATCATGTCCGGATCAGAATCGTTCGCTCGCGCTCCTCTTCAGGGGCAACCTCCGCATAACGATGCGGCCCGCTCGCTCGCGGCAGGGTATCTCATCTTCGTCGCGCGAAGGCTCAACGCCTACTGGCATCCAGTATTGCCTGATCCCCCTTCTTCTCTCCCTGATGCCATCAGCCCGCACGGCGGCGCCAGCCGCGGGATTAACCGGTACCGGCGAGGCGAGGAAGTCCTCGGCTACGTTCCCGGCGAGCCCGGCGGCTTTCTAATCCCCACCGCGGCTATTTCGGAACTCTGGAGTGCCGCGACCTCGCGGGGGTCGGCCGCTCCATCCGGCATCGCTTTCGTCGCCGCATGGCGTGGCTGCCTCGCCCGTTCGGGCGCTGGAGCAGGAAGGAATATCTCGTGTATCAGCGTATCGTCGTGCCTCTGGACGGCTCGCGGCAGGCGGAGCGCGCGCTTGCCGAGGCGGAATCACTAGCGCGCATCATCAGCGTTCCCATGCACATTGTGCGTGTCGTTGATTTGAGCGGCATGGGAGCCGCCGCGGCTGTCGCTCCATACATCGACGCCCTCACCTACCAGATTCTTGTCGACGATGAACAGGACGCGGCGCACGACTATGGCGAACGCCTCAAACGCGACCTCGCGGGCCGAGGTCTCCCGGTCACTTTCGAAATCCGCCAGGGTCCCGCCGCGCAGGAGGTGCTGGCTGCAACGCGACCTGGAGATCTGGTGGTCATGGCCACTCATGGGCGAGGGGGACTCGAGCGCTGGTTCATGGGGAGCGTCGCGGAGTCGATCGTGCGCCGCTCCGAAGTTCCGGTCCTCCTCATTCGCGAGCCGAGCGACGAGGGCCACCCGGAACACTGACCTGCTTCATCGCCGGCGCGGCGAACGGACGATGATCGCGCCCTGGTGGCAACCGCGCGGAGAGGCCGGCGCAATGCTGGCCGGCCGTCTCCGATCTCGCGCTAACGTCTTGCCTAGACAAGCGCGCCCTTGACTCTCGCGCCGTGGCAGTGCTTGAACTTCTTGCCACTGCCGCAGGGGCACGGTTCGTTGACACCGATCTTGCGAGACTTGCGGGCCGCGGGAGCACTATTCGTCTGCTCGCCAGCGGCGACAGGCGCCTGATCCGACTCCGCGGTGACCTGCGTGCGCACCGGTTGCTGGGCCACCGCCGGTTGCACCCGGAACATGGTGTGAACCACATCGTGCTGAATGTTCGCGAGAAGTTGCTGGAAGTAGTCATAGCCCTGCGTCTTGTAGACCGCCAGCGGATCCTTCTGGGCATAGGCCTGCAGGCCGACCCCCTCGCGCAGCTCGTCCATTGCCGTCAGATGCTCGACCCAGAGCTTGTCGATGATCGTCAGCATGACGTGCCGCTCGACCTTCCGCATCACCTCCGGCCCGAAGCGCGCCTCGACGGCGCCGTAGCCCTCGTCCGCGTCTTCGATGAGCAACTCGGTCATCGCCTCCCGGTCCAGACCGGCGATGTCGTCGATGGTGAGCGTGGTCATGGGGACAAGGCCAGAATAGGTCTCGAAGATGCGGTCGTCGTCGCGCTCCATATCTCGGCTCTCACCGATGTTGGCGCTGACGATCTTTTCGATCTCCCGCTCGACCATCTCCCAGACACGGTCCTGGATATCCTCGCCCTGCACGAGCTGGCGACGGTCGGCGTAAATAACCTCGCGATGCTTGTTCATGATGTCGTCGTACTGCACGACGTGCTTGCGCAAATCGAAGTTGTGGCCCTCGACCTTGACCTGCGCGTTTTCGATCGACTTGGAGATGACGCCGTGCTCAATGGGCACGTCTTCCTCCATGCCGAGCTTTTCCATCATGTTGGAGATTCGCTCGGAGCCGAAGCGCCTCATCAATTCATCTTCGAGTGAAACATAGAACTGCGACGAACCGGGGTCGCCCTGGCGGCCGGCGCGGCCGCGGAGCTGATTGTCAATGCGCCGCGCCTCGTGCCGCTCCGTGCCGATGATATGCAGCCCACCCGCCTCGGTGACCCCTGGTCCGAGCTTGATGTCGGTCCCGCGCCCGGCCATGTTCGTTGCGATCGTCACCGCCTGTGGCTGGCCAGCTTCGGCGACGATGGCCGCCTCGCGTTCGTGTTGCTTGGCGTTCAGCACCTGGTGCGGAATACCTTCCCGGGTCAATTGCTCGGAAAGCCGCTCGGATGTCTCGATCGACGTCGTCCCCACCAGGATCGGGCGATTCTGGGCGCGCTTTTCCTTGATATCCTCGATGACCGCCCGAAACTTGCCGCGCTCGTTCTTGTAGACGAGATCGCCCCGATCGTCGCGGATCATGGGCCGGTTGGTCGGAATCACCGCGACGTCGAGGCTGTAAATGCGTCGGAACTCTTCGGCCTCGGTCTTGGCCGTGCCTGTCATGCCGGCGAGTTTGGTGTACATCCGGAAGTAGTTCTGGAACGTGATCGTCGCCAGCGTCACGTTCTGGCGGCGAACGCGAACCCCTTCCTTGGCCTCGATGGCCTGATGCAGCCCTTCGGAATAGCGACGGCCAATCATCATGCGGCCCGTGAACTCGTCGACGATGATGACTTCGCCGTCGCGGACGATGTAGTCCTTGTCGCGCTGGAAGGTCGCATGGGCCTTGAGCGCCTGTTCCAGGTAGTGCGTCAGCTCGATGTAGCGCTCGTCGTAAATGCTCTCTCCAGGCGCCAATTCCATCAAGCGCTCGACCCGGTCGATCCCATCTTCCGTAAGCGCAACGGACTTGTGCTTCAGATCGACCTCATAGTCGCGTTGCTCGCGCAACTGCTTCACAATCTGGGCAAACTGGTAGTAGCGGTCGGTCGCCTGCTCGGCCTGGCCGGAAATGATCAACGGCG
>CAYSXO010000072.1:13854-15711 GCA_964434995.1 uncultured Sphaerobacteraceae bacterium
CTCAGCAAAACGGCTGTACCAGTTGCTGGATTCCTGAGCAGCGCCGGAAATGATCAGCGGCGTGCGCGCCTCGTCGATCAGGATGTTGTCGACCTCGTCAACAATGGCATACTCCAGATCCCGCTGAACCATGCGGTCGAGCGACGGAACCATGTTGTCGCGCAGATAGTCGAAGCCAAACTCATTATTCGTTCCGTACGTGATGTCGGCTTCGTACGCCTCGCGCCGGGTCACCGGCCGCAGCCGCTCCAGGCGTTCGTCGTCTCCCACCCAGTCGCGGTCGTAGAGGAACGCGGAGTCGTGCTGGATACACGCAACGGTCAGCCCGAGAGCGTCGTAGACCTGTCCCATCCATTGCGTGTCGCGTTTGGCCAGGTAGTCGTTGACCGTCACCACGTGAACGCCACGCCCATTGAGCGCGTTGAGCGCTACCGGGAGCGTGGCTGTCAGTGTCTTCCCTTCGCCGGTCCGCATTTCAGCAATCTTGCCGGCATGGAGAACCGCGCCGCCAACGAGCTGGACATCGAAGTGCCGTTGGCCGAGCGACCGCCGCGCCGCCTCTCGCGTGGCGGCGAACGACTCCGGCAGGAGATCGTCCAGCGATTCACCATCGTCCAGGCGGTCACGAAAGCCATTTGCCAGCTCGCGAAGTTCCAGGTCGCTCAGTTTCTCCATCTCCGGCTCGAGCGCGTTGACCTGAACTGGCACGTTCTGGAAAGGTTTGAGCGATGCCTCATTGGGATCGCCGAAGATTTTTGTCAGAAGTTTTCGCATGCGTTGGCCTCGATGCGCCCCAACGATGGTGGGCAGAGAATCCATTGGTCCGCAAAGTATACGAGCGCGCGCCCAGGGTGGTTCCGGCCAACGCCTGGGCCGTCCTAGGTCCGCGTCGAGCCGGCCCTCACCTGCATGGTGGCATCGCGTTCCACCCCGTCGCCCTGCCGCGGGCCGTTCGTCTCCCCATTTCCGAGCAAACCGTCGTTCACCGGCTCGATCTTCGCCGGCGGGACAAAGGAGGCCATGCGGTCGAGCAGATCATTCACATTGGCATCGCTGAGGATCAAATCGAGATGTTCAACGGGCACGAACCCCTCGGTCACCAACTTGTTGAGCATTGCCAGCAGGGGATCCCAGAACGCTTTTACGTCAAGCAACGCGCACGGTTTGGGCTGAATCCCAAGTTGAGCCCAGGTCAGCGTTTCGAAGAACTCCTCGAGGGTGCCATACCCTCCGGGCAAGGTCAGGAAACCATCAGAAAGGCTCGACATCAGTGCCTTGCGGCGGTGCATGCTGGTGACGACATGCAATTGGGTCAGGCCAGGATGGGCAACCTCACGCTCGAGCAGTGCTCGGGGGATAACGCCGACAACCTCGCCGCCTTCCGCCAGCGCCGCATCGGCGACCGCCCCCATGATGCCGACCTGGCCGCCGCCAAACACCAGACGCCAACCTCGCCGCGCAATCGCCGCGCCTGTTTCGCGGGCTGCTTCAAGGTAGGCAGGGTCATTTCCGTCGCGCGAGCCGCAAAAGACACAGACTGAATCCATTGCCATTCATCTCCACCCAGTCGATTTCTTCCCGATGCTACCATCGGCCCATGGCGAAGGCGGACAATGCACGCGAGACGACCGGGCGCTCAGGCGCCGGGAATCGCCCGGCGCTTCCAAAGCGATTGTTTCCAGCGAGGCGCGAACCATGACCACAAACGCGGCCATCGTGCCAGAGAGACAAGGCCACGCCGCGTGACGCGGCCACGTGCGGTCTTTGCCTCGCTCTCCCCTATCGTTGTCGACCCGCACGTCAACCGGGTGAGAACGCCGACTCTTCCGGTCGTGGCACGCGGTGACGGCTTCGCGG
>CAYSXO010000073.1:0-15600 GCA_964434995.1 uncultured Sphaerobacteraceae bacterium
GGAGCTTGTGCATCGAAGCGCCGCCGCGCCGGTCCGTTGCATCGCCCGCGACTATTGGGGTTACGTCGAACAGACCGGCGAGCCGCTGCGCCGGCGCGAGCTGCCGTCGGCGGACATTATCGTCATCATCAATCTCGGCGCGCCGCTTGCGGTTGAGCAACCGGGAAACCTCCCGTGTATCGTGCCAACGGGCAGCGGCTTTGTGGCCGGGTTGCACGACACCTGCGCGGTGACCGAAACCGCGGGCAGCCAGTCTGGCATCGAGCTGCGCCTCTCACCCCTGAGCGCCTTTCGCCTCTTCGGGCAGCCGATGGACGCGCTGGTCAATCGGTCCATCACCTTCGACGAGCTTTGCGAGGGATGGGCCGGTGATCTGACCCGCCGCCTGGAGGTTGAGGCCGGGTGGGACGCCCGGTTCGACAAGCTCGATGCCGCGCTGAACAACGCGCTGACGGGCTCGCGGGGGCCGTCGCCGGAGATCGTCTGGGCCTGGCGGCAACTCGCGCGGTCTGGAGGGCAAGTACCGATCGCGGTTCTTCGAGACGAATTGGGCTGGAGCCCGAAGCGGCTGATCGCGCGTTTCCGCGAGCAGATTGGCATGCCGCCCAAGCAGGCGGCGCGGCTGCTTCGCTTCCAGCGGGCCGCTGCCGAGATCGCCGCTGGCGCCCGCGACGATTGGGACATCATCGCCTCTCGGCACGGGTTCTACGATCAGGCGCACCTGATCAACGAGTTTCAGCGCTTCGCCGGAGACACGCCGGAGGGGCTTGCCCGGCGCAGCCTGGGGCCAGGTCATGGCTTTACGGCGGGCTAACAGCCGATAGGAGGGCGCATGGAGAACTGGATTTGCGTGACCTGCGGCGCGCAGTTTGCGGCCACGGATGGTCCGCCAGCTACTTGCCCGGTCTGTGAAGACGAGCGCCAGTATGTGGGATTTCAGGGACAGCGCTGGGCGACGCTCGAGGATCTCCGCCGCGATCACCACAATGTGGTCCAATCCGTGGAGCCTGGGTTGACCGGCATCATCAGCGAGCCGAAGATCGCCATTGGCCAGCAGGCGCACCTGATCGAAACGCCCGCCGGCAACCTGCTCTGGAACTGCATCAGCCTCATCGACGACGAGACGGTGACCGACGTCGAACGGCGAGGCGGCCTGGCAGCCATCGCGATTTCCCATCCGCACTTCTTTACCAGCATGGCCGCCTGGAGCCAGGCATTTGGCGGCGTCCCCATCTACATCCATGCCGACGATCGCCAATGGGTCATGCGGCCAGATGACGCGATCTGTTACTGGGAGGGAGAGACGGCCGACCCGCTGCCGGGGAGCGGCCTGACCCTGATTCGCTGCGGCGGGCATTTCCCGGGAAGTTGCGTCGTGCACTGGCCGGATGGCGCGGACGGCAGAGGCGCCCTGCTGACTGGCGACACCATTCAGGTCGTCGCCGACCGGCGTTGGGTCAGCTTCATGTACAGCTATCCGAACCTCATCCCGCTCGATGCCGCGGCTGTACGCCGCATCGTCGATGCCATCGCGCCCCATGCCTTCGACCGGCTCTATGGCGGCTGGCCCGAGAGCGTGGTGGCAACGGATGCGAAGGCCGCGGTGCGCCGTTCCGCCGAGCGCTACATCGGCCGGATTGGGGCCTAGAAAAACGGCCCGACGTACGCCCGGGCGTCGGCCCGCTTCCATGTCACGCCCCAGGACGACGGGTCGATTTTCTCCAATACCGTCACCCCGTGACCAGCTATCCTCGACTATCCCGCGCAAGGCATGGGAGACGGGGCGAGCCGGCCCAGTGGACGAGGGATGCATGGCCACGATCGACGACGTGCGGCGTATCGCGCTTTCCTTCCCGGAGACAAGCGAGGGGCCGCTCTATGGCACGCCAGGATTTCGGGTTCGGGACAAGGCGTTCGCCCGCCTCCGCCCCGAGGGCGACGTTCTCGTCGTCTGGTGCGCGGACGAGGGCGAGAAAGAGGCATACATGACCACGCGGCCGGAAATCTACTTTACGCTGCCGCACTACGACGGGCATCCATCGGTTCTCGTGCGGCTGCCGGAGATCGACATCACCGAGCTGCGCGAGGTGTTGGCCGAAGCCTGGCGCGTGCGCGCTCCGCGCCGCCTGGTTGCCGCATTCGATGCGTCCTGAATGCGGGGAGCAATTTTCTCCAAGACGAACGGATGTGCGGGAGCGTATGGTGGCCCTCGACGCCTCGATCAGGCATTTCGAGAATCAGGAGGACCACCATGAGTGCGAGTACACAATCCGCCACGACAGCCGCCCCAGCCCGTGTCAGCAACGTCACGATGCACCCGATTGTCGGCTACGCCGATCTGGGCGCGGCCATCGACTGGCTCTGCCGCGTCTTCAGTTTCGCGCCGCTGGAGGTAATGCAGAACGCTGATGGCTTGTACGCCCATGTCGAGCTGCGGCTGGGTGACGGCGTCATCATGCCCACGTCGCATCACAAGAGCGACGAATTCGACAACCCATGGAACCGGCCGCTCGCCACGCAGGGCATCTACGTCGCCCTTGACGGCCTCGACGAGCACTATGCGCGCGCCGTGGCCGAGGGCGCCGAGATCTTGCGGCCACTGGCCGACACTGATTACAGCTCGCGCGAATACACCGCCCGGGATCTGGAAGGGAATCTCTGGAGCTTCGGGACGTACCGGCCGCGCATCTCATAGCCGTCGGTACAGTCCAAATCCATGCGCGTGCGTTGTCACGCGGGGAGGAGGGGCAGTCAGGCTCAGTCCAGACCGAGCGATGCCCGCAACCCGCGATCAAATGTGGCCAGGTCGTCGACAGCCAGCCTGCCCAACCGACGTTTGACGATCGACTGCTCGACCGTGGCAATCTTTGCTTGTAGTAGCGACGGGAGCAGCAGCCCTGCCTCTTTCCAGAACTGGACCAAATGGTCGCCTGGATGATGGATTGCCGCGAGATTGCTCGTGATTGATGCGATCATCACGTCTGGTGAATGGCTATTGTAGCGATCACTGGAGATGACGACCGCGGGGCGGAGCTTCGCACCTGACTGATCGGTAAAGCCAATCGGCACCAGGACGACATCGCCTCTATGCCAGGTCATCGTAGATGGCATCGGCATCCGAGTCCCAGTCACGCTCGAAAGCAGGGGCTGACAATTGGCTCCAGGCCCGAGTGCACTCTGCGGGTCGTTCGTCGCGGCCCCTCTCCAGAGCGCTCCTCAATGCGGCGACCACGTAGTCTCGGAGAGACATGCCCTGCTCGGCCGCGGCCGCCTCGATGCGCCGTCTCAATCCCTGTTCGATTTCGATGGCCAATTGCGATCGGTTGTGATTGCCCTGGGCTGACATGGCTCTACTCCCTGAACGGTTCAACGTGCATCGCCGTTCGGAAAAATCGTACTCCCTCTGGACAGAATCCTCATCGCTGCATGTCTTACGCCCATGGCGACACCGGATATGGCTCGCGCGACTACACCGCCAGGGATCTGGAAGGAAATCTCTGGGGCTTCGGGACGTACCGGCCCGCGGTTCACTAGCGATTTCGTCACCCGAACCCACGGGGCCGGTTGCCGGCCGCTTCCCGTGGCCCTGTTCCAGGCGAACTGGAGAACCTACTCGCCCCAAAGCGTGTCGAGATCGATGTCCACACCGGGGAGAGAGGCCACGGGGACAACGCCGCCCCGAATCGTTTCATCGGTGTATCTCCCATCTGGTTGCCGGCGCCAGGTGGTCAATGTCCGCTCGTACGGATGGATAAACCATATCTCGGCGTCACCGCGCTCGCGATAGACGGGCAGCTTGGCCACAATGTCGTAGTCGCCCGTGGTGCGCGACCAGATCTCGGCCACGAATGGAAGGGGTTCGGCAAAGGCATTGAAAGCGCGAGGATCGTTCATGAATGGCAGCACGAGGGCCGTAGGGAGGACTACCACGTCTGGGATGAAGTAAGTTCGGGCCGAACGTCGCGTCTTGCCGCCATTGACATTGACCCGATAAAGGGCACGATCGAGTTGGCTCTGCAGCAGGAATCCGAGATGAAATGCGACGTCATCGTGCTTCATGCTCATCAATGGCTTCTCCACGAGCACGCCATCCCAGAGCTCCCAGAGATGGTCCGGGTCGTTGAGCGCGAGATCCCGGTATTTCTGCTCGCTGATGTGGGTAGCCGTGGCCATAATGAGCAACTCCCAGGGACATCCGGCGTTGTACGACCGATGATAGTCGCGAGGAAGCGCGATGCTTCGTTCGGGCGGCGATGGCGGGCCGGGATAGGCTCCGCCGTGGAGATGAACCGTTCCGGTCCGGGTTCAGGCGAAGCTGGCGTGGCGGCCTGACGACCCCGTGACTCGACATTCCTGTAGAATCGTCAATAACAAGCGCCGGGCGCCCCTTGCCCATGGAAACCTGAAGAGCGGCGCGCCGGCGGCGACCGCTGGCCTGTCTGCTCGCGGTCATCTTGTACACGGACAGAACCAGAAAGGGGCGCCAGCATGGAAGCCGGCATTGAGACGCGCCGACGCGAGTCACCCTTCGAGTTGCTGCACCACGAGCGCTACACCGCGGACGAGGTGGCCCGGCTGCTCGACATCAGCATTCATACCATCCGCCACGCGGCGTTCTCGGGCGAGTTGCGCGCCCAGATCATGGGCCATCACATTCTCAGCCTGCGCCGGGAGGATGTCGTCACCTGGTTTCAGGCGCGAGAGTCGGCGATTCGCCCAACGCACTGAATCGGAAGGCCCCGTCATGGGCGTCCGCACGACCTGGCCCAGGACCGACCGGTTCTGGATGGCTGCTGCCTCACGCCGCTCAAGGTCTGTGGATTGCGTGCTTCCGCGGTCATACGCCAAACGCGTTGGTCAGCGTGCTGCCCAGAAGAGGATGCGCCGGAAGGGATAGAAGAACGGCCGCGTTTCGGCGAGTTGCGGTAGGAGGCGCTCCCGGTACCGCTCCAGAAAACGCGGCCAGAGCTCGGCCGGCATGCGCCGCTCGTAGTCGGTGAGGACGCTGCCGCGCACCCACTCGACCACCGCCTCGCGCGATTCCAGCTCGTGCCCGTACACCTGCAGGCGGACCACCTGCCGCCGGTAGCCGAGCTGATAGAGGAGCGCCGCGTACGCCTCCGGCGCGAGGACTGGAGATTGCCGGACATGCCCGCCAAGAACCTCGCGGAACGGCTCTTCGCTGGCCACCGCGACGGCCGTGGCATGGGAGGGATGCGCGTCGTTATCCGGGACCTGCACGGCAAGCTGGCCATTGTCCTTCAGCGCGCGGGTCAGACGTCTCAGCAGCGCGGGATGATTCGGAACCCAATGGAGGGCGGCGTTCGAAAAGACGAGGTCGATCTCGCCGTCGCCGGTAAATTCGCCAATGTCGCCAGCCTCGAAGCGGAGGCCTTCACCCGCGTACGGCGCGGCTTTCGCCAGCATGGCCGGCGAATTGTCGATGCCGACCGTCTCGCGGGCGTCGAGGTGGACGTGCAGTTCCTTCGTCAGCTCGCCGGGACCGCAGCCGAGATCGACCACGCGCATGCCGGGCCGCGGCTGCACCAGGGTCATGAGATCGAAGAACGGCCGCGCTCGTTCGCCCCGGAAGCGGGCATATTGCTCGGGATTCCAGGTGGAGGGTGACGGAGTCATAGGGTGTTGGGGTGACGAGGTCGTTGGGGAAACGGACTCACGATGCTTTGTTCTCCCTATCACCCCGACACCCCATCACCCACCGCTGCCAGTACACGGCGAAACGCCGACAGATACGGACTTGCGTCCAGACCCGTCGGCGTTTGCCGTCCGTCCACTTCCGGGTGTTGCCACCCTTCCGCGTTCGGCGTACTGTGAACGTACACTAACCGTGTCCAAATGTCAATACCTTGCTGAGTCGGAAGCCGGGAGTCGAAAGTCTGCACGTGATGCGGCGAGGTTGCGAGGCGTCGAGCGGTCGAGGCGAAGCGCCGTTCGATCCCTCTATCCTCCTAATACCCCGATACCCTGACACCCATCGCCCATCACCGACCACCCACCGCCCCGATTGCCCGGCGCAGCTTCTGCCAGGGGGTGAGCCGTTTGGCGCGGACCATGAGCCAGTAGGGTTCGTCCTCCTGGATGGCGGAGAGCGTGACCGGCCGTCCAAACTGGCGGATCTCGGGGGTCAGGCCGGCCTCACGCAATGTGTCGATCAACCGCCTGATGGCGTTGGCCGGATTGCCGCGCGAGCCGTGAAACTCCAGAATCACCTCGCGAACGAGCCGCAGCCGCTCGTCGGCTTCGGCCAGCACTGCCGTTTCCATGCCCTCGATGTCGAGCTTCAGCAGATCGACGGGTTCGGTCAGCAGGGAGGAGAGCGTGACCGCTGGCACATGGATGACCGCCGTGGCTGTTTCCTCATGCCACAGTTGCCGGATGGCCGAATCGCCCCAGGCGCCCGGCTCGTTGTCGTCCGGGGTTGTGTAGAACGCGATCGTTCCGGACACCGGCGCCAGCGCGGCGTGCATGGCCTGCACGTTCTGCAGGCGGTTCTGGGCGATGATCTGGCGCAGGAGCGCGAAGGTCATGGGGTTGGCTTCGAGGGCGAGTACTCTCGCGCCGGGGTAGCGCTGCTTGAAGTAGTGGGTCGCGGCGCCGACATGCGCGCCCGCGTCGATGATCAGCGGCGCCGGGTTGCGCGTGTCAAACGCGTACTCGTGGCCTTCGAAGACATCCTGGCAGATGCGCGCGAACTCCTCCCGGTTGCGGCAGGCAAACTGATATCCGCCATGGCGCATGACGTTCCCGGTCGTCGTGGGTTCGCTCATTCGCGTCGTGCCGGCCGACTGCCCAACCGGGTCAGTCTGCTCGTGATGCGCGGTCTCCCGCGCGGCCGTCTAGCCATCGCGCCGTCTCCCTCTGCCGCCGCAATGTTCCACGAATCGTAGCAGCGGGCGAGCGGCCAGACGCTACGCTATCCGTCACGCGGCGTGGGCGCGTCCGCCTATGACGCATTGATCGTTGGACGACGACTGAGGAAGGTGATCTCTTGAGCGACTCGGCTGCCGGCAAACTCCCTCCCCATATCCAGCTATCCGATTTTGACGTGTCGCTGGAGCGCGGAAGCGGTGAGCGCCTTCAGCCGGTAGTGCAAGGGCTGCGCGTGCGCGTTACCGATCCCGGTTTGCGAGCGTTGGCACAGGGGCTGGTCGACGAGGCCGACCGGCGCGCGCCGGTCGGCCTCGGTCTGAAGAGCATTGCGGTCGGCCCAGGTGGCATCGATCTTCTGCTGCGCATCGAGAAGAGTATCTTCCGCGCCGATCTCGGTTCCCGGCTTGTCCTTTCCGCGCCAGGCGGGCAGGCACTGCGCGTCGAGTTGACCGATGTCGAGGTGCCTGCCTGGGCGCCGCTCGACGTCATGCTTGACGAGGCGGTCAAGCGTGGCGGCGGCGCGGTGCGGCGCGACCCCGCGAATAACAGAGCCCTGCTGCTCGACCCGGCGGCGTTGCTGGCGCGGCTGGGCGTGCCGGGCCGGTTCGCGCCGGGACGTTGGGATGTGGGCGCCAGCGCCGAGGGCATCGACCTCACCTTCCACGAGAACGCCGCCAGCGCATGAGGCGTGGCTGGCGGCCTCGTTACTACGGCTGGACGATCGTCTGGACGCTGGCTTTCACCGAAACGGTCTCCTGGGGCATCCTCTTCTACGCCTTTTCCGCCTTCCTCGTGCCGATGCAACGCGAGTTGGGCTGGCCGGTCCCCGCGATCACCGGGGCCTATTCGCTTGCGCTCGTCGTCGCCATGCTGCTTTCGCCGCTGGTCGGGCGCTGGCTTGACCGGGCGGGCGCGCGGCTGCCGATGACGCTGGGCTCGATCCTGGGGACTCTGCTCCTCCTGGCCTGGTCGCGGGTGGAGAGCCTGCCGCTTTTCTACCTGATCTGGGCGGGAATGGGCGTGTCCCTGGCGCTCACCCTGTACGAGCCCGCGTTCGCCGTCGCCTCGACCTGGTTTGTGCGCGGCAGATCGCGCGCCATGTTGGCTTTGACCACCGTGGCCGGGCTAGCCAGCACCATCTTTCTCCCGGTTGCCGGCTGGCTGACCGAGCGCTTTGGCTGGCGCGAGGCGCTGGTGCTGCTGGCGGTCTTTCTGGGAGTCGTCACGATTCCGGCCCATGCGCTGGTGCTGCGCCGGCGGCCGGAGGATCTGGGCCTGCAACCGGATGGCGACGCCCCAACGCCTGGCCATTCGCCGCCCCCGCCGGAGGGTGCGGCCCTGCGCCATGCTCTGCGCGACCCTGCCTACTGGTGGTTGAACGTGGGCTTCTTTCTCGGCACGGCGGCCTCGGTTGCCATTGGCCTCTACCTGATCCCGGTCCTGCTGGAACGTGGCGAGACGTTGGCGTTGGCCACAGTGATCACCGGGCTGATCGGCGCGGCGCAGACCGGCGGCCGGATAGTCATTACCGCGCTCGAGCGCCGCATCCCGGAGACGGTTATGGGCGCGGCCGTCTTCGCCTTGCAGGCGCTGGCCCTGGCGCTCATTCTCGTGCCAGCGGGGATGGCGATCATGCTGCTGGCGGTCGCGCTGCTCGGTGTTGGACGGGGTGGCGCCACCCTGTTGCGGGCGACGCTGGTCGCGGATCGCTATGGCCGGGCGAACTTCGCGACCATCAGCGGTATCCCGGCGGCGACGCAGATGGCCGCCCGCGCCATTGCCCCGGTCGGGGCCGGATTACTGGCGACCTGGCTCGGCGGCTACGCGCCGATGTTGCTGATCCTGCTTGTGGCCGCGGTTGCCGCCACACTGGCGATGATCATGTTCGCGCTGAGCGCGAGGCCGCTGCGGCTGGAATGGCGAGGCGTTCCCGACGGAGCACCAGGGCCGTAGCGCGAACTTGGGGCCGGGTGCGGCGGCGTAACCCGTACCAGACCGCGCATACGTAATTTTCCCCCTGCCCTGTGCGTACTTTTCCCCATGGCGCCGGGGGCGTGCGGGCATAGCGTGGAGTCAGCAGGCGCTCCCCGTGCCGCTTCCCTCATCTCCGAGCGCGGCCTGGCTTTCCTGCCCTTGACCAGCCTGGCGTGGATCCGAGACGGCGCTTGGAGGCAACCATGGATGACACGGGCTTTGACGTATTGGCGCGCTGGTGCGGCGCCACGCCTGACACACGCCGGCGAATCGTGCGGCTCATCGCGGGCGGCGGGCTGGGCATGCTCCTTGGGCGTGATGTCGCCGTGGTCAATGCCGCGCGCGGCAGATCCCGCAAACGCCGACGCCGCGAACAGGCCGATCGACGCGGGGTGGAGCGGGAGCAGACGGCATGCAGGGTCGCCCGCACGAGAGAGTCGGGGCTGAGCGGTAAGAAGTGTGCCCTACGCGGGAGACTTGGTTCCCCTCCCGTGCTGCCCCGGCTCCAGTTGTCTCTGCAAACTCTCAAATGGGACATTCAAGCCGGCCAGAGGTCCGAAGAAGGGATATTGCTACTGCCATGAAGGCCACGTCGCGCACGACGACGGCTGGTGCACGCGACCCTGCGTCGGCCTGCAGACAATCTGCAACGCGGCGGACGTCTGCTGCAATTCGAAGGATGCCCATGGGTTCAGTTGCCCGCCAGATGGCCCTTCGCCCTGCCCAACCGTCCAATGCACCGCGATCGATCCGACCAAAGGGCGCAGCCAGTGCCCGACGGCGGGCGGTCATACCCGCTGCTGTCTGGTCGCGCAGGCGGCATGCGCCAACGACTGTGACTGCTGCGGCTCACTGCGTTGTCTGAACGGGGTCTGCGCGGCTCCGCCAAACGTCTGCCACGTCACTGGTGACCGATGCGATGATGGCGAACCGTGTTGTGAGGCATCGGTTGCCTGTCTCGGCGGCCGCTGCTGCCAGGGGGACCCGCGGCCCTGCCCGGCAGGATGTGCAGGGCAGGCGCCCTGCCAGGCCTGTTGTGGCGGCTATTGCTTCAGCAATGGTCAGTGCGGCCCACAGCCCAATCCCGGGCCGCCGCCCACGCCGCCCTGCAAGGCGTACGCCGAACTGTGCAATGACACCTCGGAGTGCTGCAATAATGTGGACTGCACCAGTGGCGCCGATGGCGTGGGTCGCTGCCGCTACCCCTAGCTCGGAAGCGGCACGAATGGCCGCGGCGCACGCAAACCAGGGCTTCTCGTCTAAGAAGCCCTGATCTCTCTCGATGATGACGATGGCGGCCTAGCTGACGAAGGCGAGGTTGTAGCTGCCGCCAGAGGCATCGGCGATCGACGTCCCGCCATCGACCGCGATGGCCATATCGGTGGTATTCAGGCAATCGCCGCCGTAGACCGCCGGGTCCGGACCGATCGTGTCGCCAACGCCGATGGCGTTGCAGACATTGCCGCCGCTGTTGATGTCGCCAACGGAGACGGCGCCGCCATTGGCCGATGCCGTCGCCACGCCGCCGTTTCCAGCGGAGGCCGTGTCGGTGAACTCTTCCCCAGTGCCGAAGAACTTGTCCTGTATCCGGGTCTGGGCCGCGGCGTTCGCCACACTGGCCAACCCCGCAACCGTCCCGGTGAATGCGTACGCGATGCGTGCCTTCATGTCTTCCCTCCTGCTTCCCCCGGGGCGCCGGACCTGACGCGGGCATAACAACCCGCTCCCTGCCCAGCTTGGTTCCGAACCTACACCCGGGCAGGGCGAGTGTCAATCCCGTACGGTAGCTACAGGTCCCGAGCGCGCGAGCATTACTTCGCGCTGACCGGTGGATGACACGGCTGCAAGGAATCTGGCTGGAGAGAGATCTTCGCCGCAAGGATTGGGCGGGGCACTGAAGTCGCCAGTGCGGCCATGAGGTGGACCGACAGAGGCCATCAGTCGCTCTTCTCGCCGGGGAGCTGAAAACTCCCGCGTCGAAAGAACAGGAAGAGTCGATCGTGCCGCGGTTTGCATCAGCGGATGTCGAGGTTTCCGCGGCGAATCGTGGATCTGGCGTGCAGTTCAGGCTCCTCGGGGCAAGGATGTACACTTCGACCTGGCTCAATCGAGTCGTTTGCATCTGACACTGATGACGGTGAACCTCACGTGCCAGTTGCCCGCGGCGACGCTGGGTGGTCGAGCGCTCCTTCGCCCAGGTGACTCGCTTCCGGGGCCCGGCCCGTGACGGCGAACGGTTGCCGTGAACGGTCGCTGGCTTGCGCTTCGTCCCCTTTGTCAGCCTGAGACTCCATCGTCTTGCCACTGTTGACGCGCACCGTCCCGAACAGGCACGAAGGAGTGAGGCGTGTTCGAGCGAATCCTGATTCCCCTCGATGGATCCGAGACGGCTGAAGCCGCCCTCGCCTATGCGGATCTGCTCCCGTTTCATCGATTGCATCTCCTGCACGTACAGCCGAAGATCGCTGGACCGATTCGAGCGGATCCGGACTTGTGGAAAGCCTGGCAGCAAGCGCGCGCGGACGAGGCCACGGCCTATCTCGAGCACGTTGGGCAGCCGCTTCGCCGCGAGGCGAGGACGGTTGAAGGTGCCTTCCGCGTGGGCAACCCAGTCGCGGAGATCATTGCCGCGGCGACCGACGCGGACTTGATTGTCATGACCACGCAGGGCCGGGGAACCGCTGGGCGGGCGCTCTTTGGCAGCGTCGCCGATAGCGTTGCCCGCCAGGCTTCAATCCCGACGCTCCTGGTGCGGACTGACGCGGACCTGGCAAAGGAGCCGGCAATACGGCGTGTCGTTGTTCCGCTGGACGGGTCGGCTCTGGCCGAGCAGGCGCTGCCGGTGGCTGCCGCATTGGTTGCTGACCTGGGCGTGCCGATTCATCTGGTCCGCGTGCTTGATATCGATCTCATTCGGGCGATGCTCCAGGCTGGCGTGCTGGCGGCGACAGGGTACGCGCGGTCGCGGGAAGAGGTGCAGGGCGGCGAGGAGCGAGAACTTGCCGAACTGGTCCACGCGCTGCGCCACCGGAACCTGCCCGCTACCGCTGAGGTGCTCATCGGGGAACCCGCTATCGCGCTGCTCGACGCGCTGCGGCGCGACGATCTCGTCGTAATGACCACGCACGGGTGGGGAGGGCTTCGTCGCTGGCTCCTCGGCAGCGTGGCGGACAAGCTCGTGCGCGCGGCCGTTGCCCCTGTCCTGCTGGTGCGCCTCGTCGCCGAGCACGACTGATCCAGACGACAGGACGGCGGGCGTTAGGTCAGCTCTCTCTCGACGCGGCGGAGCAAAACGGCATTCACCGCCACGATGATCGAGGAGACGCTCATCAACAGCGCCGACCATTCCGGCCGCAGCATGATGCCGAAGCGGGGATAGAGGACGCCGGCAGCGATCGGGATGGCCAGGATGTTGTAGATACTGGCCCAGCCGAGGTTCTCTTTCATCTTGCGCACGGTGGCCTTGGAAAGTGTCCAGGCGCGCATCACGTCGACCGGGTCGGAGCGCATCAGCACCACTTTCGCCGTCTCGATGGCAACATCGGTCCCTGCCCCAATGGCGATGCCGACATCGGCCTGAGCCAGAGCTGGGGCGTCGTTGACGCCGTCACCGACCATCGCCACGCGCTTGCTCTCTTGCTGCAGGGACGCCACATAGCCCGCCTTCTGCTCGGGCAGCACGTCGGCGAAGACCCGATCGATGACCAATTCCCTCGCCACCGCCTGGGCAGTTCGCTGGTTGTCGCCTGTCATCATGACGATTTCAATCCCAGCCTCCCGGAATCGACGAATCGCCTCGCGCGCGCTCGGCTTGATCGCATCGGATACAGCGAGAATGCCGGCGACCCGGCCGTCGATGGCCATGTACATCGGGGTACGACCCGCCGCGGCCAACTCACTGGCACGGTGCTCCAGGTTCCCAACCTCCACCCCGCCATCGCGCATCAGTTTGGCGTTGCCAATCAGGACGTCGCGACCCTCGATCCGCGCCGCTACCCCATGCCCGGCGATTGCAGCGAACTCCTCCGGCTCCGGAATAGACAAGGCGAGGGCGCGCGCGCCCTCGACAATCGCTTTGGAGAGTGGGTGCTCGCTGCCGATCTCGGCGCCGGCGGCAATCCGCAGCAGGTCGTCATCCTCCCAGCCAGCAGCCACCACCTCGGTCAGGCTCGGCTTCCCTTCGGTGAGCGTGCCGGTCTTGTCCAGCACGATCGCCCGAATCCCCGACAGCCCCTCCAGCGTCGCCGCATCCTTGATGAGGATGTTGTGGCGGGCCGCAATGCCGGTTCCCACCGCCACGGCCGTCGGCGTCGCCAGCCCCAGCGCGTCAGGACAGGCGATGACCACCGCCGAGATGGCGAACGTGAGCGCCAGCACGAATTCGGCGTTGCCGACCAGCATCCAGGTCAGGAAGGTCGCGATTCCGGAGCCGACGGCGAGCACCACCAGGTACTGGGCGGCTTTATCGGCCAGCCGCTGGCCGGGAGCCTTCGAGCTTTGCGCTCGCTGCACGAGGGCGACGATCTGCGCCAGGGCTGTATCGCTCCCCACCTTCGTTGCCCGAAAGGTCACCAATCCTGAGCGGTTGATGGAGCCGCCGATCACGGGATCACCGGGGCCTTTTTCGACCGGCAAGCTCTCGCCCGTGACCAGCGCCTCGTCGATGCTCGTCGTTCCGCTGAGGATCTCGCCGTCGACTGGGACTTTCTCGCCGGGACGGATGATCACCGTGTCGCCGACGACGATTTCGGCCGTCGGCGCCTCGGCTTCGCGGCCGTCACGCAGCACCGTCGCCATCGGAGGCACGAGATCGAAGAGTGCCCGCAGGGCGTCGGTCGTGCCGCGCCGGCTCTTCATCTCCATCCAGTGACCAAAGAGGACGAAGGTGACGAGCATCGCCGCCGCCTCGAAGAAGACCTCCTCGCCGCCGACGATCATCAGCACAATGCTCGCCACGTAGGCCGCGAGCACGCCGGTGGCAATGAGCACGCTCATGTCGAGCGAGCGATGGCGTAGTGCCCGATAGGCGCCGCTGATGAAGATCCAGCCCGACCAGAAGACGACCGGCGTCGTGAGCACAAGCATGGCCCAATCCCGAGGGACGCCTTCAGGGACGAGGTTTGGGGAAAGCCGGTCGCCGAGGGGGGAGAGAAGCACGGTCGGGATGGTCAGCAGCAGGGCAATCAGGAAGCGGTTTCGGATATCGCGCTCCATGGCGGCCGCCATGGCCGGGTCGCTCATGTCGTGGGCCATCCCGGCCTGGCCGATCGCTCCGTGGTCAGCCGCGCCGTGCGCGATGTGGCCATGCCCCATGGCAGCATGGCCGATCACGTCGCCCCTCTCACGTTCGGGAGGGGGATCGAGCGCGTGCCCGAGTGGCGCCTGGCCCCCATCTGGCGCGTCCGCGGCCGCGCAGGACGGCGCCAAATGCTCCGGCTGGGCGACGCTCCCCAGGCCCGCCTGCCTGGGCTTCACTCGTTGTCGCTCATGGTGGGCATCGTCGCTCATCATCGTTCCTTGTCCGGGCGCGGCCTGTTCGCAAGCATGTGGCGCCGCCTGTTTGGGGCCATGTCCCGATCTCTTCTCAGACGTCGCGCCACTGGCCCGCGGCGGTGTGCTCGTCGCCGCGGACGAGAAGTACTGGAACGGGAGACCGACGCACGATCGCCTCGGCCACACTGCCGAGAAACCAGCGGGCCAGCCCGCCACGACCGTGTGTGCTCATCACAATCAGGTCGCCAGGTTGGGCCATCGCCACAATCTCCCGCGCTGCATTGCCGTAGCGCACCTCGCCAATCGCGCCGACGCCTTGTACTCGCGTACGCCTCGTCATCCGCTCGAGATACGCATCGGCCGCGAAGCTCTCCTCGGTGAGCAGCGAGGACGAGACACCCTGGGTAGTTACCGGTTCATGCCCGCCATACGCTCTCAGATCCCACTGGGCGGGGTCGATCACTCTGATGAAGTGCAGCGGCGCCTGCAGGAGCCGCGCCAGTTCCTCGGCCGCGGGGAGGGCACGTTCCGCGAGTTTCGAGCCATCGAGAGGAACAAGGATCCGGGCATACATGGCAGTCTCTCCTTGTGCGTCCCGAAGACGCTGGTCGGGCCTGAACCGGGAAGCCTGTGCCCCTCCTCGATATCCCGCCGCGGGAGCGATCGGCCCTTGGCCAGGGACAGCTCGACCAGAGCCACTGTGCGGCAGGAACGCCCGCCGCCTCGTTCCTTCAGGCCGCGACGTCGATGACGAGGACCTGCCCGGCCTCGTAGTGCCCCGGCTGGTGGCAGGCGAGTTGGTAGGAGCCGGGCGTAGTGAAGGTCCAGCCCAGCGTTCGCGTTTCTCCCGGTGCGATCCCCACGACCATCGCCATGCGATCCCCGACGACGAGCGGTTCGTGCACCGCGCCCGGTTGCTCGATGACGAACTCGTGCATCACGGCGCCCGCGTTACTTACGACGAAGGCGTAGAGTTGATCCACATAAAGCGTGGTTGGTGCGAGCGAGATGGTGAACTCGGCCACGGTCACCGCGACCTCCTCGGCGCCGGCTGCCACGGCGCCAGGTGACGCGACCGCGTCATGTCCGTGACCCGACGACGCATCATGCGGGGCATGCGCGGTTCCCGGCTGCCGCTCCACGAGATCGAGATAAGCCGACGGGTCGAAGCAGGCCCAGAACTCGTCGATACGGCCATCCGCGACGCGGCCGTACACGAGGCCGCCGATCTCCAGCGGCGCC
>CAYSXO010000074.1:0-8123 GCA_964434995.1 uncultured Sphaerobacteraceae bacterium
GGGGCAAAGCACGCATTGCCCTCGATTATGTTCTGCCAGCCCGGCAGGATGATCGCGACGAGGCGCTGGGCGCGTTCATCCGGCGCAGGCTCGGCAACGAGTCCTGGGAGCGCCTGGTCGAGCCGCTCATGGCCGGCATTTACGCCGCCGACGGCGACTCCTTGAGCCTCGCCGCCACCTTCCCCCAGCTTCGGCAAGCCGAGCGCGAGCACGGTGGGCTGATCAAGGGCGTCCTTGCGGCGAGACGCGCCGCCCCCGCGCCAGCCACCCCGCCTCGCTCGCCATTCCTGACACCCGCGAATGGCCTCGGCGTCATGGTTGACACGCTGGAGCGCCGGCTGCGCCAGTCTGGCGTCGATCTTCGCCCCGGCGCCGCGGCCGAGCGGATAGTGCAAGCGAACGGCCGATTTCGCGTCTTCCTCTCCAATGGTCAGGTCCTCGACGCCAACGCGGTCATCGTGGCAACCCCCGCGCACGTATCGGCCGGATTGTTGTCCGCGCTGGATTCGCGGCTCTCGGCCGATTTGGCCGCGATCCCTCATGCCTCGACGGCCATCGTCAGCCTCGCCTATCGGAGCGACGAGATTCCCGCGATGCTCGAGGGACACGGCTACGTCGTCCCGCGAACCGAAGGCGGACCTATCCTGGCCTGCACCTGGTCCTCCCGCAAATGGGCCGGGCGCGCGCCCGGGGGATGGGAATTGCTGCGCGTCTTCATCGGCCGCGGCGGCCGCATGCAGAACGAGTTGGAAACTGTCAACGACGACACCCTTGTCACGTTGGCGCGGCAGGAGATCGAGACTCGGCTGGGAGTAACGGCGCGGCCGGGGCTCTCCCGCGTGCAACGCTGGCCGCGCGGCATGCCGCAATACGTGCTTGGCCATCCCGAGCGCGTCGCGCGCATCGAGAAAGCCGCGCTTTCACAGCCTGGCCTCTTTCTCGCGGGAAACGGCTATCGGGGCATTGGCATCCCCGATTGCATCGCGTCCGGCGAGGGTGCGGCCGCCGCCGCTATCGTCCACCTGGCCGAATTCGCTTCCAGAATGAGCGAGCGCATATTGGCTGGAACGCCCGTTCAATCACCCGCGCGCTAGCGGATATTCTCGAAGAAGACTCGCCAGACAATGCCGCGCAACGAACCGCATTGATGGCGCGTAGTACCCTGAGAGGGCGGCGTGGCGCGGGCCCGTCGATGACATGCACACATGGAAGCACCCACGATCGCCAGAGCGGAGGGCGGATGACAACGACGGAAGACCTGGGACCAGCGACGATCCCCGAGCGCATCAGCGGGCTGGTTCCACTCTCCGGAAATCTGTGGTGGAGTTGGAATCCCGACGCCAAGGCGCTCTATCGCGACCTCGATCCCTTTCTGTTCGAGGCTCTGGCCGAGAATCCGATCCTGCTGCTCCATCACGTTCAACAGGATCGGCTGGAGCGAGCAGCGCGCGACCACGTCTATCTCGAACAGTACGATGCCGTCATGGCGCGGTTTGCCAGGCTATTGCCGGTCCACCCGGCCTCCACCTGGGTCGGCCAACATCAGCCAGAGCTTGTCAATCGGCCAGTCGCCTACTTTTCAGCCGAATTCGGGGTCCATCCGTCGTTACCGATCTACTCCGGCGGCCTTGGCGTTCTGGCCGGAGACCACGCCAAAGCCGCCAGCGATCTGGGGCTGCCGCTGGTCGGCGTCTCGCTCCTTTACCGGCAGGGGTATCTGCGACAGCGCCTGACCCACGACGGCTGGCAGCTCGATGTGACCCCGGTGCTTGAGCCAGGTTCGGAGCCGACGACGCTGATGCTCGGTCCTGATGGCGAGCCATTGACGGTCGAAATCGCCCTTGACAACCCGGATGAGCGCATGCGCCTGCACATTTGGTGCGTTCAGGTTGGTCGGGTTCCTCTCTATCTCCTTGACGCCGACGTTGACGGCAATCCGGAGTGGACCCGTGCCGTCTCCTCCCGTCTCTACGGCGGTGACCAGGAGCACCGTCTCCGCCAGGAGAAAATCCTCGGCATTGGCGGCGTGCGCGCGCTCCGCGCGATGGGCATCGATCCGGTCTACTGGCACGGCAACGAGGGGCACGCCGCCTTCCATCTCCTCGAACGGGCGCGCCAGTGGGTCGCGGACGGGCTCACCTTCGCGGAGGCCTCAGAGCGGGTGATTGCCTCCTCGGTCTTCACCTCGCATACGCCGGTCCCCGCGGGCCACGACGTCTTCTCCCCGGAGTTGATGGACCGCTACTTCGGCTTCTACTGGCCGCAGCTCGGCCTGTCGCGCGAGGAGTTCCTGGCGCTTGGGCATCACGACGGCAGCGGCGATGGGTTCAACATGACCGCGCTTTCGATGCGCCTTTCCGGCTTCCGGAACGGCGTCAGCCAGCGCCACGGCGAGATCACGCGCCAGATGTGGCACGACCTCTGGCCTGATGTCGAAGCGCCGCTCGCGCCAATTACGTCGATCACCAACGGCGTCCATTTGCCTACCTGGATCTCCGCGCCGATTCAGGAGCTGCTCGACCGCTATCTCCCCGAGGACTGGCGGCACGACATGCAGGAGCCTGAGGTCTGGGAAGGCGTGCGCACTATCCCCGACGAGGAGCTCTGGGCCGTCAAGCTTCGCAACAAGTACACGCTGATGCAGTTTCTGGAAGACTACACGCGGCGGCGCTGGGCCTCCGGCGAAATCGATCCGAAGCAGGTGGTGACGGCTGGCCCCTTCCTGGAACCAGAGCCATTGACGATTGGCTTCGCCCGCCGCTTCGCGACCTACAAGCGGGCCACGCTCATCTTTACGGACCCCGACCGGTTGGCGCGCATCCTGACCAACCCGGAACGGCCGGTGCAGCTGATTTTCGCTGGCAAAGCCCATCCAGCGGACGACGGCGGCAAGCGGCTGATTCAGGAGATCTTCTGGCGGTCGCTCGATCCCCGCTTTGAAGGGCGCATTGCCTTCGCCGAGGATTACGACATCCTCCTCGCCTCCCGGCTCTATGCAGGGGTCGATGTCTGGCTCAACAACCCGCGCGCTCCACTCGAGGCGAGCGGCACCTCCGGCATGAAAGCAGCGGCCAACGGCGCGCTCAACCTCTCTATTCTGGACGGCTGGTGGATCGAAGGGTGGGAGGCAAGCCACGACGCGGGTTGGGGCATCGTCCCCTCGCACGAGCCCGACTGGCATGGCGATACCGCGGACGCCAACGCGATCTACACGACGCTGGAAGAAGAAGTTGTGCCGCTCTTCTACGAGCGGGACGAGCGGAATCTGCCCCGGAGATGGGTCGAGCGCTCGAAGACCGCCATCCGCACCCAGGCGCCGCGCTTCTCGTCGCAGCGCATGGTTATCGACTACATCAACCGCCTCTACGTCCCGGCGTCCGAGGGCGGCGTATTGGCGAGCGCGGCGCCGGTCGCGGCGAAAGGCGGATAGCGCCCTCAGACGGCCATCCCCGGCCCCTCCTCAACCGCGATGGTGGAGTGGGGCTAGGGGTGAGGGATAACTCATGCGTCCGCGGAGGCGCCCTTCGGGAACGGCAATTGACGCCACCTCTGCCTACGGCGACAGCCGTTCTACGGTCCAGCCAGCCCCGCGCTTTCGATACCTGAGCCGATCGTGCAAGCGGCTTGGGCGCCCCTGCCAGAACTCGATCCACTCCGGGGCCACTCGATAGCCACCCCAGTAGTCGGGAAGTGGAACTGGTCCTTCGCCATACTTCGCCTCGAGCAGCGCGAACTCCTCTTCGAGCTCCTTCCGGCTGGCGATGACCGCGCTTTGCCGCGAGATCGTTGCCCCGAGGCGGCTCCCGATAGGACGACTATCGAAGTATTCTCGCGACTCATCCCGGCTAATCCGGTCAGCCAGGCCGGAAATGCGCACCTGGCGTTCCAGCCGCGCCCAGTAGAACGTCAGCGCGGCGCGCGGGTTTTCGGCCAGCTCGCGGCCCTTTGGGCTTTCGTAGTTCGAGTAGAAGACGAATCCCCGCTCGTCGAAATCCTTGAGCAGGACGATCCGCGCCGCCGGAGCACCGTCGGATGTTGCCGTTGCCAGCACCATCGCATTTGGCTCCGGAACACCGGCCTCATGCGCGTCGCTGAACCAGCTCGAGAACTGCTCGATGGGATCATCGGCAAGATCGCGTTCATCAAGCCCATTGAGCGTATAGTTCAGCCGCATGTCCGCCGGGCGAATCACCATCTGCCCACCCCACTCCGTCATCGTGGCCTACGCCGCGAAATGCCATGACTTTCCGAACACCCAGCCACGTGAGCGGCCCGCGGGCGCTCAGCGTTGGAGCGAATGCGCCTGGACCGGTCTCGTTCCCTCTCGCGGCTCGACGGCGAGGCGCCGACGGCGAGGATCGCGGCCGGGGGCGAGGGCAGACGCCGTCGCTCACGATAACCGATTGGACGAAGGCCGTCACGGGTGGAGCCACCGCGCGTTGCAATGATATGAGAGGATCGACGCGGACCTGGTCCGCAACGCCTGACGATGAAAGGATGGCCATGCAATTCGGGGTCTTCAACTACAGTCGCACACCCTACGCGGAGATCGCCCGCCACGTCCGCGATGCCGAGCAACTCGGGTTCGACAGCGCCTGGGTCGATGACGATCTCCTGGTCCCGTCGTACGCCGACCTGGAGCCGTGGACCCTCCTGGGAGCACTCGCGCGCGACACCAGCCGCATCCGCCTCGGCACAATGGTCAGCGCGATCACCTTTCGGCACCCGACCTTCCTCGCGGCGCAAGTGCTGACGCTCGACCAGGTGTCGGACGGCCGCGCCGCGCTCGGCCTCGGCTCAGGTGGGCCACCGCATCGCTATGATGCCTTCGGTCATGCCGACTGGAAGCCGCGCGAACGGGCCGAGCGGCTGGAGGAGCAGGCCGCGATCATCGGTCCACTTCTGCGCGGCGATACGGTCGATTTCACCGGCCAGCACTACACGGTGAGGGATGTCCAGCTCCCCGGCACGGTGCAGCAGCCACGCCCGCCGTTCATCATCGCCGCTCATGGCGAGCGCGCGCTCAAGGTGGTCGCCCGGTTTGCCGATGGCTGGAACAGTCTGGGCGGCATCCTCTTCCCGGAGCCTGACCCTCCGCCCACGCTTACGCTGGCCGAGTCGCTGGCGGAAACCCGGCGCCTGAGTGAGAAGCTCGATGACGCATGCCGGGAAATCGGCCGCGACCCGGGGACGGTTCGGCGCTCGGTGCAGGCGCTGAAGCCGGACCCGGACCCGCTTTCATCACTCGACGCCTTTGATGAGTATGTCGGCGCCTACGAAGAACTGGGGATCGACGAGCTGATTCTTTACTGGCCGCCAGCCGACCTCGCGTTTGGCGAGCGCAAGCCGATTCCGCCAGCCCGGCAGGCCGTCTACGAGAAGGTTGCCGCGGAGCGCATCGCCTTACGCTGACCCACCACGGCGGCAATCACTCCTTGCTGGCCGCGACCATGCCGGGCGCCGAATGTCCGGGCTCTCCGGCACGTCGCGGCCAAATGGCATCGGCGCTATCATCGCCGGCATGTCTGAAATGCCTGTCCGGAACTCCATCGCCACGTTGCTGGTCGCCAATCGTGGCGAGATTGCGGTCCGGATCATCCGGGCCGCGCGCGACCTCGGCATTCGCGCGGTCGCGATCTACGGCCCTGACGAGGAACATGCCCTGCATGTCCACCTGGCAGACGATGCCTGGCGCATTCCGTCCGATGCCGCCATACCCTACCTCGACATCGCGGCACTCCTTGACGTCGCCCGCCGTGCTGGCGCCGAAGCCGTTCATCCCGGCTACGGTTTCCTGTCGGAGAACGCCGCCTTCGCTCGTGCGTGCGCTGAAGCGGGCCTGACGTTTGTCGGGCCGCCGCCGGAAGCGATCGCGGCGATGGGAGACAAGATCGAAGCCCGCCGGATCGCGCGTGCGGCTGGCGTCCCGATGGTGCAGGGGACAGACGGCCCCGTCGCCACTCCCGCTGAGGCGCTCGCCTGGGCCAATGACCATGGCTACCCCGTGGCGGTGAAAGCCTCTGGCGGCGGCGGCGGCCGTGGATTCCGCGTGGCGTGGGACGCCAGCCAGATGGAAGAGGCTTTCATTGGAGCCTCTGGCGAGGCCGCGAGGTTCTTCGCCAATCCCGAGGTCTATCTCGAACGCTACATGCAGAATCCGCGCCATGTCGAGGTGCAGCTCATGGCCGACGCTCACGGAAACGTGGTTTCCGTCGGCGACCGAGACTGCTCCATCCAGCGCCGTCACCAGAAGCTGATCGAGGAAGCGCCAGCACCGGGGATTGCGCCCGGGACGCACCGCGCCATGGCGGATGCCGCCGTGGCGCTGGCTCGCGAGGTTGGGTATCGCGGCGCGGGCACCGTCGAGTTCCTGGTCGATGACAACGGAGCCTTCGCGTTCCTCGAAATGAATACCCGCATTCAGGTCGAGCACCCCGTCACCGAGCTGACGACCGGCATCGACCTTGTACGCGAGCAAGTGCTGGTCGCCAGTGGCCAGCCCTTGTCCTTCTCGGTGGACGACGTCGCGCCACGCGGGCACGCCATCGAATGCCGCATCAATGCCGAGGACCCCGGCCGTGGTTTCGTGCCCATGCCGGGTACGATCTCGCGCTTTCACGCGCCGGCAGGCATGGGCATTCGCGTCGATAGTGCCGCCGAAACTGGCGGCGTCATTCACTCCGCGTACGACTCGATGATCGCCAAAGTCATCGCCTGGGGGAGAACGCGCGATGAGGTGACGAGCCGCATGATCCGCGCGCTGGCCGAGCTCGAAGTCGAGGGCGTCCCGACAACCCGCGAGTTTCACCTGAACGTGCTGCGCCACCCCGCCTGGACCACGACCATTCCGGCAACCACCTTTCTGGACCGCCATCCAGAGGTGATTCCGGAGGCCGCCAGCCCATCAGCACCAGGCGATGCCCTTGACATGGCACGATCGGTCATTCCCGTTGTCGCCGAAGTCGACGGCCATCGCTTCGACGTACTCCTTCACGGCGAAATCGGTGCAATTCGCGGCGCGAGCGCGCGAGCCTCGCGGCCAGCACGGCCAGCGACTGGCGCTCGGGCTGCCGCAAGTGACGGCACGGCCCTGCGCAGCCCTATTCAGGGCACGGTCGTCCGCGTTGCGGCCGCCGCGGGGGAGGCCGTGGAGCGGGGGCAACTCGTCTGTGTCGTCGAGGCGATGAAGATGGAAAATGACATCGCGGCGCACCGCGACGGCATACTCGCGGCGATCACCGCCTCGCCTGGCATGGCGGTCCGCGTCGGCGATCTCCTCGCGGAGATCGAATGAGAGCAGGTCTATACTCTGGTCATGAGTCAGATTTCCACCATGCATGAACCAGAATCCTCGCCGCTCTCTGCCGACGTCAACGCTGCCGCGCTGGCCTTTCTCCCCGATGCCACCGAGATCGCCGCGGTCCGCGGCCACCCCCGCCTGGCAAGGGTCTCCGCGCCATCCGGCATCTGGCGGGTGCGGCAATGGCCGCAAGGCACGGCCGCCAGCGACATCATCGCGGTCCACGAGGTGATGGAGGCGGCGAAAAGCGCCGGGCTGCCGCTTGTCCCCGCGCTCCTCGCCCCTGACGGTGCACCCGAGGGCACGATCCTGCGGCAAGGTCCGCGCTTCTTCGACGCACAGCGCTGGCTTCCCGGAGAACCGCCCGCCCGCGCGGAATCCTGGTGGCCCGAACCTGATGGCCGCATCGATCTACCCGTGGCCCTACCGCTAGCGACCTTCGATGAAACCATCGAGTTTCTGGCCCAGCTCCACGAAGGAACGATTGACCGAATCTCTGCTCCTGATATCCCCACCGCGCCCCTGCAGCATCTGCCCGGGGCTGTTCGCCAGGCCCAGGCGCGGCATCTCGGCGCGCTGCGGCCGCGATCCCGGTTTGAGCCGTCCATTCAGCGCTGGCTGGCCACGGGCGAACGCCTGTTGGCCATGGCTGAGCCGCTCGTGCTCGAGGCAGCGGTAGCCCGCGAGGCCTCGCGGCGCATCCTCCATCTAGGGCTCTGGCCGGCGCATCTCCTCATTGACGACAGCACGATGTCCGGGGTTCTCGGGTGGGAGCGCGCGGCAATCGGGGATCCCTTGCTCGACGTCGCGCAAGCCATTCTCC
>CAYSXO010000074.1:8133-15438 GCA_964434995.1 uncultured Sphaerobacteraceae bacterium
AGTGACGAATCGGCCGAACGCGCGCTTGGCACGTACAGCGACATTCGCCGCCTGAATCCTGAAGATCGCCGCCTGTTGCCGGCGATCGCCGCGATCGACGCCGTGGCGACCACCGGGCGCCTGCTGGAGCTGACCTACGCGGCGGGAACCAGCGCCAGGCCGCCTTCGGCGCTCCGGAACGGAATCGACATGATGCTCCGCTCCATGACGGCGCTCGACCGCAACCTCAATGCTCCATCTGACAAGAGCCGTCGCCGCACGTGGGTGCGCAAGGGTCCACCACCTGGCGCATCCGCGCGGCCACAGGGAGGTAGACCCCGTGCACGACGACGCTGAGAGCCAGCAGCTCCTGAACGAGACGTGCGTTGCCTGCCGAAGGGACGCCCCGCGGGTCACCGAGGCCGAGGCGGCAGAGCTGCGGCCGCTGATCCCTGAGTGGGCGACCGAGGATCATGACGCCGTGCCACGCCTGGTGCGGACCTTTCGCACCAGAAACTTCCGGGACGCGCTGGCCCTGACCGAACGCATCGGCGACCTGGCGGAAGCCGAAGGTCATCATCCTTCCCTGCTGACCGAATGGGGCAAGGTCACCGTCTCGTGGTGGACCCACAAGATTCGCGGCCTGCATCGCAACGACTTCATCATGGCCGCCAAGACGGACGCCCTGGCGAGCGAATCCGGCCTGTTGCGGGTGGATTAGGGAACGCTACTGGCGCGCCTTCGCCGCGGCCTCGACCGCGGCGGCGACCGCCTCTTCCGGGGTCGTCGTGAGCGTGACCTCGCCGCCCAGCTCGGCGATCCTGGCACGCCCTTCATCTGTCGCCAGCAACCCGCTCCAGCCCGCGAGCAGGACGACCGGCCGGCCCAGCCGCAAGGCCAGCGCGACCTCCGCCAGCGTTCCCCAGCCGCCGCCGACCGCGAGCACGGCATGGCCAGTGGCAACCACCAGCGCGTTCCGCGCTTGCCCAAGCCCCGTGCAGATCACCTGATCGATCCAGGGATTGGCGGCACGGTCGTCGTAGCCGGGGATGATGCCTATCGTGAGGCCGCCCGCCTCACGCGCGCCGCGGCTGGCCGCCGCCATCGCACCGCCCAGGCCTCCGCAAACCAGCGTGCAGCCGCGTTCCGCCAGAAGCCGGCCCACGGCTCCGGCCAGCAGCAACTCCTCGTCCGTGGCGGTTCCGGGCGCGCAAACGGCAATCCGCGACGCGCGGTCAGGCATCCCGCTCATGGTGCGGCTCCTCCCAGCGGGAAGACGGCAACCGGCTCGTAGCGCGCGCCGCCCTTCCCGAGATGGCTCCGCATCAGCACGACGTCGCGCACGGGGACGGCGAGGGGCGGCGGTCCAGTGGCGGCGCCCGTGCCTGCATCGACAAAGCGCTGCTTGACCGCGTTGGGCAAATCGCGCAGGCGGACGCGCTCGCCGTCGCCGTTTCGCACACGGCCCAGGGTGATGTGTGGGTGATACGGCTCTTCTGTTCCGGGGAACCCAAGTTCGTGGACCGCGCGCTTCACGTCGGCGGCCAGAGACTCGAGGCGATGCACTGGCCCATGCAATCCGAGCCAGAGCACGCGCGGATGCCGGAAATTCGGAAAGACGCCCAGCGCCGCCGTGCGCAGATCGAACGGCGCGTGCCTCGCCGCCACCGCTGGCACCGCCAACCGCACCAGCTCGGCCTGCTCGCGCGATGTTTCACCGAGAAAGTGAAGCGTCAGATGGGCGCCCTCGGGCTGCACCCAGCGCACGGGCCAACCCTCGCGCTCCAGCGCGTCGATCTGCCAGGCAAGCAGCCCCTTGACCTCGTCCGTAAGGGAGACGGCAAGAAAGAGACGCCAGGGCGCGTCGAGCGCATCCGGCGCTGGCGGGCGAACCTTCGGCTGGCGGGCGGTGCGTGGCGCCATGCCGAGTAGTATATGGGCCTGATGGCGATGAGAAGGCGAGGGGAGCAGATGACGACGGCATTTCTGGGACCACGCGGCAGCTTCAGTGAAGAGGCGGCATTGATGCGGACGGACTCGGAGGGCCTCGTCGCCTTTACCTCCTTTCCGGCACTCGTCTCGGCCGTCGAAACTGGTCTGGCAGACGAGGCGGTTCTCCCCATCGAAAATTCGATCGAAGGCGCGGTCAGCACCACGCTCGACCTGCTGATTCACGAGACGCCGCTCCGCATCTCCGGCGAGCTGGCGGTGCCGGTGCGCCACTTCCTCATCACCCGGCCGGGGGTGAAGCTCGATGACGTGCGCGTCGTCACCTCGCACCCGCAGGCGCTCGGCCAGTGCCGCCGCTTTCTGGAGCGCTGCCTCCCTGGCGTCGAGCAGGTCGCCGCGCTCTCCACCTCTGGCTCGGTCCAGGAGGTTGCGCAGGGGACCGACGATCACCGCGCCGCCATCGGCACCGCGCGGTCAGCCGAGATCTATGGAGGCCACATTCTGGCGCGTGACATTCAGGACGTCCGCTCGAATGTCACCCGATTTGTCGTCCTCTCGCCGGCGGATTCCCCGCCAACGGGCGATGACAAGACGTCGCTCGGTTTTTGCATTCGAGAGAATGTGCCGGGGGCGTTGCATGCCATCCTCTCCGAGTTCGCGGAGGCCAACATTCAGCTCACCAAGATTGAAAGCCGCCCCACCAAGGGCTGGCTCGGCGATTACGTCTTTCTGATCGACCTGGAAGGGCATCGCGAGGACGAACGGGTGGCGCCAGTTCTGGAGCGGGTGGTTGCCGCCTGCTCGATGGTCAAGATCTTCGGCTCGTATCCGCGTTTTCCACTGGAGACGCTGCGCGAATCGGTCGAAACCGTTCAGCCGATCGACTGAAACCACTGGCTCATTATGCCAAGGATCCATTGCGCTGTGCGAATCCTGATTGACGAAACCTTCGCCACGGGGATGTACTCCGTTCCGGTCGTCTCAGCTTGGGTTGCTCCTGGCGGTGATTTGGCCGTCGAGTTCGTGCCGGGATTGACCGCGTCCGACGTCGAGGCGGGCGATGCGGCCCTCGTCCCGATATCGGAAATTCCGGCGTTGCAGGAATCGCATCGCATCGACCCCGCTATTGCCGTGATTGCCAACGGCGGCGGGGCCATTGCCATGCGGACGCCTGTCCGACCAGACGAAATAGAGGCGACGCCGATTCGCCTGCTCGACGCGAGCGGGACCGCTGAAATGCTGGCCAGGGCGACACTCCGCCCCTTCTACGGCATCGAGCCCGCCGGCTGGGTACGAGACGGCAACGACCCGGAAGCGGCCCGTGCCGAAGTCGTCATCGTCGAAGGCGCGGAGGCGCTGCGGGAACCGGAAGGCGGATTCAGCGAGGATCTCTGCCGCGCCTGGTTCATCCTCACCGCGCAACCCGTCGTCACCCATGCGCTGATGATTCCGCGCGGCCTCGCGCCCGATCGGAACGACGAGGTGCGCGCATTCCTTTCCGCCTGCCGATCCGAAAGCCAGTCGCGCCGCGGCGACTGGCGGCCAGCGTATGCCGAGCGTCACGGTCTAGCCGCTGCTCAAGCAAGCGACTTCTGGGCCGCGCAGCGCTTGACGATCGAGGCAGACGACCGCAAGGCTCTGCTCGCGCTCCTGCAACAAGGTTCCCCAGGAACATCAGGCTCATGGCTTCGCAATGTAGAGTTCATCAACGGGGGCTGACGCATTTGGACTGTCGCCTCCGACCCTCACGCATACCGGCAGAGCACAGGAGGAGAGGATGGTCCGGGAACTGACCCAGTTCGAAAACTACCTCGTCCACGAGTTCGTCGATGATTACGTCGACGGGATCATGTCCCGGCGCGACATGATGCGCCGCGTCCTGCACATCACCGGCGGCGTCGCCACCACGGCGACGGTCCTGACCCGCCTCGGCGTGAAATCGGTCTCCGCACAGGACGCCACCCCAGCCAGCCCGCCTCCTCCCCCCACGCCCACCGGGCCGCGCAGCATCAACAGCGTGGCGGCGGACGATCCCCGGATCACGGCCGCGGACGTGACCTTCCCGGGCGGCGATAGCGCGGAAATCACCGCCTACCAGGCCATGCCGTCAGAGGGCGAGGGCCCCTTTCCGGTCGTGCTCATCTGCCACGAGAACCGTGGCCTGACGGACCATATCCGCGACGTCGCCCGCCGCTGGGCCGCGCAAGGCTACGTGGCTGCCGCCCTCGACCTGCTCAGCCGTGAAGGGGGTACCGCCAACATCGCCGATCCGGCGGAAATCCCGGCCCTGCTGACCCAACAGGCTGACGCTCAGCGGCATATCGACGACTTCAAGGCGGCAGCGGCCTTTTACGGCACGCGGGAGTTTGCCGATACGAATCGGCTGGGCATGACCGGCTTCTGCTTCGGCGGCGGCATCACCTGGCGCTGCGCGACGCAAATGCCGGAGATGAAGGGCGCGGCGCCGTACTACGGTCCGCCGCCGCCACTCGACGCCGTGCCGAACATCAAGGCTGCCGTATTGGGCGTCTACTCCGATGATCCCGACGACTTCGCCAATGAAGGCCTGGAGGAGCTGGTGGAGGCGCTGGAGGCCGCGGGCGTCACGTTCCAGATCGAGGTCTATCCCGGCACGCAGCACGCCTTCCACAACGATACCGGGCCGCGCTGGAACGAAGAGCAGGCCGTCGAGGCCTGGAACGACACCGTCGCCTGGTTCACGACGTACGTCAAAGACGCGGCATCCACGGCCACGCCAACGGCGTAGATGAGGGTGTTAGGGAGTCAGGGTGTTAGGGTGGTGATGATTGCCGAGCGGAGTGCTAAGCCCGGTCTTCTCATCACCCTAACACCCTGACTCCTTGGCTCTCTATCCCGCGACCATCCGGTTCGAGAGCTTGCCGAGCTTCTCCACCTCGACCTCGACCACGTCGCCGGGCGCCAGCCATTTCTTCTCCGCCAGGCCAAGAATGACGCCGGACGGCGTGCCGGTGATGATCACATCGCCCGGCTCCAGGCTGAAATGCCGGCTGATGTAGGAAATGATCTCGGCGACAGGGAAGATCATGTCGCTGGTGTTTGAATCCTGCCGCAACTCGCCGTTCATCCAGGTGCGAAGTTGCAGTGCCTGCGGATCGGGAATCTCGTCCGCCGTCACCAGGTAGGGTCCGATCGGCATGAACTTGTCGAGCGTCTTGCCCAGGATCCACTGGCTGGTGCGCGTCTGCAGATCGCGCGCGCTGAGGTCGTTCGCCGTCACATAGCCGAGGACCGTATCCAGCGCATCCCCTTCGGCCACATTCTTCACTGGCTTGCCAATGATCACGCCAAGCTCGACCTCGTAGTCGTACTGCTCAGCCGATTCCGGCAGCGGAATCTCCTCGTTCGGCGCGGCAACGGTATTGGCGAATTTCGAGAAGAGCACGGGCGTCTCCGGGATCGCCGCGCCGGATTCCTCCGCATGCTTGCGGTAATTCAGGCCGACGCAGACGATCTTGCCCGGATTCGGCACGGCGGGGCCAAGGGTGAGGCTCGCCTCATCGAGCAGCCAGTCGGCCTGCGCCGCGTCAGCGCGGCCCACCAGGTCGGTCAGGGCGGCAAGCGCCGCGTCTCCGCCCGCGATGACGGCATCGATCGACTCTGGCGCCGCGGCTTTGCTCGCGCCGAGCGCGGCCTGCGCGGCGGCGACGTCGATCACGCCACGATCGGTGCGCACGCCGAGCCGCAGGTCATCGCCGTCCCGAAATGTGAGCAGTTCCATCCGCGTTCTTCTCCCCCTTGAGCTAACCGGCGCACGAGCGCCGCGCTGATCCCGCAATAGATAGAGGCTATGCCGACGCTCAGGACGCGATTCAGACCGCCGCCAATGCGGTGGCCTCGACCGGCAGCGCGCCGTGCCGCTCCGCGAAACGGACGATGCGACGGCAGCCTTCCGCCAGGTCGTCATCCGCCGTGGCCAGCGAAATGCGCACCATGCCCTCGGCGACATCGCCAAATGTCGATCCCGGCGCGGCGGCGACATGTTCTTCCTCGAGGAGCAGGCGCGAAAGCTCGCGGCTGGGGATACAGGCATCGCGCAGATCGACCAGCGCGTAGAAGGCGCCCTCCGGCACCGCCGAGAGAATGCCGGCCGGGCCCAGGATGTCGACGACCAGATCTCGCCGGCGTTGATAGGCCGAGCGCATCTCCTCGACCGCGTCCTGCGGCCCGCGTACAGCTGCTTCGGCCGCGGCCTGGGAGACCGCTGACGGACAGGAGACGAGCGCTTCCTGGATTTTGCCGCAGAGTGCGACCAACTCCGGGTTCGTGATCGCCCAGCCAATCCGCCAACCGGTCATGGCGTAGCTCTTGGAGACGCCGGAAATGGTGATCACCCGGTCCGGATCGAAACGCGCCGCCGGCACGTGCTCGCCGTCGAAGATCAGGTCCTCGTAGACCTCGTCGGAGATCAACCAGAGATCGTGCTTTCGCGCCAGATCGACGAGCGCCTGCACCGTTTCAGCCGAGTAGACCGCACCGGTTGGGTTGGACGGGTTGTTGATGACAATCGCCTTCGTCCTTGGGGTAATCGCGGCCTCCAGGGCCGCCAGATCGGGCCGATACCCCTCGTCCGGGACAAGCTGGTAGCGGACGGGAACAGACCGTGCCAACTCGATCATGGCCACATAGTTCGGCCAACCCGGATCGGGGATCAGAATCTCATCTCCCTCTTCGGCAATAGCGGCGACAATGGCGGCGAGCGCGTTCACCGCGCCAGCGGTCACCAGCACCTCGCCGGGAGTCACCTCGCGGCCGAACCTCCGGCTGTAACGCTCGGCGACCGCCGCGCGGATGCCTGGCAACCCGGCGTTGGGCGTGTACTTCGTCGTACCCTCGCGCGCGGCCCGCGCGGCCGCCTCGATGATATGCGCGGGCGTATTGAAGCTCGGTTCGCCAACGACGAGAACGATGACGTCGTCCATCTGGCGCGCGAGGTCCATCACCTCGCGAATACCCGAGCGCGGCAGCGCCTGGGCGAGAGCCGAACGTGGTTTCATGAATCCATCCCCTGGGACGTTTGCTCAAACGGGAAGCCCCCGATCCATCGCAATGGTAACGCGGCGCGATAAAGGAGCACGGCGTCGTGCTTATAGGCTGCACCCGTCGCGGTGAGGCGTCCAACTATTGCTCCCTGCAGGACTCGACTCAGAGTTCCATGCGCCAGAGCGGATTCCACGCTGCTCGCGGATAATCGCCACGAACATCGTTGGCCATCCGGTCAGGGGAAGCACGCGATTTTCCCCATGTGCATAGTGCATTTGGCACGCCGTGAGAGACACGGGTACGGAATCGGGGTTGGAGCGGGATGATTCGGCTGGGATTGATCGGCGCGGGAAC
>CAYSXO010000075.1:0-7487 GCA_964434995.1 uncultured Sphaerobacteraceae bacterium
GAGGACGCCAAAGATCATCAGCGGCGTCCACTGCGCGCCCCACCAGGGGATGTAGGTCTGCAGGAAGCCATCGCTCATTTGCCAGACGAGGCCAATAATCAGGCCGCCCAGCACGGCCCCACCGAGATTGCCGATCCCGCCCAGCACCGCCGCCGTGAAGGCGAAGAGGCCGTAGCGGAATCCCATCTGGAAGCGGGCGGTGTTGGTGTAATAGGCGACGATGAAACCGGCCGCGCCGGCGAGAATGCCGCCAACGAGAAAGGCGATAGCGATGGTGCGATTGACGTCGATCCCCATCAGCGCGGCGGCGCCGCGGTCCTGCGCGACGGCGCGCATCGCCTTGCCAGTACGTGTGCGGTAGACGAGCCATGAGAGCCCGATCAAGAGTGGAACGGTCAGCAGGATGACGGCGAGGTCGAGTGCCCGGAAGCGTAGCCGGGTGTCCAGGCCGAACCACTCGGTCAGGATATTGAGCGATCGTACGTCCGAGGGGATGAGCTGCGGAGGCAGGATCGTCGTCGAGCCCTGCCAGTAGATGCCGATGCCTTGCAGGATGAAGCTGACGCCGATGGCGGCAATAAGGGGCGCCAGACGCGGCGCGGCGCGCAGCCGCCGGTAGACGATGCGGTCAAGGCTCCAGTTGATGGCCCCGCTGAACAGCATCGCGACGAGCATGGCGAGCATGGCCACCAGCGCGAGTTGCCCCCAGCCAGCGCCGGAAGCCAATCCGAACGCGCTTACGGCGGTCAGGGAGATAAAGGCGCCCATCATGAAGACTTCGCCATGGGCAAAGTTGATCAGCTCGACGATGCCATAGACGATCGTATAGCCGAGCGCGATCAGAGCGATGAGCGCCCCGTTTGTTACCCCGAGGATGAGGTACTGGGTAAACAGGGTCCAGTTGAATTCCATTCCGGCCTCAGCGGTGAGTACAGGCTGTGGAACATGCGAAAGCGCCGGGTAGCACGAGTGCCTCCAGGCCGTTCCTGGATCTCCTCATGCTCCCGGCGAGGTTTGCTAGCCGCCAATTGCCTCGAGGAACTGGATCGTGAGCACGCCCTCATCGTTGGGCTTGATTTCATTGACGGACATACTCGGGCTGTCGATGTCGCCAGTCTCGGTGAAGGACCAGGTCCGCCCGACAAGGCTGGTGAAATCCTTGGTCGCCATCAGGGCGTCCAGAATCTTCCCGCGGTCCTTCTCGCCGACCTGATCGATCGCCTGAATGACGGCAACGGTCGTGTCATAGGAATAAGTTGCGTAGGCGTCCGGCGCATGGCCGAGAATCTCACTCAGCCGAGTGTTGAAGTCGGCGCCGGGGCCTTGAAGCTCGGCTGGCGGCAGCCCGGCAAAGGTAAGGAATGCGCCATTGGACGCGTCGCCCGCGCCGTCAATGAACGCCTGCGCGAACAGGCCGTCCGGCCCAAGGAAGATCGTCTGATCGGGCGGCATCAGCGACCGCATGTCGAGCAGAACCTTTGAGGGGTTGTTCTCGACCGTGGCGCCCACATAGACGAGGCCTGGGGCCAGATCCGCGATCTTGGTCATCAACGCCTGGTAGTCGGGCGCCTTCGGATCGTAGCCCTCGAAGCCGAGCACTTCCGCGCCAAGTTCCAGCAGCGAATCGTTGAAGACTTGCGCCACGCCGTGCCCGTAGAGGCTCTGATCGTCGAGCACGTACGCCGAGGTGACGCCCTTGCTCTCAACGGCCCACTGCGCGCCAGCAAGGCCCTGGATGTCGTCGGCGGCGATAACGCGGCAGTAGTTGCGCGTTCCGGATGGATAGTACTGATCGGGTTCGCCTTCCTCGACGCCAGGGACATCCTTGGTCAGACCAGGATAGGTATTGGCGAATGAAATCATCACCATCCCGGCCTCATTCATGATCGGGATGGAGATCTTGGCCGCGCCGGAGTTGTAGGTGCCCATGTAGACCATGCAATCGGCATCGGCAATCGCTTCGTTGGCGTTCGCCGATTCGACGCCGGGATCCCAACCGCCATTGTTGGCGGCGATGCCGGAATCGAGCGGCACGTACTCGAGCGCGAATCCGCCGGCCATGTTGCCTAGGTCGTTGAAGGCCAACTTGGCGGCCTCCAGCGCGTCGGTGCCGATGCCTTCCATGGATCCGGTGCTCGGCCACGACGAATAGATTTTGATGAGGCCCTTGTCCGTTCCTTCGACGTGGGGAATGTTGGGGTTCCCGATGGTGGCCGCGCTGCCATCCTGTGCCCGCGCGAGGCCGATGCGAGAAAGGCCGGCCAGGATGCCCGCGCTGGTCGCGCCAAGGGCGATGGCGCGGCTGACAAAGGTGCGGCGCGAAATCTGGCCGCGCTCCAACTGTGACAACAACGATTCAACCCGACGATCCATGGACGTTCCTCCGTGCACTTCGCCGGCCACGTCGCCGGCAATTGCGCGCACGCCCGGCAAGCGGACAAAGCGCGTCACCGTCCATTGCTGCAGGCTCCGTGAGGTCACCTGCCCAGCCTCACCTCGAGGCTTCTTTCCCGGATGATGCCGGAGGATAGACTAGTGACTCATGGGTGTCAATTTCATTTGCGACGGCAACCGGTGGGCAACGGTCTCCGATGTGATTCAGATAAAAACCTGATGACGTTCTCAATATGCTGGAACGTAGTCCTCGTCAACGGGCCGGATGCCGCCCGGGGGCGGGGCGTAGCCGCGGCCGCCGAGGGCCGCGACAACTGCCTCGATGACGTCGTCCGGTGTCGAGGCGCCAGCGGTGACGCCAACCGCGTCGACGTCCTGAAACCAGGCGTCTTCGATTTCGTCCGGACGCTCGATGTGGTGCGAGGGAACGCCCATGGCGCGGCCAACCTCCGCCAGGCGGGCGGTGTTCGAGCTCTTGCGCCCGCCGATGGCCAGGATCAGGTCGACCTGGTCCTCCTCGACGAGCCGCTTGAGGGCGTTCTGCCGCTCGGACGTTGGTTCGCAGATGGTGTTGCAGAGCCGGAACTCACCGCCCTCGGGCATCACCATCGCCTGCAGCGCCTGGGCAAAGGCCATCAGCTCGTCGACGTTCTTCGTGGTCTGGGAAACGACGGCTACCTTGCGCGGCGGGGTGACCACCCCGTCGCCTTTTGTGCCGCGCGGCGCGTTCCAGGGCAGATCGGCGATCTTCTTGGCCGCCACGGCCTTGGATGTGCCAGCCCAGCCGATAACCCCGCGCACCTCGGGGTGGTAGGCATCGCCGTAGACGACGAGGTAATACCCCTGCCGTACCAGCTTCTGCGCCAGCCGCTGCACCTTTGTCACCAGCGGGCAGGTGGTGTCGATCAGTTCGAGTCCCGCATTGGCGGCTTCGCCAGCCAGATGCGGCCCCATGCCATGGGCGGTGATCGCCACCCGACGAAACCCACCCTGCACCGCCTGCTCGACTGACGCCGCGCCCTCGACGCCGCGCTCGCGCAGCCGCTCGACGACCTGCGGGTTGTGGATCACGTCCCCTATCGGCGCAATTGGCCCGGCGCTCTCGGCGGCCGCCTCGACGATCTCGAGCGCGCGGCGCACTCCCCAGCAATAGCCAAGCTCTTTGGCAACAACAACGCGTTTGTGCCGGCCTTGTGTTTGTACCTGCTGCAGGGATTCTGGAGTCTCAATTGACGGGCTTGCGGCTGCCAAGTGCGTAACCTCTATGTCAGTCGTGACCCAAGCTCTGCCATGTTGGCAACGCCTGGGCGCCGAGAGCAGTATAGCCCGACCATACCCGAGGGGAGCCCGGAGCACGGGAATTGCGCCGAACCTGACCCCACCAGCATGGCTGCCGCGGTGATTGTCTGAATGGCCACTCGCGGAATGATGTGAACCGCCAACCAGCGAGGTTGCCGATCCCTGACAGGTCCGCCCGGATCGCGGATTACGGGATGAAGAAGCCGACAAAGTCGGCGGTGAATCCCGCGAACGGACCAATGGGGATCGTGAAGCTACAGGTGACGAGCTCCTTGTTGTTATCGACACCTTGCGCGTTGTCCCAGGTGACGCTCTCCACCACGGCGCCATCCGGCGCTGTAACCGTCGCGGCGTGAAAATTGAACGCGACGGGAAACGTCCCGGGATTCACATTTCGCCAGGTGTGCGGCGGGCGCCCGGCGCCCTGCCGGACCTGCTCTCCCGTGAACGTGGTGCCGTCGGAGCAAGCCAACTCCCGCTCCCTGGCTGGGGAGGCCGCCGCGCTCAAGCGCCCCCGGTTTTCACCTTGCTTCTTCGACCGTCGACGGGATCGCGTCGCGGCAGCCCCACTCAGTTGGAGCCCGGCGAGCCCCATCAGGGCGACAAGAACTGTGCGCCGGGTGGTCAGATCGCGGACGAGATGGGAGCGAGTGGCATTGCTCATGGCCTTCTCCTGATCTTGGCCGGAGGGCATCGTTCTTCACCGGCAAGCGAATTGTGCGACGGTTTGATCTGGATCCGAATAGCAGTGCGCGGGTGCTTTGGGCCCCAGAATCACCGGATGTGTCGCTGCCAAGGCGCGCACATCATAGATCGCGAAAGTGGCCTCGTAAAGGTCATTTTGTGCAGGCAAGACGGCTGCTCACGGCGACAACTGACGCGGGGTGGAACAACGTCCGCATCGGCCGGTGAAGTGGTCGAGTGGCTAGTGCCAATCTGTGCTGTGCCAGTGAGTCAGTGCAGAATTGCACGGGAAGGTATAGTCTCCGCATTGGCGCGATTCGTAGCGCATCTGGCTCAGCGCCGTGGCGGCAGGCAACGACGCTGACTGGAGACCGTTTCCGGCATCTCGCGGCTGTTTGCGCCGGACCTTGCACCCGCGCGGGGGCTCGGCGCCGAGATGCCGGACAGACACAGGAGCAGGGGATCATGCATCTGGCAGGTGAAGCGGGGGGTCTGCCACGAACACGAAAAGAGGTGCGCGGGCTCGCCATGTTGCTGGCGATTGCGCTCGCCATGGCGGTTGCGCCCTCGGGCGTTCACCGCGCGGTGGCGCAGGATCTCCCCACGCAACCTCCTTCTCCTGTCGCCCAGGAGCCGACCCCTGCCGCGCAACCGGCGCAATCCGAGCAACCCGCGCAGCCCGCATTTACGTCCACCGAATTCACGGCCGGCGCCCCCCATGTCCAAACCGTGGCCCAGGGCCTTACGGGCATCGAGGGGCCGATCGTCTGGCGTGTCCGCGAGGTTGGCCTGAGCGCCACCGGCGCGCCGGAGACCGCCGCGACGTCGTTTTCACTGCAACGGACTGGCGCATCGGTCGTCCGCAACGAGCTCACCAGCCGGCGGACGAGGCTCGAGCCGGGCGAAGCCTTTTTCATGCCGTCCGGCGATCCCTTCCTGCGCTACGCGGTCGGGTCGGAGCCGAGCATCATCTGGGTCGTGGAGATGGTCGCGCCAGAAGTGGCGGCTCCCGGTGCGCCGGTGACTGGCACGGTCCTCTTCACCAGCGATGCCATCAACGACTATCCCAAGGGAACGTTTGACGTCGAGCTGCAGCGCGCCGTCCTTTTGCCAGGCGAGGTCTCGGAAGTGCCGCCGCACACCGGGCCCGCGCTGATGATGGTCACCTCCGGGCGCGTGCAGGCATCGGCCGATGGCGGGCAGCCCGCCGAGATCGGCGCTGGCAGCGGCCGCCTCGTTACGGGTGGCTTGACGATCCGAAACGGCGATACACAGCCCGCGTCCTTTATCGTTGTGGCGCTTGGTGAGCCGGTCGACGGCGCCGAACAGCCCGCGGCCTCGACGCAGACGACCCTGCCGACGCCCGTTCCAGGGCAGGCGGTGCCGACAGTCCTTCTGCCGCCGGTTGACCAGCAACAGCAACCCGCGCCGACTCCAGTTCCGGTGATTGTCGAGCCGACCCCGGTTCCCGCGCAGCCCGCGCCAAGCGAGGGCGACACCGATGGGGACGGCCTGAGTGACGCCGAGGAGTTGGCTTACGGTTCCGATCCCTTGAATCGCGACTACGACGGTGACGGCCTGCTGGATGGCGAGGAGGTCTACGTCTACGGCACCGATCCGGTGAACAATGACACCGACGGCGATGGGCTGGTCGATGGCGAAGAGGTCTATCAGTACGGGACCAACCCGCTCTCCATTGACAGTGACGGTGACGGCCTGGGCGATGCCGACGAACTCTTCGTCTATGGCACTGGCCCGGCATCGTTCGACACGGACGGCGACGGGATTGGCGACGGCGAGGAAATCTTCAACTACGGCACTGATCCGCTCGATCCCGCGAGTGGGCCGTAAAAGAAGTTCTCCTCCGCAATTGCGAGAGCCGTGATTTGCGCGAAGGAGCGTGATGGGGAATGCCGGAACGAGTGCGCGTGGCGCTGATTGGCGCGGGACGGATCGGGCAGCGGCACGCGGCCACGCTCGCGGCATCCCCAGGGCTGAGCTGGCGGTCATCGCCGACGTTCACGGGCCAGCGGCCGAGGCGCTGGCCGCCAGGGTGCGCGCCGGCCGCTGGACGGACGATCCGGCGTCGGCAATTGCCGATCCGGCGATCGACGCCGTTGTGATCGGATCGTCAACCGAAAGCCACGCGCCCCTGATCATCGCGGCGGCCGAGGCGGGGAAGCAGATCTTCTGCGAGAAGCCAATAGCCCTCAATCTGGAGGCGACCGACCGGGCGCTCGATGCGGTTGAGCGTGCTGGGGTGCGCCTGCAGATGGGGTTCCAGCGGCGGTTCGACAAGGCCTACGCCAGGGCGAAAGAACTGATCGACTCCGGCGCCCTCGGCCGCGTTGAGGCGATCCGCGACACCATGCGCGATCCGGCTCCGGCTTCCCGTGCCTATCTGGAGACGTCCGGCGGCCTCTACCGGGACATGACGATTCACAATTTCGACTGCGTGCGCTGGATGATGGGCTCCGAGGTCAACGAGCTCTTTGCCATGGGGAGCGCGATTGTCGATCCCATGTTCCGCGAGATCGACGACATCGACACCAGCGTCATCTCCCTCCGCTTCGAGACGGATGCGCTCGGCGTTATCGACAACAGCCGCCGCTCCGGCTTCGGCTACGACGTGCGGACGGAGATCTTCGGCAGCGAGGGCGCGTTGATGATCGGCTACTCGCGCGACACGCCGATGCTCCGGCTCGATGCACAAGGCATGCATAGCGACCACATTCACTGGTTCCTGGAGCGTTTCGATCAGGCCTATATCGACGAGCTGAAAGTCTTCGTGGACACCATCATCGAGGATACGCCGCCTCCGGTCGATGGCAACGATGCGCGGGCCGCAATGGCCCTGGCCTATGCCGCCGAAGCATCGCGCCGCGAGCGCGCGCCCGTCTCCCCGGCGCGCTTTGCCCGCGCCTGAAACCTCGGCCCGCGACTGGCGAATCGGATGGAAAGGAGCTGCCCGCATGGCCATTGCCGTTGACGCCCGCGATCTGTTGCTGAAATCGAACGACCTGTTTGGCGGGTCCGGAACATTGATCGAAGTCGATGTTGCGCGCGCCGGGTGGGAGTTCACCGGCCTGACCGTGATTCGCCTCGCGTCG
>CAYSXO010000075.1:7497-15333 GCA_964434995.1 uncultured Sphaerobacteraceae bacterium
GGGCGAGGTCTGGACCCATGCGACCGGGCCGGACGAAGTGGCGCTGGTGCCGCTTGGCGGGCGCTGTTCCGTGACCGCTGCCGGCCAGACCTGGACGATTGGTGAACGCGACTCACCCTTTGCCGGGAAGCCGTGGGCGCTCTATCTGCCGAGAGAAAGCGTTTTCGAGGTGATCGCCGAGACTCCACTCGAGCTGGCGGTGACCTCCGCGCGGGCAGAGCGGGTTTTCCCGCCAAGGCTGGTTACCCCGGACGACGTCAAGGTCGAGATTCGCGGCGCGGGGAACGCCGCGCGGCAGATCAATCACATCATCGAGCCGTCGTTTCCCGCCGATCGCCTTCTCGTCGTCGAAGTCTTTACGCCAAGCGGCAACTGGTCGTCCTATCCGCCGCACAAGCACGACGTGCACGACATGCCGCGCGAGGCCGATCTGGAAGAGATCTACTACTACCGCATCGACCCGCCTGAAGGCTTTGGCCTGCAGCGGCTGCACACGGCCGATGGCGCCATCGACGCGGCCTATGTCATTCACGATGGCGACTTGTTGCTGGTGCCCGAGGGGTACCACACCTTTGCCGTGGCGCAGGGCTACACCGGGTACTACCTGAACGTTCTCGCGGGCGACGAGCCGTTACGCACCATGCAGCCGAGCGACGATCCAGCGTTCGCCTGGGTGCGTGAAACCTGGAGCGACGAGCTGAACGACGGCATTGGCTCCTGGCAGGACATCGAGGACCGGGTGAATGGGCCGGCAGGGAGACGTGGGTGACGGGGTGTCAGGGTGTCGGGGTGTTAGGGGACGAGCTGTTGGCTGGTGGCTCGAATTGCCCTTCGTTCTTCCCCTAACACCCTGACACCCCGACACCCTCCAGTGGAGGCACGGATGACAACTGAGCGCCTGACCATGGCGCAGGCCGTGGTGAAGTTCCTCAACCAGCAGTACGTCGAGCGCGATGGGGCGGAACAACCCTTCATTGCTGGCTACTGGGGCATCTTTGGCCACGGGAATGTGGCCGGCATCGGCCAGGCGCTCGAAGAGTTGCGCGAGGAGGCGGAGTACCACCGTCCCCAGAACGAGCAAGGGATGGTCCACGCCGCCGCGGCCTACGCCCGGATGAACAACCGGCTGCAGACCTTCGCCTGCACCTCCTCGATCGGCCCCGGCGCCACCAACATGATTACCGGCGCGGCGATGGCCACCATCAATCGCCTGCCGGTCCTGCTGTTGCCGGGCGACATCTTCGCCTCGCGCCGGCCCGACCCGGTTCTGCAACAGCTCGAGTACCCCTTGAGCATGGATATCAGCGTCAACGACGCCTTCATTCCAGTCTCGCGTTTCTGGGATCGCATCAACCGGCCAGAGCAGATTCTGGCCAGCCTGCCGGAGGCGATGCGGGTTCTTACCGATCAGGCGGAGACCGGAGCGGTGACGATTTGCCTGCCGCAGGACGTGCAGGCCGAGGCGTACGACTATCCAGTGAATTTCTTCGCCAAGCGCGTCTATCACGTGGCCCGGACCGTCCCGCCGCGTGAATCGTTGGAGCGGGCCGTGGCGATGATCCGCGCCGCTGAGAAGCCGATCATCGTCGCGGGCGGCGGCGTGATCTACTCCGACGCAACGGCCGCCCTTTCCGACTTCGCCGATGCCCTCGGCATCCCGGTCACCGAAACGCAGGCGGGAAAGGGCGCGTTGCCCTGGAACCACGCCTGGAACGCGGGGCCGATCGGCTCGAACGGCGGCCTCGCGGCCAACCGGCTGGCGCGCGAGGCGGATCTGGTCATCGCGGCCGGCACACGCCTCTCCGACTTCACCTCGGCCTCGCACACGCAGTTCCAGAATCCGGACGTCCGCTTCGTCGGCATCAATGTGGCCGCGCGGGACGCCTTCAAGTTTGGCGCCGCGCCGCTGGTCGGTGATGCCCGAGCCACACTCGATGCCCTGCGCGAGGCTCTCGTGGCCAGCAAGTATCGGACGGGCGCTGGCTATGGGGACCGGGTGGAGACGTTGAAGGCGGAGTGGGACGCCGCTGTCGATGAAATTCGCGCGGTGAAGGATCCGGCGGATCTGAATCAGGCCAACGTCATCGGCATCGTCAACGAGGCCAGCAGCCCGCGCGACGTCGTTGTCTGCGCGGCGGGAGGCATGCCCGGCGATCTGTTGAAGCTCTGGCGGCCGGTCGATCCGAAGGGGTACCACCTCGAGTACGGCTACTCCACCATGGGCTACGAGATCGCTGGCGGCCTGGGCGTGAAGATGGCCGATCCGTCACGCGAGGTCTATGTGATGGTCGGCGACGGCTCCTACCTGATGCTGCATGCCGAGATTGTCACGTCGCTTGAAGAAGGCAAGAAGCTGACGATCGTTGTCGTCGACAATGGTGGATACCAGATCATCCGCCACCTCCAGATTTCGACTGGCACGCCGTCGTTCGGCAACGAGCTGCGCTTTCGCGATCCCAGAACCGGCGAGCTGGACGGGCCGTACATCCCGATCGACTTCGCCGCCAACGCGGCCAGCCTCGGCGCCGTGGCCATGACCGCAACTTCCGAGGCGGAGTTGCGCGATGCCTTGGAGCGGGCCAAGCGCGAGACGCGCACGGTTGTGATTCATGTTCCGGTGCAAAAGCATGCCAAGGTGCAAGGGTTCGATTCCTGGTGGGATGTGCCGGTGGCCGAGGTTTCCCGGGTGCCGACCGTCCGCGAGGCGCACGAGGAGTACGTTGAGGCGGAGAAGGCAGAGCGCTACTACTACTGACTGGAATGGAGGCCGCGGGCGCGCGTGGAGAACGCTGGCCGCCTGGCAATACCAGGCGTCACCCCGTAAGGATCTCCGGCACTGCATATTTGGCTCGACCCTGAGGCCAATGCGCTCGCCGCTCACGGGCAGCAGGGAACGATTGCCGGGACCGTTGCGTAACGGATGCCGTTTACGCGGGTGTGGACGACGACAATGTCCCGCCTGGCATTGAGTTTGTCGAAGCTGACAGTTCATCCCGTTCTTGCGTGAACAGATAAACGATCTGAACATGCCGCCATGCGTCCGGGAGCCACTTCAGGGCCGCGAGGCCCGATTTCTGAACGGGCGAGTCGCGCCACGGTGCAAGACGCAGCCGTGGCGCCAAGCTCGCTTACGCGTACCACGCTGGCGATGTCTTCAGCGCCGCCCATTGCGCGCCGTCATGATGGAAGATGGTTAGGGCCGCGTTTTCGCGCTCGACCACATTGAGCAGCTTGCGCGTGCTGGCGCGAAGACCTCCCTCGTCATCGTCCAGGGGCGATGCGGAGCGATCGGGGGTGAACGCGCCCTGCATCGACACCACGTCGATGGCAAGCAGCACCGGACCGGATTCCGGCAGGTCCATCAGTACCGACTGATGGCCCGGCACGTGACCGCTCGTCTCGACGAGGCGCGGGCCAGGCAACAGCTCGACGTCGCCATCGACCAGCAGGTAACGCGGCTCTGGCCGAGCCCAGCGCGTGCGCGAGCGCTCGAAGCGTGGATGGCCGCCCCCGCGCCGCGTCGTAGTGCGCTCGCTGGATGACGAACTCGGCGCTCGGAAACGCGGCATGGAAGCCCGAGCAGATCACCGTGTCGATCTGCTCGGGCGCAATGCCCAACGCGGTACGGTGCTCCAGACATGCATACGCAAGCGGCACGCCGCGAGCAGACCGGGTTCCTGGAAGCTCTCGCGGCCATCGGATGTGGTCGAGCCGGCGGGCCAGATAATCCAGAGAGGACCGCGGAACGTCGACTCAGAATGGTTGGATGCCCGAAGCGCCAGTCATGATAGTGGCCTCATGTGCAGCGAGTGCGTAGGGAGCCAGACTCACGGCTGGCTCCCTGTTGAATGTGATTCAGCGCAGGCCGCGGAAAAAGGCGCGCACATCATTCACCAGAAACTCCGGCGCTTCCATGGCCGCGAAGTGCCCGCCCTCGTCGAACTCGGTCCAGCGCACCACATTGTGCTCGCGCTCCGCGAAGCGGCGGATGGCGATGTCCTGCGTGAGCGAGACGGCAACGCCGGTGGGAACCGTGCCCCGCGCCTTGGGTGCGAACATGTTCGGATCGTGGAACCCTTCGTAGTAGAGGTTTGCCGAAGTTCCGCCGGTGTTGGTGAACCAGTAGATGCTGACGTTAGTCAGCATGTGGTCGCGGCCGACCGCGTCCTCGGGCAAGTCTGCTGCCGGGTCAGTCCATTCCTTGAACTTTTCGACAATCCAGGCGAGCTGGCCGGCGGGTGAATCGGCCAGGGCGTAGGCGATCGTTTGCGGGCGGGTGCCCTGCAGCAGGGCGTAGCCCATCATGTCGCGCTCATAGTTCTGGTACCGGGCGATGCGCTCCTGCTCGCTCTCGGTCAACCCTTCGAGCTCCGCGGGATCGCCAGAGGGGAAGGTGACCAGAGCGTTGACATGGACGCCCGCGACATGCTCGGGGTCGATCTGGCCCATCAGCGGCGCCACGAACGCTCCGACATCGCCGCCCTGCGTGCCGTAGCGGTCGTAACCGAGCCGCGCCATGAGCCGCGTGAACGCCTCGGCAATGCGCGCGTGCGTCCAGCCTGCCCCGCTCAGCGGCATAGAGAAGCCGAAGCCGGGAAGCGACGGGATCACCACGTCGAAGGCGTCGGTGGATTCGCCGCCATGGGCCACCGGATCGGTGAGCGGCCCGATCAGGTCGATAAACTCGACAAACGACCCCGGCCAGCCGTGTATCAGCATCAGCGGCGTCGCATCCGGCTCCGGCGACTTGACGTGGATGAAGTGGATGGTCTGGCCGTCGATCTCCGTGGTGAACTGGGGGAAGGCGTTGATCATCGCTTCCCGCGCGCGCCAATCGAAGCCGTTTTCCCAGTGCGCGGCGAGGCCGGTCAGGTAGTCGACCGGAACGCCCCGGCTCCAGCCTGCCTCCGCGAGCTCGGAAGGCCAGCGCGTGTCCGCCAGCCGCTCGCGCAGATCATCGAGGTCGGCATGAGGAATATCGACGCGGAACGGCGTGATCGCCGCATGGTCAGTCATCAGTCCCTCCGTACTAAACGATGCAGATGCGCTCGACGTCGTGGGTGAACTCGGCTAGCGGACGAGGCGAAAGAACTCGCGGACATCGCCGACGAGCAAATCGGGTTCTTCCATCGCCGCGAAATGCCCACCCCGGTCGAACTCCGACCAGTGGATGATGTTGGGGTTCTCCTTCTCGGCCCAGCGGCGGATCGGCTGGCCGATTTCGGCGGGGAAGAGGGCCAGACCCGTGGGGATGTTGGAGACTTCGACCGCGCCCCATTCCGCGCCATCCTCCCGGTAAAGGTCCGCCGATGAGCGGGCCGTCTCGGTGAGCCAGTAGAGCGTGACGTTCGCCAGCATCTGGTCGCGGTCGACCGCGTCCTCGGGCAGGCTCTCCGAATCGGTCCAATCCTTGAACTTCTCCACGATCCAGGCCAGCTGGCCAACCGGGGAATCGGTCAGCCCGTAGGCGAGAGTCTGCGGCCGTGTGCCCTGGATGGCGAGATAGCCGCCGAGCTCGAAGCCGAACTGCTCCAGCCGCTCCAGGCGCTGCAGCTCCACCTCCGTCAGGCCTTCCATTTCTGCCGGGTCGCCGGTAGGGAAGGTGAGCAGGAAGTTCAGATGGACGCCAGCGACGTGCTCCGGGTCGGCCACCCCCAGCTTGCGCGAGATGCCGGCTCCCCAGTCTCCCCCCTGCGCGCCGTAGCGCTGGTAGCCGAGGCGGCGCATCAACTCTGCCCAGGCGGCAGCTATGCGGCGGACGGTCCAGCCAGGCTCGGTGAGGGGGATAGAGAAGCCATATCCGGGGATGGAAGGCATGACGACGTGAAAGGCATCCGCTGGATCGCCGCCATGGGCGGCGGGGTCGGTCAATGGTCCGATGATTTCCATGAATTCGACGATCGAGCCGGGCCAGCCGTGGGTCATTATGAGGGGGAAGGCGTCGGGCTCCGGCGAGCGGACATGGAGGAAATGGATGGTCTGGCCGTCGATCTCCGTGGTGAATTGCGGGAAGGCATTGAGCTTTGCTTCCTCGGCCCGCCAGTCAAAGTCATTGCGCCAGTAGTCGCCCAACTCCTTCATGTAGGAAAGGGGCACGCCCCGGCTCCATGCGACGCCGGGCAGTTCGTACGGCCAGCGCGTGCGGTCGAGCCGCCGGTGCAGATCATCGAGCGCCGCTTGCGGAATGTCGATGCGAAACGGCACGATGACTTCGCTGGGGTCCTGAGCCGCTCCACTGACGGGAGTACCTGCATCATTGCTCGCGTGCACCCTGGCGCCCTCCTGTCCATTCACGATCGCCGCGCCCAGACTCGCGTTGGGCGAAAGCACTGCCGCGCCGGCAAGGGCGCCGCTCATGCCGATCAGGCGGCGCCGATTCATGCCCTTGGCGCATAACCGCCGAGGTTTGGCTCTTCTGTGCGTTTGTGGCATCCGTCGCTCCTCTCGTATTCCCCGTGCGTGGCTCGCGCCACGGCGGCGCGGGCCACGCCGTGAGCCTCCCGCATTTCGCAAGCCCGAAAGTCCGTCCCGAATACGAACCCAAATCGGAACGAATCGCTCCGTTCCATTATATCTCATGGCAGAACGGAATGCTACGTTCCGTGTACAATCCGCATATGGACAACCCGGAGGAGCCGCGCCTGAGTGGTCGCCAGGCGCAGGCCGCGCGAAACGACCAGTTGATTCTCGAGGCGGCGCGAGCGGTCTTCACCGCCGATCCCGGCGCGCCGATTTCGGCGGTTGCCGAGCATGCCGGGGTCGGGATCAGCGCCCTCTATCGGCGCTATCGCAGCAAGGAAGATTTGCTGCGGCAACTCAGCATGGACGGCCTGCAGCGCTACATCGGCATCGTCGAAGAGGCGCTGGCGGACGATGGCGATCCCTGGGGGGTCTTCGCCGAGTTCATGCGCCGGGCGGTTGACGCGGACACAAACTCGCTGACGCTGCATTTAGCGGGGACGTTCACGCCGACCGAGGAGATGTGGCGCGAGGGGGAGCGCGCGGCTCGGCTCAACCGCGAGTTACTGGCGAGGACGCGGGACGCGGGTGTCCTGCGCGCCGATATCGGCGATAGCGATCTGGCGGTGATCTTCGAGCAGCTTGCCTCGATCGCGGTCGGCACGCCGGAGCGCACCGCCGAATTGCGCCGCCGCTACCTGGAGATGCTGCTGGAAGCGATGCGCAACACCGGCGGCCCGCCGCTGCCTGGCCCGGCGCCTCGGTGGGAGGAGATTCTGGCCCGCTACGCGGGACGAAGTTAGCGCAGATCGTCGATCGTGGCGACCGGCACGATCCGCGCGGCGAGTCGGGCCAAGCCAGCGTCGAGCGTAACGAAGGCGTCTGCCTGGAGTTGGGTGAGCGCGAGGTATTCGGCATCATAGGTCGACGCCCATTCCAGCCTCCTGGCGAGCTTCCAAGCCAATCGGCGCAGCACGGCATCCCCAAGCAGGCGGACGTTCATCCGCCAGAGCTGCTCGAGTTGCTCAAGGGCGACATTTGCCGGGAGTTCCCCACGCGCGACCGCTTCGTGCGCGAGGGACAGCGTTTGCGAGCGAAAGAGAGTTGGAGCGAGGAGCTCATGCGCTGGGTTGACCTCGACGCTTTCGGATACGAGATAGAGGCCCACACCCGCGTCGATCACGAATCTGGTCATGCCGTCTCGCCGATCGCGGCGATTTCCGTCTCGTCGGAACGCGCCCGTGTCGTGTATCCGGCCAGCAGCGTCAGCATCAATTTCGTTGCCAGCCGGGCGGTGATGTCGCCGGCATCGCGCGAGGGATCGACCTCCACCAGATCGAAGCCCTGGACGCGCGGATCAGCCCCGAGCCGGAAGAG
>CAYSXO010000076.1:0-14826 GCA_964434995.1 uncultured Sphaerobacteraceae bacterium
GTCAAGCCGGGAGAGGAGGAGTCGCCGTGACTGCGCCGCGCTTCCCGTGTCTTTTTGACTAGAACAGTGCGTCAGTCGTGATGGATCACGGAAGGCTCAAGGTTCTTGGCGCCTGGTCCAGGTGACGCTGATGTTCATGCGAAGCACAGGCCGCCTTGCAGAGCGGACGCGGGCAGGAACGAGCCAACGTTTCGCCCCAGGAGGTCGTCCGCGCCACCAGGCCATTGGCTTGCAATGAGCGTCCACTGAGCAAGATCAGCTTTTCTTCTTCCTGTCCTTTTTGCCTGATGGCGTTTCCCGCTGATCGACAGCATGGCCGTTGGACGCGGAGCGGTTGTCGTGTTTCTTGCCCGACTTTTTTCCGCTCTCCGGAGCGTTCGCCGCGTCGGACGGTTCTTCACCGGATCGCTTGTCTGCTTTGTCGGCCCGCTTCTCGCTGCTTTTCCGCTTGCTGCCGCTCGCATCGTCCCCGCGCTCGCTCCTGGTGGTGCTCCGTCCATCCTTGTTGCGTTCTCGGGTGCGAGTTCTCTCGGTCTTCTTGCCGTTGTCAGCATTGCCCGCGGGCGCAACGCTCTCGTCGCTGTCAGGACTCGACTCCGCGCGAGCGGCGCCACTGGATTTCTTGCCCTCTTTCTGGTCTTTGCGTTCCTTGCGGTCCCGTTTGCGCTGGCGGTCTTCACGATCGCGGCCCTGGTGATCGACGCCCGCCGCGCGCAGATCATCCCGGGCAGGTGGCGCGGGCGGTGCAGGATCGGCGTACTCCGGCACCCCAGCGGTTGTGCCGGCGGGCAGGCGCATCACCGCGCGCTCCCGAGGCTGGCGTCCACGGTACCCTTCGTACTCCGGCTCGTCGGGAAGCCAGGCGACCGGATCGAGATTCCCCCCGGAATCGAGGTCGATGACGGAGAAGTGTAGGTGCGGCCCGGTGGAGTAGCCGACTGAACCGACTTCACCGATGAACTCACCTGCTTCGACGTAATCTCCGACTTCAACGAACGAGGCGATCCAGTGCAGATACTCGGTGGCGTAGCCGTCGTTCCGGCCTTCGTGCTGGATGATGATGCGGGTGTTGGCAACCCCGACCTCACGGTCGTGTCCGGACTCCGTAACCCAGCCTGAAGCGGCGGCGTAGAAGGGCGTTCCTTCAGGCGCGGCCATGTCGATGCCGTGGTGAATCACTGGCGCCTCGGGCGGGCAGCCTTCCCCTGGCTGATAGAAGTGCGCAATCTGCGGCACGCAGCCAAAAGCCTGGCTAAATGAATAGGAATCCGCGCGCATGGGCCAGACGCGGATGCCGCGGGATGGCTTCGATTCCCGTGGTTGGCGTTCGGCCGTCTTCGCTGTGCCGCCGCGCGATGAACTGGGCTCTCCGTCGCCGGGGTCGGGCGGTTCGTCGGCCGAAGGACTGGCTTCCTCCGCCTCCTGCCGGAGCTGCATGGGCGCTTCAAGCCCGCGTGGCCGCACGCTCGCCCGCGCGATCGCGTCCCGCGAGGTTAATCGTTGCACTTCCGCGGGATCGTCTGACTCCGCGTCTGGAGCCCCCTCCTGCTCCGGCGCCGCCTCGGCAGCCACTGGCTCCTGACGCGCTCCGTCCCCGTCAGGAGGCGCGGCGGAAACCTGGCCAAAGCCAATCGGAAGTGATACGAGCACGAGCCAGATTGCGAGGGCAACGGTGAGCGCGTGCCATCCGCACTGGGCAACCCGGGGCTGTTCGGAATTGGCGCAGCGCTGACGCAAGGCCGTGTCTCCAGGGTCCGGAGTCATGCTCGATTGTGAGGTGGCGGGAACCCGCGCCAGGGCCACGACACACCGTGCGCGTCAAGGCGCTTTTGGCAGCACAACAGTATCATCGCCGCCCGACGTTGAAAACCCGACGACCTCGAACAACGGTCCTTTCCCCAGAATTCCTGCATGTGGCAAGCGTGCTAGGATAAAGGGTAAATCCGCCGGCGCACATGGATAGGTCCAGGCGCTGGTGTTCGTGGTGCGAGTCGGCGAGGGCGTTTGCTCGCCAGCCCTTGCATCGATCAGCGGGAGCAAGACATGACCGGGTCAAACGGCAGCTCAGCCGTGGCCGACCAGCCCGTATTGCCGAGGCCGGAAGGTCTCGAAGGCGTGGTTGCCGCATCGACCGCGCTCAGCCATGTTTTTGGCGAAGAAGGCAAACTCGTCTACCGGGGATACGACATCCACGAGCTCGCCGGGCGGGCGTCCTTCGAGGAAGTTGCCTACCTCCTCTGGAATGGCAGGCTGCCAACGCGGGTAGAGCTCGATGGGCTCCTGCGCACCCTGGGGGAGCAGCGGCGGCTCCCCGATCATGTGATCGAGGTCATTCGGGCGCTGCCACGCTCGGCGCAGCCGATGGACGCCTTGCGAACCGGCGTTTCCGCCCTTGGCGCCACCGGGGAAGGCATCTTTGATGACGATCCCGATCTCGATGAGGCGATTGCCCTCAGCGCGAAGTTCCCCGGCATCCTGGCGACCTTCTATCGCGTGCGGCAGGGGTTGGATCCCGTCGTGCCGAAAGCGGAACACAACACGGCGCAGAGCTATCTCTTTCAGCTCTTCGGCCAGGAGCCAGATGAGAAGCACTGGCGGCCGCTCGACGTCTATCTGACCCTCCTCGCCGATCACGGCATGAACGCTTCGACGTTTACGGCGCGGGTTATTGCCTCTACCGGGTCCGATCTCTGCTCGTCGATCACCGGCGCCGTTGGCGCCTTGAAGGGCCCACTTCATGGCGGCGCGCCCTCCAAGGTTCTCGACATGCTGGAGGCGATCGGCAGCGCGGAGAACGTCGATGCCTGGTTGACCGACGCGCTCGACCGGGGCGAACGCCTGATGGGCTTCGGCCACCGTGTCTACAAAGCGGAAGACCCACGCGCGGAGATTCTGCGTGGAATGGCACGCGAAGCAAGCACGCCTGAGTTCTTCGAGCTATCGCGACGGACGGAAGAGCGCGCCCTGGAGATGCTGCACGAGCGCAAGCCGGGCCGACGCCTCTACACCAATGTCGAGTTCTATTCGGCCGCGGTGCTGTCGGCGGTCGGTTTGCCGGGAGACATGTTTACGCCGACGTTTGCCACGTCCCGCGTCGTGGGTTGGACGGCGCATGTCCTGGAGCAGATATCCAATAACCGCCTGATTCGACCGCAGTCGGAGTTCGTCGGCCCGACGGACAAGAAGTTCGCGGCGATCGAAACGCGCTAGCCGGCAGCGGCCGCACGACTCGTATTGGCATGGGAATCCTTTCCGGCCGTCCGGACATCACGGCGATTCCGGGCGGTCGACGCATCCTTCCCGAGACCATCGACGTACATTCAGCCGAGGGGAGGCGGTCCACTGGGCCGCGGCTGGAGGTGCGGTTGATTCGTTTACCAGTTTGTCTCTTCCTTCTTGCCTGTGTGATCGGGTTGGCGCCCGCGCACGGTGAGGCGGCGGCGCGTGACCTGCTTCGTGTCTCCGGCCTATTCCAGGCCGTGGATGATGTGGAAGGGGCCGCACAGGTTGCTCGCGAGCTATCGATCCTCGAAGAAGAGCGCGATTTCGAAGCGCTCTACGAGCGGATGCACCCCGATGCGCTCGCCATCGCGCCGCGCTCGGCAGTCATTGGCTGGTACAACGCGTTCTTCGTGAACCGGGAAGCCGGGGAGCTGACCGTCACCGAAACGGTGCGCGAGCCCTGGACGTGGGCCGTCACCGGCGTTCTTTACGACGATGCGGTTACGGTCCGGTTTGTCCAGCCTTACACGATTGACGGAGTCGTGGAAGAGGTCGCGGGCGAGATTCACCTCGTTCCCTTCGGTGACGACGAGTGGGGCTGGTTCTTCGGCGCATCGCGGAGTTTTGTGGACGACCAGCTCGCTCTCTACGGCGACGATGGGTCGGCCACGCTCTACGCGCTGACACAGTCGTCCGACAGCGGGCAGGGGGCCGATGCTCCTCCGCGGGATGTCCTCTTCCCCGATCCACTCCACGCGCACGTCGACGCGTTCTGGGCGGCCAGATTTGCCGAAACGGGCCGTCAGTACGAATCGCCCAATGGCGTCATCCCATTCGACGAGCCGATTGTGACCGCGTGTGGCCGCGCTGATCCGGACCAGGAAGCGGCGTTCTATTGCGTTATCGACGAGAAGATCTATTATTCGGAGCCGTTCCGCGCCCTGATCGAGAGCCAGATCGGCGATTTCGCCTGGGTGGTGGTGGTCGCGCACGAATGGGGACACCATATCCAGGCGTTGCTAGGCTTCGAGCTTGGCGTGTCGCCTGACCTCTCCAGCGAAGTGGCGCCTATCGCGTTGGAGCAGCAGGCCGATTGTCTGGCCGGCGCCTACTCCGTCGATGCCGAGCTGAGCGGCTGGTTGGACCCGGGCGACATCGACGAGGCGCTGAAGATGACCGAGATCTCGGGCGATCCCCCAGGCACGGCCTGGAACGATCCGCGCGCGCATGGTTCGGGTGACGACCGGATCGACGCGTTCCTGCAGGGCTATTCTGGAGGACTCGCTTCCTGCGAGCTCGATCTCTCGGTGGACGAGCCGTCTTCCTGAAGCCAACTCGGGACGACGCGCCCCGGCGGCCATTGACAATCGACGTTGACCACCCGACCATCTTCCTGTCAGGATGCCGGGCTGGAAGGTGGCCACGTCTCTGGAGGGCGCAATGGGACTCGAGATTTTTGAACGAGGCGAACTGCCCCTCTGGGCGCCGGTACGCCAGTCGCTTGATGACACCGATATCGGGGACGTTCGCGCGGCCATTGCCGCCCAGTTCCAGCGGCCTGGCATCGGCGATCGCCTCGGTCCCGGCCAGCGTGTGGCCATTACCGCCGGCAGCCGCGGCATCGACCGCATCGACGAAGTGGTCCGGGCCGTGGTGGATGAAGTGCGGGCGCTTGGCGCGGAGCCGTTCATCGTGCCGGCCATGGGCAGTCATGGCGGCGCGACGGCAGAGGGTCAACGTGATCTGATCGCGCACTACGGGATTACCGAAGAGACGATGGGGTGCCCCATCCATTCCAGCATGGAAACGGTCCACCTCGGCTACGTCGAGGACGAAGTGCCCGTCTGGATCGACAAGAACGCCTTCGGCGCCGACGCGATCATCCCGGTGGGCCGGGTCAAGCCGCATACCGACTTTCGCGGCCCGGTCGAATCGGGTCTGATGAAGATGATCGCCATCGGCCTCGGCAAGCAGCATGGGGCCGAGTTCTTCCATTTTCAGGGGATGGGCGAGTTCTATCACCTGATTCCCGCGGTGGCGAACTACACCCTCTCGCAAGTGAACATCCCCTTTGGCCTGGCGGTCATTGAGAACGGCTACGGCACGCTGGCACAGGCCGAAGCAGTGCCGGCGGCGCGCATCTTCGAGCGCGAGCAGGAGTTGCTGCGCATTGCCCGAAACCGCATGGGCCGCCTGCCGGGCGAACGCATCGACGTGCTGATCATCGACCGTATCGGCAAGGACATTTCCGGCGACGGGGCGGACCCGAATGTCATCAACCGGGATATCGCGGGCGCCCTTCCGCTTTCGGAAGAGCCGGAGAAGCCTCGCATCCAGCGCGTCATCATGCGCGACCTGACGGACGATACCGAGGGGAATGCCACTGGCATCGGCATGGCCGATGTCGTCCTCCGCCGCGCGGTCGAGCGCATGGACCCGGTAGCGACGTACATGAACACGATTACCGCCAAAGCGCCGCAGGGCGCGCGAATTCCCCTGACAGTCGACAACGACCGTCAGGCTCTGCAAATCGCCCTGGCCTGCTGCCTGAAGACCAAACCGGAAACCTCGCGCATTGCCCGCATCCTCGATACGAAGCACGTTGAGACGTTCTGGGCGTCCGAGCCGTTGCTTCCCGAATTGCTCGACAGCGGGCGAGTCGAGGTTATCGGCGAGCCGAGGCCGATCGGGTTCGATGCCAGCGGGATGTTGACCGACTGAGGCGAATGTCAACTGACCATTTGAGCCACAGTGCGCTGGCCTTGCCCCGACTCACACGGGTCCGGCACGTTGGCTGGCAAGGGGGTGACCACGAGCGCCAGCGACGAGTTGACACCCGAGTGTGGGGTTTCAGCGTTCGTGGGCGTTGTACTGCTTCAACGCCGCATCCCGAATCGAGGTGAGCAGGGGGTCGGTGAGCGAATCCAATACTTCCTTGCGGAATGAATCCATCGGGAGGTCTGGCCGATCACGCAGATAGTGCAACGACTGCAAGAACGTCTCAAGGCGGTCGGCCTGCTTGACGAAGCGCGCTTCGGCGGTCGATCCATCGCGAAGCTCCTGCCAGAGATCCGCGATCGCTTTCCCGACCGGGGCTGGCGCAGCGTCAATGAGCGATCGCATCGCGGCATCTTCCAGGTCGCGTTTTTGCGCGCTTCGTGGGGCATCGCGGACATGGCGCCGCTCGAGAAAGGTGCGTCGGGCTTCAGCGTCGCTCGCGTCCGGAACAGCGGCTGGATCGTACGGCGTCATGTCGCCAGTTTCGGCCTCGGCCAGATCGTGGAGCAGCGCCAGCAGGAGGACGCGAGCGGGATCGAGCTGGGCGCCTTCGGCATTGCGTTGAACCGCGCAGGCCCAGGCCAGCAGCGCCACGCTCAGGGTGTGATCGGCTACCGATTCGACCTGCTCCGGAGCGACGCCTCGGTCGCTCCAGCCCGTGCGCGGCACGCTCTTGAGCCTGTTCAACGATTCCGCCAGCGAGAGGAGACCCGTACCACCGGGCTCGCGCGTTAGACCTTGCAGAGAACCGCTCACAGTGCCTCCAACCCGTGACAGCGAGGCATAGACAACCACGTCCGTACACCGCTATCCTAGCGGAACCCGCACCCGCAGGGACCACGCGCCGGGGCGAGCCTTTCGTCATGCCAGATCGCCACGGCCGCTGGGGAGGGAGATGCCTGTGCCGCGAGGAGCCGCGCCACCCGCGCTCCCGGTCGTGATCGCCATGATCGTGGCCATCGCGGTTGTCGCAATGCCCGTTGTCGAAGCGCGCCCTAAGGACAAGCGAGGCGGCGGGAATGACGCCGTCGCGACCGAGATTGTCCCGGCCGATTCGACCGTGATTTACGACGAAGCGGTGGGCGCTAGCGGCCAACCGACCGAGCAGACGACGGCCGGCAACGTCGACACCAACGAACGCACGCTCCTCGCCCTCGATGCCGATGGCGACTACTTGCCAGATGCCCTCGACAACTGTCCGAACGTGCAGAACCCGGATCAGGCGGATTCTGACGGGGATGGGGTTGGCGACGCCTGCCCGGTTTATCAGGACTTCGACGGAGACGGCGTTGCCGACAAGGACGACAATTGCCCCAACATCGCCACCTACGACTTTGCCGACCGGGACGGTGACGGCATCGGGGATGCCTGCGACAAGTCGCCCGATGGGATCGAGCCGGAGCCGGAGCCGCTGCCGGATTACACCGGCGAGGACGGAACTGGCGAAGAGGAACTTCCACCGCCCGAAAATGGCGCGGGCAACGAGGGCCGCACCGTCGAGCGAGATGGCAAAGAGCGCTCGCGCGAGCGTTCGCGCACTGAGACTGTCGACGCGACGATCACCACTGGCGCCGATATGGATGCGAGCGAGGACGACTGGGTAGACGATACCTGGGACGGCGTCGGCAGTGAGGGCGAGGTCATCACCGAAGGTCCGGACGCCGTACCCTACGAGCCGCCAGCGCGCGACAACCCGCGCCGAAATGAAGAGCTGGTCGCCGAAGCGGCCGCTTCCGGCGAGCTCTATGCCGAACCCCTACCTCCACCTGAGGCGCAGCGTGCCTGGGACGAAGAGGCGGCAGACACCGATTGGGAGCCGCTGCTGCGCATTGATGCGGGCGCCACACGAGACGCCCAACCCGTGGCCGCCGGAGACTCGGAACCGAACGACGGCAGAGACGGCGAAGATGGATCGGCCAGTGACTACGTGCGAGGTTGGATGCGGGCTCGGCTGCTGCTGCAAGAAGGAGCAGAAGAGAATTCAGCAACCGAATCGGGCGATGGTGATCCGCAAGCCGGCGACATCGCGGCCGAACCCGACAGATCCGGCGATGTGGCGATCGTCGACCTCGGGTTGGCGCCGGTTCCGGTTGAGAATGGGTTGATCATCACCAGCGCGAGCGAGGAGAACGGCTCTGCTGATTCCCCGCCGGCTGCCCAGGATTCCGCCGAGAAATCGAAAGAAGCTACGCGCGGCTCTCGCAATCGGCGGGAGCGCGTTGCGGGCGCCGCTGAATCCGACGTTGAGACGGGAGACAGTCAGCCGGCAATCGAAATGGCTCAGATTGACCGGGGAGCCAGTACGGAGTCGTCGACTGGCAAGGATGGCAGCCGGCGAAATGGCTCGGCCCGCGCGGCAGCGGCAACGGGCGGCCAAAGCGCGGCCCGTGGAGAGCGTGTGGACGACAGGAAGCCGCCCAACGGCAACGCCAGCGCAAGCGAAGGCAATGGCGACAAGAAGAATGGCAACAAAGATCGCAAGAAACCGAAATCAAAGGAGCAGCGGCAAAAGGACCGGCGCTCGCGAGCCGAGACGCGCGGTGGCGGAACCAACAAGGGATGGAGCGAGGATCAGTATTTCCAGGGCGGATCGGCGCTCGACTGGAGTGGCGGCGCGGGGATCCAGGGTACGGATGACGAAGATCTCTATCTGACCCAACGCTCGGGGAGCGGCGCCGGGAAGCGCAAGGGGTTCTCCTACGCCATACCAATCGGGCGAGACGGCGTCTATCTGGTCCGCCTCTATTTCGCCGAGCCGTATTGGGGAGCGCCAGACGCGCCGGCTGGCGAGGTAAACGCGCGCGTCTTTTCGGTCTCGGCCGAGGGGGATGCACTGGTGGACGACCTCGACATTTACGCTGAGGCTGGCTCGTTGACGGCGCTGGTCAAACAGGCGGAGATCCGCGTCGATGATGGAGAGTTGAATTTGCAGTTTGTCGCCAGCCAAGGCGAGCCGATCGTCGCGGCCATCGAAATCCTGCAACCCGCGAACTGAAGCGATTCGCGCACGAGGCGCCATCCCGACGAATGAGGGATCTCGGCTCAAGGCGGCGGACGCGCGCGGAACGGACGAGATTCCTCGCCGGCCTGGAACGACGTCTGTCTTGCGACGCAATCTCGCGGTTCCACCAGAGTGGTATAACCCGCGAGGTCCCGGGAGTTGGCCGGGAACGGTGCATGAATTGCCTTCGGAGACGACCATGACTGACCCCCGCATCGATGCCTGGGCACACACCCTGGTGACCTACTCAACACGGGTGCAGCCTGGAGACGTCGTTTCGATCGAAGGGGATATTGAGGCTCGTCCGCTCCTTCGCGCACTCTACCGCGAGGCGCTACGCGTTGGCGGATTTCCCGTCGTGGTTCCTCGCTTCTCCGAATTGCAAGCCGATCTGCTCGCGCTGGGCTCGAACGAGCAGATCGGATGGATTTCGCCCATCGACCATTTTTCGCGTGGGGAGGCGGATGTCTACATCCGCGTGATGGCAGAGCAGAACACAAAGGCGCTGACTGGCGCTGATGTCGAACGGCAAATGCTGCGTAAGCAGAGCATGCGGCCGCTCTTGGAGACGGTCATGGACCGCACGGCGGCTGGCGACTATCGGTGGGTGCTGACGCTCTTCCCGACCGATGCCTACGCGCAGGATGCGGAAATGGCGACGACCGACTTTGCATCGTTCGTCTTTGCAGCCTGCAAGCTGAACGTGGAGGATCCGGCCGCCGCCTGGAAGGCGCAGTCCGCGATGCAGCAGAAGCTCGTTGACTGGCTGGCGAACAAAGAAGAGATCCACATCGTTGGGCCGGATACCGACCTGCGAGTGACGGTGGGCGAGAGGACCTGGATCAACTGCGATGGAGACAAGAACTTCCCCGACGGCGAGGTCTTCACTGGCCCGGTCGAAAACGGCACCAACGGTCATGTTCGCTTCTCCTACCCGCGCATCACCGATGGCCGGGAGATACACGACATCTGGCTTCGCTTCGCGGATGGCCGGGTCGTCGATGCGTCAGCCGCACGTGGCGAAGCGTTCTTGCACGAGGCGCTGGATGCCGACGACGGCGCGCGGGTGCTGGGCGAGTTTGCCTTCGGCACGAACTTCGACATCACGCGCTTCACGAAGAACATCCTGTTCGATGAAAAAATCGGGGGCACCGTGCATATGGCGCTCGGCGCCGGGTACCCCGAATCGGGAAGCGTCAATCAGTCGGCCATTCACTGGGACCTGATCTGCGATCTTCGCCAGGGTGGCCTGGTCGAGGTCGATGGCATCCCATTCATGCGCGATGGGCAGTATCTGATTTGAACCAGCCATTGACTGAGGGATGCCATGGAGACGGCGCTGAATACCTCGCTTGACCAATCCGCTGAGTCGCCCGCCGTGGGCCGGATGGCGCGAACGCGGCGCGGGTTCATTGGCGCACTCCTGGCCGCTATCGGCTCTGCCCTGGCAATCGGCATGCTCTGGCTGTTCGCAAGAGACGCTCCCAGCGCCGGGCGGGATCCCGCGTGGCCGCCAGACTCGGGCGAATAGGGACGCACCCGCGCCATCATCCGTAACCCTGCCCTTGACACCCATTCCACATGTGATATGTTGATTGCACATTACTGAATCGGCAATAACGCGCTCGTGACGGATTTCGGGCAGGGTCAGGCGCACTGGGGCCAAGGCTCCGTCGAATCCGCGCTGTCACTCGGAGGGGTCTGCTTGGATCCTGATCGGTTCGATGCATTGGTCGCGCGGCTGATGCGAATTCAGAGTCGCCGCTTTGCCATCAAAGGCATTCTGGCGGGCGCGGTTGCCGCGGCCGGTTCCGATGATGACGGCGTCGCCAGGAAACGGCGCAACAAGCGCGGGCGGGAAGGCCGTGACGGCCGCAAACGAGGCGGCGGTATCGCTGGGCCGGCGGGGCGATCCCGCCGCAAGCGGCAGAAGAGGCTTCGCAAGCGTCGTAGAGACCGGCGCGACGAGTCCAATGCCCGAGCTGGCAAGAACAAGAAACAGGATCGATGCAAGAAGAACGGCAAGGCGTGCGTCGAACACAAGCGATGCTGTAGCAACTATTGCCATGGCGAGTCGGGCACGTGCGCGAAGCGGCCCGCGCCATGAGTGGTCTCGCATGGACTCCGTAGCCGACCGCGCTACTGGGAGCGCGGCTCGACGGTTCGGCAATGGAGGCGAGGAACCGCTGCCCCCGGCGAGTGAGGATCTCCTTTTCCGCACGCTCGATGCCGTTGGCGTCAGGCACGGCGCCTGGCTGTCGTCCATTGGACGCGGTTGCCTCGAAGTTTGGGAACCGTTGCTAACGCCGTTGCGCGGACAACAATTTGATCTGCTCGAAATTGGCGTTGGGACCGGCGCATCGTTACGAACGTGGCGTGATTGGTTCCCGCGCGCCCGTCTAGTAGGTGTCGATGCCCGCCGAACCGTTCTCGATCCGCCAATCCGTGATTGTGTCCTGGTTCAGGGGAGCCAGACTGATCTGGCCACGTTCCAGCCACTACTGCGCGAGTATCGGTTTCGTGTGATCGTCGCGGACGGCAGCCTGCACGACGACGATCAACTCCAAACGTTTGCGATGCTCTTCCCATGGCTCGAACCGGACTCCTGGTACGTTTGCGCGGGGTTTGACGCCGACGGCGACGCGGTGATGCAGGACGCGAGTTCCTGGTTCGCGGAGCTCGGGCAGGCCCTCGCATCGCCCGCGGCCAGGAAGCAGATCATTCGCGACAATCCGACCCTTGTGCAAATCGTGCCTCGGCTCAAGGGCATTTTCTTCGGGCGTGGCAGCGTCGTTGTTTCAAGCGGACCGTGAAGCGCGAGCGGGGAGTGGGCGAAGACAGGCCGGAAAACGCAAGTGCGGCGCGTCCAGGAGCGCGTGGAACTGGCGAAGCGGTCATCTTCCGTGATGATCGGATCGTGGCGGAGCGTGCCGATATTCCCGAGGAGCACACCTTTCCTCTGCCTGATGCAAGGCACGGGGAGGACGACCACTCCCACCTCGGACGGCTGGCTGAGCGCATCGACGCGGAAATTGCTGCCGGGGGCACGCGCTTGCGCATTCCGAGGGAGGCAGCGTGCTGGATCGACCGGCATCCGTCGCTTGCGGACTATCTCGTCAGCCGATTTCCGGTCGTCGAGGCGAATCGCGAAACAGGAATCACATTCGCCCTGGAGCCAGTCAGCGTATTCGACTATTCCCTGGAGACTGTCGGCTGGCAGCCCGTCGGTGATGACCACCGACGATTCGTCGCGCCGCGGCGGCTCAGCGATCCGCGCATCTCCCTGCTGCCGAATGCCCCAACTCAGGGGAATCGTGGACAACTTGGCTTCGCGTGCCAGGGCCCAACGACTCTGCTCCTGACCTTCCGGTTCTCGCGTGCTGATCGGCCGAATGCTTCACGTCGCCAGGTCGTTCTCAGTCTGGCGCGACCCGGATTCATTTGGCACGACCTTTCGTTTGTTGACGTGGCATACGACGTGGGCGGCGAGATCCGGATTGACTTTGACCTCAAGGTGAATGGCAAGCGGAGCCTCGAGGCTATCGACATCGAAATCGTCGAGGAGGACAACTGGCGGATGCACCCAGGGTTTGACGGCGGCAGGTCGTTCATGCTCCCCGCTCGTGCTCCCAAAGGGTCGTCGTTCGACCTCCGAAACGCCGCGCTCTGGCAAACCGATGATGTACGCAGGGGACCGGGACATGGCCACGTGCGCTCACCGGCGCCGCCACCGTTTCGCCGCACTGACGACCAACGGCGGGACGCCGTGATCTTTTCGAGCTGGATTCCAGAGGGAGCGTTGCCACTTGGCGACTACTTCATCGAGGTCATGAGACGCTGGCACAGCGACTCGAAGATCTTCGTGGGCATCAACCATGGCTCCGCGCCAGCGTGGCGCGAGCGGTTGGAGGGAAGCGGGCTGGATCTCGTCATCCGGCACGCGCCGCCCGAGATTGGCATCGATGCTGACCCGGCCGGATTTGTGGCCGCGCTCGACGCATTTCGCCAGACGACCGAGGAATTTGCATTGGTCTGGTTTGGGCATACCAAGGGCGCGGGCAATCTCGACAACCGCTGGTATTCCACCGGAAGATGGACGATCGAGCGCCTGTTCTGGAGCAGGCGCGCGGAGATCGACGACCATTTTGCCAACCCGGTCATTGGGCTCTACGCGCCCCACTACCTGATGATGCTGCAGGACCACCTGGCGCAGACCGATGCCTTGCAACGCGTGTACCGCGCGACGTGCGCGCCGCTCGGCGTCATGGCTGTCTCAACGCATTTCGTCATGCGTTCCGAGAGCGTCAGTGACTTCTGCCAGCGTGTCGACCGGAGGTTCTTCAGGGAAGGACCGACTGTCTTTGGCGGCGATCGGTACTTCTTCGAGATGGCGATGCCGAACGTGCCGCTGATGCAAGGCTACGAACCATACATCGAGCCGGGGCTCGGTGGAACGAGCGGCGCTCCGGTGGTTGATGGCATCTCATCGGTGATCAACGACTGGCGGCAGAACAACGCGGTGACGGCGATCGAGCTGGAAAAGTGGCGAAAGCGTCCGACCCGTTTTCGTACCCGACACCGCGAGTACACCCGTCATGATTGACGTGAACTGCCGCACTTGCAGCGCCCCGCCCAGAGTGAGAGTTGCCGCTCGTCGCCTGTCGCGGCTGCTCGGCGTTGCTCCATTCATGCGGGAATCGCGCTGAATGCATGCCAATGGGTGCGCCTTTATGGCGGACGTGGTGGCGAAGTTCCATCGGTCTATTCTGGTCACGGGGTGGTTCGTCCATGAGCGCGATCGTCTGGCTAATGTGAAGATTACAGGGTCCGACATCATTGCCCAGACAAGCGCGGTCGGCCTGGCGCATCCAGGGGTCGAGCCGGGACGTGGCTTTCAGGTCCAGTGCCTGCGTGGATCGGACGACTTCCCCGAGCATCTTGCCCTCGTCTTTTCGACTACGTCCGGGCGATCGATTGAGGCCAATCTCCTCGAACTGTCGACCGAGCGAATGGCGGAATCCGGAGCGGCACGACTCTATCGTCGGTTTATGGACATGGTCAGCTCCACTCCCCGGCCCGTCGTGGTCGACATCGGTGGGCGGGACCGCAGCGATTTCGACCGTTCACGCGATTTCCCCGGCGTCGAGTACATCGTCGCCGACCTCCTCGCCGGGCACAATGTCGACATCGTCGCTGATGCCCACGAGCTCTCCCGGCACATTGCGCCGGAATCGGCTGACGCCGTCATCTCCACGGCAACCTTCGAGCATCTGTTGATGCCGTGGAAAGCCGTGGTTGAGGTCAACCGCATCCTGAAGCCCGGTGGGCTGGCTTGCATCATCAGCCACCAGACGCTTGGGCTGCACGACATGCCCTGGGACTTCTGGCGATTCTCGGCAGACGCGTGGGATGCGTTGCTGAATCGCTACACCGGCTTTGAGATCCTGGAGCGGTCGCAGGCGCAGGAAGTGTTTGTCATCCCCTTTGTGTACAGGAGTGAAATGGCGATCGCCGAGAAGAGCGCGGGGTACGAGTTCAGTGGCGTCATCGCGCGCAAATCTGGCCCCGCGTTGGTCGACTGGCCCGTGCCGCCTGGCAAGATCATTGCCACGCGATATCCAGACACCCCGCACGAGCCGGGACAGACACGCGAGCGACGAAGGAGCCTGGGCTGGGGACGGCGAGCATTGATCACCCCGTGACGCCCGGAGGGAAGGGCGCTCGCTATGCTCACTGGCGGGGTTTCGCTCGGACCGCGCCGACAGCAAGAAGGGGCGCCCGCGAGGCCGAGCGGAAACCACTGCCGAACCTCGCGGAATGCCAGC
>CAYSXO010000077.1:0-14716 GCA_964434995.1 uncultured Sphaerobacteraceae bacterium
TCCGATCCCCCCGGCAAGTTGGCCGTGTTGGATGGACCGAACGGCGGTAATACCACGGAGTGCAAAGGCGGAAGCAGCAACGGCCACACCTGTATCAACACGAAGAAGGAAACGAAGTGCTGGCAGGCGCGAACGGAACCGCCGTCTTCTCCATTGAACGGCGTGGGCGGCCCGCCCAGCGACAGCGTCAACGAGCAACCCAGCGATGGCAAGCCCGTGGGCGGAGGCGGTGCGGTCGGCCCCACAGGGGGCGTCGAAGACCCTGGTGGCAACAAGCCCGTTGGTGGCGGTGCGAGCGTCGATCCTACCGGGGGTGTCGAGGATCCCGGCGGCACGACTGCTCCAACAGATGGTCCACTGCGCTACAAAGCCGGGCATGTTGACCGGACCAGGGGCAAGGGTAAGCGTCGCCGGCGCGTTAAATCGCGCAAGGCGTAACCGGCAGCCACCCCACTGAGCTCCGCCGCGCGGCTCCGGGCATGACGCTCGGGGCCGCGCATTGTGGCGTCTCGCATCGCCATGGGCTAACAGCCATGAGCCAATAGCCGCTAACCGCTGGCCATCGCCTTCCCGCTGTCGCGCATTTGGCCTTGCTGTTGTCCCCGGCTTGGCTGTCTCCGCCCACCCACTCTCCTACCGTGGCGGCATGACGGCAGGGCGTCCCAGCCGGCAGCGGCCAAGGAGGAAATCGTGAAAGAATCGCTGGTAATGCGAACTTCGGCAGCGGAGGGGGCCGCGAGAATCTGGCCGATGGCGACGCCGCTCGTCGCCGCGTGCCTCGTCACCCTCCTCGTCCTCGGTGCAACGATAGACGTGGTAAGCGCCGAGAAATCCCCCGGGTCATATCAGAACGCCTTCACCCGCACATGCCGCGAACGCGGAGGGACCCCGAAGCGAGTGCGCTCGCGGGTCGTCAAGTGCACCCTGACCGACGGCACCGTCATCACCTGCGATTTCAACTTCAACCCACCGTCGTGCACCAAGGAACTGATGCCGCCATCCGGCGCCGGCGCCAACGCGGGGGGCGGGGCAGCCGTCGATCCATCCGGACCCGCCGAGCAGCCAGACAGTAGCAAGCCCGTGGGCGGCGGCGCGGCCGTCGATCCATCAGGATCAGCCGAGCAGCCCGGCGTTTCGGCTGGACCCATCCTCAAAGCCGATGATCACAAAATTGCTGCCGCGGCGCACAATGAACGCTCCAATGCGAAGCACAACGGCAAGCGCCACCGGGATGGGCACGGTAAATCACGGGCACGAAAGCGGTAGGTGGCCAGCGGGCTCGGTCCGTGCGCGGCCCGGCCAATGCCCGGGCCCGCCAATCGCGTCCCAGGCAAGACGTCGCCGAAACCAAACCCGCCGGTAACACGTCTCAGCTATCGAGCGGGAGAGGCCCCTACCTCTCCGCTCGCGTCGCCAAACCCAAACCCAATTCTTCCCGCACGAACCCGGCCCATCGAGGCCGGGTTCGTGTGTGACGGGTTGGCAGCTGTTGGCTGTTGGCTATTGGCTGTTCTGTTGGTTGTGGCTGCTTGCTGCTGGAGCTTGGCCGCTTGGCAATGAGCACCAAGAACCGAAAGCCAACGACCAATTGCCGATAGCCAACAGCCAACAGCCCTCACGGACAGTGACTTCCGAACTCCCGGTACTTCGGCGGGTCGATCTCGTGGTATTCGCGGCAGAGGGCGACGAGGCGCTCGGTGAGCACGTTGAAGAGCCGCTCCCCCTTCTCCGCCGAGGCGACGTGCGGGTCGCCCATCACGCCGTGCGCCATCTCGCGGCGGCGCTCCGGGAACTTCGCGAAGCGGCCGACCTCCGGCCCGAACTTGGTCCGCCACTCATCCTTGACCGCCAGCGACATGTCGACCAGCTCGGGCCGCAAGTGGAGCTGCAGGCTCGTCTCCCACTCACCGCCGTGGCCAATGCTGCCGCCATCCGCCTCGCTCCAGGCGGCCAGCTCGTCATCGGCCATGTGCCAATAGGTGAGCGCGACCGGCCAGACGTCCTCCTCGGCCAGTTTCACCGCTGCCGCCCAGGTCGGCTGCTCGTTGCCGCCGTGGCCGTTGAGCAGGATGATGCGGTGGAACCCGTTCGCCCAGATCGAGCGCGAAACGTCGCAAAGGACGTTGATGAACGTCTCCAGCGAGAGGGTAATGGTGCCGACCTCACCCATGTTGTAGTGGGTAAAGCCGTACATCACCGGCGGCGCCACCAGCACCGGGAAATCATCGATCGCCTCGGCTGCCGCATTCGCGAGGTGGTATGGACCACTGATGTCGACGTCCTGCGGGCAGTGCGGGCCATGCTGTTCGACCGAGCCGACCGGCACGATCACCACCGGCCTCTGCTCCAGTGCGGCCTGAAACTCATGCCGCAGCGTCTCCTGCCACAGCACCTTCTTCCCACTTCTCGGCCTAACCAGCACGTGTCATTCCCTCCTTGTAGATGCTTACAACACGCCGTGATACGACATCCGGCTAAACAACCCAGCTAAGACCCGACGTTCCCATCACCTCCCCCTCTCCCTGCGAACACTGACAGGGGGAGGTATGGGCAAATTCTGCGCCGTTGCCGCGACGACCCTCACCCCACCCCCTCTCCCATGGCGCTGGGAGCGGGGCGTGTGCCCGCCGCGATCGCGGAGCACCCGGCCTACCTCCCCCTCTCAGTGTTCGCAGGGAGAGGGGGTAGGGGGTGAGGGCCAGCGCGACGACATCGACTGTTCCCCCGCCTTTCGCATGAACCCGCCATGCGCCTTGCTGTTGTCAGCCGGCGTCAATGAGCGCTCCCAGCCGCTCCAGAATGATCGTCTCGTCACCCGGCGCCAGACAATGGGTCGAGATCATCAACCCGCCCCGCTCGACGAAGACGGCGATCCCCGGCTCCCCCGCCAGTAGGGCGGCGCCCACCGCGCGCGGGTTCCAGGCCGCTGCCTGGGGGAAGACGCGCACGATCGGAGCGGGCCATTCGTCCCAGTCGGCTTCGATCTCGCAGCGAACGCCGGGGTGCGCGCCGAGCCCGCTGGCCAGCATCTCAGCCTGCGCCAGGTGCGCGCGGTACTCTTCCTCGTGGTCGGTCTCCAGGAAACGGTCGATCGCGACCCAGAGCCCAACCATGGCCTCCTTGCTCACCTTCATGCCGCGGCCGACCCCGGCGCGCGGGCTGCCATTGGCCCTGGCCGCGTCGACCAGGTCCCGCCTCCCGGCCAGCAGGCCGGAATCCTGCGGGCCGCGCAGCCCCTTGCCGCCGCTGTAGATCACCAGATCGGCCCCGTCGCGGATCCAGCGCCGCAAATGGTCGACAGGCGGCAGCGTCGAGGCGGCATCGACGACAACGGGTATGCCACGGTCATGGGCGATGGCGACGACCGTCGCAAAATCGAGCGCGCCCCCACCAGTGGCCCGGGAATCGATCCAGGCCACCGCCGCCGTGCGCTCGGTGATCGCATGCTCCAGCTCCCAGGGCGCCGTCCCCGAGGCCAGTCCAATCTCCACCACCCGCCCGCCACCAACCCGAAACATCTGGTCGTAGTTGATGCGGTGGGAACGATGCATGACGATTTCATTCGGCCAACCATCGCTCTCGGGCAGGCGCTGCATGCGCGCGGGATCGGCCCCCGCGATGCAGGCGGCCGCGGACAGGGCCATGCCCGCGGCCGAGCCACTGGTGACATACCCGGCTTCCGCGCCGGTGACGGCGGCGATTTTCTCCCCAACCGCCGCGTTCAACTCATCCAGCACGACGAACGCCCGCGCCGCCTCGGCCATGGCCGCAAGGACCTCTGGCGCCATCAGTGTGCCGCCGACAGACGTCGTCGCGCCGCGGCCGTTGATGATCGTGCGCACCCCGATCTGCTGGTAAATGCCGGGTTGGAGGGCCGTTACGCGCTCCCTTGCGCCGACCATGCCGATTCGCCTCCCAGGATCGATTTCATCGTGTCGATGCGCTCAGACGGAAGCCGGAAGCACCAGCAGCATTCACCTCTCGTGTCATCCCGAGGATCGAGGAATCTCGATTCCCTGGCCATTTGCTCCTTGAGAAGCCGAGATTCCTCGCTCCCTCGGAATGACATGCGGGCGGCTATAGGCTCAGGAATCTTCCCGCTTCGCGCATGCCGGCCTACGCCGGCTTCTCGTTGGTGAAGTACGTGCAGTAGTACTGCGGACCTTTTTCGGGCGCCTGCCAGGAGAGAATCCCATAGGAATTCTCATGGAGGCAGGGGCCCTCGATGTACGGTTTCCAGAGTTGCGTGAAGACCGGGTGCCAGAGGAAGACGCCGCCGACGTCCTTGATCAGGATCTCTTCCGCCTGCTGGTAAAGCTCGGCGCGTTTGGCCTCGTCGCCGACAATGCCGTCGGCCTCCTTCACCAGGGCGTCGTACTCCTCGTTCGACCAGGCATGCCGGCCGCCGGTGACGAAGACGTCCATGAAATTCGAGGCGTCGTAGTAGTCCATGTCCCACGGGATGAGGACAAAGGGAAGCTCGTGAGCATTGAGCTGCTCGGTGAACGTCTTTCGCTCGAAGCTCTGGATGCCGACGTCGATGCCCAGGTTCTCCTTGAGCATCGCCTGAATTGCCTGCGCCACGGTCTGCACTGTCGGTGAGGGATCGCGCAGCGTCAGGTCGTAGGCCGGGAAGGGGTTCCCGCCCTCGCCGTACCCGGCCTCCGCCAGAAGAGCGCGGGCCGCCTCGGGATCGTACGGGTAGGCGGCCGCCATCTGCTTTTCCGTGTTCGAGGAATGGAACCCCGGGGCCAGCAGGCCATAGGCAGGAACCGCCTGGCCGCGCAGCGCGGAGTTGACGATGGCGTCGCGGTCGACTGCCTGCGCGAACGCCTGCCGCACCTTGAGGTCACTGAACGCGGTGCCTTCGTCGCCAAAGGCCAGCCACCAGGTCTGGAACTGCGGGAACTTGTGGAGCTGCGCGCTCAGTTCAGGGTCGCTCTCGATACGCGCCTGGTCGGCCGGGGAAATAATCTGCTCGTAGCCGCGTTCGATCAGGTCGATCTCGCCATTTTCATAGGCGGGGAAGATCGCCTCGTCCGCGCCAATCAGGTAGACAATCTGCTGCCAGTAGGCGGCCCAGGGGCCGTCATAGTTCGGATTGGTGGTGAAGACGACCTCACGGCCTTTGTCCCATTTCTCCAGCAGGAAGGGGCCGCGCGAGATGGCCGTCGCGGGCTCGAGCGACCAGTTGTCCCCCTGCTCCTCCACGATGTGTTTCGGCACAACGTAGATATCAGCCGCGATCAGACCGAGGAAGGGGGTCGGTTGCTCGGTGGTGATCGCCAGCGTCAGGTCGTCGATTGCCTCGACGCCAACCTCCTCGACCGGAACGGATCCCTCGGTCGCCGCCGTGAAGTTCGCGATCGAGCCGTAATAGAAGGTGACGTCGAACGCGGTTTCCGGGTCGGCCATGCGGCGCACGGTGTAGGCATAGTCTTCAGCGGTCACCGGCGTGCCGTCGCTCCAGGTCATGCCAGGGCGAAGGTGGAAGGTCCACGTCAGGTTGTCATCGGAAACGTCCCACGATTCCGCGCCGGCCGGGGCAAGTTCGTAGTTCTCGTTCCGGCGTACCAGCGGCTCGCTTATCAACGCCGATTCGAATTGCCGCTGCTGAACCGACTTCGACCAGTCGAGATACCGTCCCTCCCGGCCCATCGTCCGCAGAATCTGCTGGTCTTGCGGCGCCGCATTCTCGGGCAACTCCGGTGCGCTGGCGCGAACGGTCAGCCTCTCCGGCGTGCCAGCCGTCGCCTCGGTGGCGAGTGGCCAGCGCGTCAGCCCAATGGCGGCCGCGGAGGCCGCGGTCCCCCGCAGAAGAATGCGCCGGGAAAGGTGTCTGGAGCCTTGATCGTGGTTCACGGGTGACCTCCTCCGCGGGCGTGCGCGCCCTTGCCGTTTCTCCGAGCGCCGTTCACGGAGAGGACCGCGTTCAGCGCGACAGGCATCGATGAGCGCCAGACCGTGGCGCGGCGGGAGTCTCAGCTCTTTGAGCGGGGATCGAGTGCATCGCGCAAACCGTCTCCAAGCAGCACGAAGCCGAGCATCGTAAGGCCGATCATCACGGCGGGAAAGAGCGCCAGATGCCAGTAGAAGCGGATGGTGCTGACGCTCTCGCCAACCATCTGTCCCCAGCTCGGGATCGGCGGGTTGATGCCGATGCCGAGAAAACTGAGGCCCGCCTCGGCGAAGATTGCCTCGGGCACGCCGAGCGTGAGGGCGACGATTATCGGTCCAAGGATGTTGGGCAGGAGATGGACCCGCCCGATGCGGCTTTCCGATGCCCCCAGCGCCCGCGCCGCAGTCACGTAGTCGCGCTCGCGCTGGCCGAGGAGCTGGGCGCGCGTCAGCCGGCAGATCGGAATCCAGCCCGTGACGGCAATCGCGAGCAGGACGTTGCCGAAGCCGCTGCCCAGCACGGTCAGCACCATGATGGCAAAGAGCATGCGAGGAAAGGCCCAGACGGCATCAACGAGCCGCATGATGGCAAAGTCCATCTTCCCGCCTCGCATGCCGGCGACCATGCCCAGCACGATGCCCAGGGTGAGCGCGATGGCCTGGGCGCTCAGGCCGATGGCCAGCGAGGTACGCGCGCCATAGACGATGCGGGAAAAGAAGTCGCGGCCGATACCGTCCGTGCCCATCAGATGCTGCCGCGACGGAAACTGCCAGGCCGCGCCGAAATCGGGCTTGTCATAGGGATACGGGGCGATCGCGGGCGCGCCAACGGCAAGCACGACGAGCGAGAGGACGATCGCCAATCCCACTGGTCCGAGCCGGTTTGCCCGGAAGCGGCTCCAGGCTTCGCGAGCCGGTGAGGATTCTCTGGCGGATCGAGGCGCTGCCACGGCCAGGCCCGCGGACGCCTGGGCCGCCACTGTCCCAACCTGGGTCATGTGCCAAGCCTGATGCGGGGATCGATCGCCAGATAGAGCAGATCGGTCGCCAGATAGGCGGCGCTGACCACAAAGGCCGCCAGCAAGGCGAGCGTCATGATCATCGGGTAGTCACGCTGAAAGACGCTGGTCACGAAGTAGCTGCCGAGACCGGGTATGCGAAAGATGGTTTCGATGAAGATCGACCCGGTCAGAAGGTCGGGCACGAGCGGGCCGGCAATCGTCAAAATCGGGATCGCGGCATTGCGCAGCACGTGACGCCGCATGATGGCGCCGTCGCCTAGGCCTTTGGCGCGCGCGGTCCGCACGTAGTCGGCGTCGATGCCCTCGATGACGCAGGTCCGGGTGTAGCGCGCGATGATGCCGGCTGGCCCCAGCGCATAGGCGACAACCGGCATGATCCAGGTTTCCGGCCCCTCCCAGCCACCTGTCGGGAGCCAGTGGAGGGTATTGCTGAAGAGCAGAATCAACAGGATCCCGACCACGAACGTCGGGAGCACGATGCCCGCCGTCGCCAGCAACGTCACCGCGTTGTCGAGCCACGAATTGCGGTGGTTCGCGGCAAGTATCCCCAGCCCCAGGCCGAGCGGTATGGCCACCGCGAGCGTCAGCGCGCCAAGCTGCAGCGAAACCGTCCAGACCCGGGCGATGAGCTGCGTAACCGTTTCGCCTGGACTCTGGTAGGAGTACCCGAACTCGAAGCGCAGAGCGTTGCCGACATAGAGCAGATATTGCTGCCACAGGGGTTTATCGAGGCCGTACGAGCGCAGGATGTTGGCTTTCGCCTCGTCGGAGAGCGGCATCTTCTCTTCGTCATAGGGTCCGCCGGGGATCAGATGCATGAGGACGAAGGTGATCAGTGAGACAACGATGAGGACCCCGGCAAGGCCCCCCAGCCGGACGAGGATGTATCGTCCCAACGCACGCCTCCTCGCCCGGGCCGCCGTGATCGCCGCCGATCACGACGGAACTCGATGCGCGGGCGATCCGAGGCTCCGGAGTGCTGACGTGGCCCAGCGGCCCGCGGCGCACCGCACATCAGAAATTGGTCAACTGATCATACCGGTTTCGCGCATCATACGAGCGCCCCGATACGCTGTCAACGGGGTCACGGTCCCGTGATCGGCTCCGCCGCGATCCGCCCTTTCAGGGAAGAAACCCGGTCTTCCCAGCCATGCGCGATTTCCAGATGCCGCCGCATCTCGAGCCGAGCCTCACGCGGGTCGCCCGAGCGGACGGCCTGATAGAGCCGGAGATGGCTGCCATATTCCCCGGCTTTGATGTCGGGCAGCGCCTGCTCGATGCGCACTCCTTGCGCGACACGGGCGCGGCTCAGGAGGTGCGACATCTTGTAGAGCACGCTGTTGTGCCCGGCCTGGGCGAGGGCATCATGAAAGTCCGAAGTGATGGTCACCGTCTCGGAGCCCGTGTCCGAAGCAATGCTGAGTCTATCCAGAATGGTCTCCAACACGCGCCAATCCCGGTCATCTCCGCGTTGTGAGGCCAATCCAGCAAGCTCGACTTCGACCACCATCCGCGCTTCGAGCGTCTCCAGCGCCGATTCATGGGTCACGATCTCGAAGAGTGTCTCGGCATGGGGGCGGACCCGAGGCGAACCGACGTAGCAGCCGCTTCCTGGGCGAATTTCCAGCAAGCCGATCGACACCAGGCCCTGCATCGCTTCACGCAGAATGGGCCGGCTAACGCCGAACATGCGCGCCAGCTCATACTGCGAGGGCAGGGCATCGCCCGGCTGCATGCGGCCGCTCTGGATGTGCTCCATGAGCCGCTGCACAACACGCTCGGTCAGCGTCACCTTCTCGACTGGAGTGAACGCATCAGCCATCGTCATGGCGCAGGGCCTCACGAGAGCGACGGATACTTATCTCCACATTTCGCCAGATCGCTCCGGCATCAGATGGCCGGTCAACAACGGATCATAGCGGCGCGGTGCGGCCCCTGTCCGCCCGTGCCCCTGACCCCACCCAATCCTCACGTCCCCAATCAGGAGGACCTCATCAAATCAGCCAGACGACAACCCCGTCGTCAGCCAATAGCCAACAGCCAACAGCCAACAGCCCGCCACCCATGAATCCGTTTCGCGAGGCCCAGCGTAGATAGAGGTGAGAGCGAGATTTCGGGATCCCCAATCCCTCCCGCCCTCCTAAAACCCCTCCCCCTTCCCGCACGTGCCCGGCCACATGGCCGGGTTCGTGTTTTGTTGGCTGTTGGCCTTTGGCTCTTGGCTTCGTCGTCCTCCCTATCACCCTGGCGCCCTGACACCTCGACACCCCATCACCCATCACCCTCCGTCCGCTGATCGTCCGCGAGCGAGGGCCAGCGCACGGTGACGACAACCGCGGGCCCCTCGGCCTGCCAGCGATGGGGCACGCCTGGCTCCCAAAGGACGTAGTCTCCCTCGCTTGCCAGCAGCACGTCCCGCTCAGGGAAGCAGAGCCGGAAGCGGCCGCGCACGAGGATGGCCAGGGTGTGCGCCCGCGCGTTGATGCCCCACGTATCGCGCGACTCGCCACCTTCGTAGACCGCCCACTTCACCTCGAGATCGGACGTCGCCAGCGCCTTATCCGCGCTGGCCACAAAATGACCAAGCAGCCAACCGCGGCGCGCCGCGCCATCGTCCGCGGCGTTGCCGCTCGTCACGCCAGATGTTCGTTGCACGCAATGCCCCTCGCCGGCCCCAGCCCGCGCTTCACGGAATCGGGATCAGGATAGGGCGCGGCAGCGACACAGCGCACGCCGGGCGCCGCCTCATACGGGACGTTCATGATTTCTTGACCACCGCCGCCGGGAATCGCCCTAGCATGGCACTGGGCCAATCGAGCCCGGCAACGCACCTCGCTGGCGGCCGATGCCGATCGCCAGCGCCCGCACGGCAGGACGTTAGACGAGGCGGTTCCGGAGTTGATCCCGCCGCCGTTTCACCCCCTTCCCTCTCCGGGGTTTCCAACCCCGGTCCCGGTCCAGCGGCTGGCGGCGCCTCCCATCCAGGCAAGCTGCCAGCCGCTCGGCCATTTCCCTACGATGGGTTGACAACACCAGAGCGCCGGTCGGGCCGACCGGCGCTCTGGCACATGCCTCGGGTGTTGATAACGCTACAGGACGGGCCCGGGCTGGCACGTGCCGTTGGAGCATTCGTAGTTCTGGCAGCAGTCATTGAGTTCCGTACAGGCAAACCCCAGACTCCCGCAGCATGTCCGGTCGCTGTTGCCTGCTCCATTGACCGTCAGGCAAGCCATGTTCGTCTCGTTCGTGCAGCACTGCAGGTTCGTCTGGCATGCCGCCCCGAAGGTCAGTGATTCGCATTTGGGGCACTTCTTCTTGCACTTCTTCTTCGCGCTGGCATCATCCGTCAGAGAGGCAAGGCCGACCGCCGCTGCCGCCGACACAACCGAGCCGCCAATCACCGATCTCACCGCCGTCCGGCGCGTGCTCGCATTGCTGGCGAGCCGGGTCAAGGTATCGAACGTGGAACCGTCCATGGTCTCCTCCGAAGTGCGAGAGGTTCGCGGTTTGCCGGCCCCGTTGGTTGGCCGGATTGCATGTGGCGTGAATCAAGCAGGCCCGCCGCAGATGCCGTTGTCACAGGCCACCGGGGCGCAGCAATCGGCATCAGTGGTGCAGGAGTTGCCTTCGGCTCCGCAACAGGTCTTGACCTGTTCCGTGGCCCCCTGGGAAATCGCGCAGAGATTGTTCGTCTCATTCGTGCAGCACTGCAAGTTCGTCGTGCACGGCTGCCCAACGAGCAGCGCCTCGCACTTGGGGCATTTCTTCTTCTTGCACTTCTTCTTCGCCCCGGCGTCACCGCGAGAAACCGCCAGGACCGCGGCGGCCGTGGCGCCGCCCAGCGCCGCGCGCAGCGCGCCACGCCGCGTGCCCGCCTCCTGAACCGATCGGACGAGAGAATCGAATCGAGGACTGTCCATGCTGTCCCTGTCCCTCCGCATCCTGACGCAAGCGACGCCTGTGCCGATGACACGCGAGCGTGTTGACCGCACAGATCGGGCGTCCCTCGGAAACCCGCTCCGGTTGCGGCCGCTTGACCCGCGCACTTCGCACTATAGGACTGTTCTCTGGTGAGTCAATGGGTAATTCTGCGCATTGCGCTACGCAATTGCCATGAATGAACGTGTCGATCGAGACAGCAGGCGACTATCCACGCGGTTCTTGCCAACGCCACCGCCTTGCCGGACACTCTGCTGGCGATGATCCACGAGTAGCCGCATCGACCGAGGAGGATCAGCCATCAACAGCGAATCGAGGTGGAGCCAGCCCTTCGCCGCCCGGCTCCCGGCCCGATCCAGCCCGCGCTTGCGTAGCTGGCAGCTATGGGGCATCGTGTTGACCATGGCGCTCTCGCTGGCATCGACATCGACCGTCGCCAGTCAGGACGCGACCACCCTTCCACCCGGCTTTCAGGACATCCCCATCACCGAGATTTACGGCAGCCCCACCGACTTCGCCTGGCTCGGGGGCGATCTGCTGATCACCGCGCAGGAGGGTTGGCTCTACCGGCTGGAGGGCGGTTCTGCCGATGCGCATCCCGAGCTGCTGCTCGACCTCTCCCTCCATATTGGGAAGGGGCCCGAGCAGGGTCTGCTCGGGGTGATCGCCGATCCCGAGTTCGCATCGCGGCCGTACCTCTACCTCTACTACACGGAGGATCTGGAGAATGGGCACTGCGACCTCAGCCCTCCGCGCTGCCGCAACCGCGTCTCGCGTTTCACCATGGCGCCAGATGGCACGCTCGATCCCGCCTCCGAGGTATCGCTCCTCGACACCATCATGGTCGGCTGGATGCACAACGGCGGCGATATCGCCTTTGGCGACGACGGTTTCCTCTACGTCAGCACTGGCGATGCGGGTTATCCACCCGATTCCCAGGATCTACGGAATCTCAATGGCAAGATCCTCCGCATCGACCGCGATGGCCAGCCCGCGCCGGGGAACCCGTTTGCCAATCTCGACGCGGCCTCCTGCCAGGAAGCGCCTCGCGTGAGCGCCGACCAGCCGCCCTGCCCGGAAATCTTCGCCTGGGGACTGCGCAACCCCTTCCGCTTCGCCTTCGACCCGAACGTTGACATGTCCCGGTTCTCTATCAACGACGTTGGGCAGATCTCCTGGGAAGAGATCGACGACGGCGCGCTGGGCGCAAACTACGGCTGGCCGGAACGGGAGGGGCCGTGCCCCAACGAAACGCTCACCGGCTGCAGTCCGTCGGCCACCTTCGTCGAGCCGATCTACGCCTACTCTCACGAAACCGGCTGCTTCGCCATCACCGGGGGCGCATTCGTTCCACAGCGCAGCTCATGGGGCGCTGCCTACGCGGGCAAGTATCTCTTCGCCGACTGGGGCTGCGGCACGATCTTCGTTCTCGTGATGGGCGAGGACGGCCGGTATGCTGCCTCGCCCTTCGCCACCGGGCTGACCACCATCGCGCCGATCGCCTTCAGCCCGGACGGTAGCAGGCTCTACTATGGCCGGGAAGGAGGAATTGTGCGGGCCATTGCCACTGGCCCCTGACGTGACACACCCCCGTCACCGTTGTGCCGCGGCCTGCCTTCCCAAGGTCAGGCCGCCAGTCAACGGCGCGCGGACATGTCCTCTGCGTTCTTTCGGCATCGTGGCAGCCTGATGTCCTTTTCACCACCGGAGCAACCATGGCCTGGATCATTCGCGCACTCCTGCTCGTCGCGCTGCTCGCTTCGTCTGCCAGCGCCCGAGCGCAGGATGCGATCACCCTGCTGCCCTATTCCAGCGAGGCCTCCGGCGCCGAATCGGTCGTGCCAGAAGGGTGGACCGATGCCGGTCAGGGGATCTTTGCCCGGCAACTCGATGCGGGCGATCCCGTGATCATCGCGCAGCAATCAGCGCCATTGCCACCGGCGGCCGTTCTGGACTCGCTGCTGCCGCAACTCGCCCTGGCCGAGGCGCCGGAGAGCGTCGGCACGCATCAGGGCGAGACGCTGGAATGGACCCTCTACACGATCGATGTCTCCGCCGGCGCGCTGACCCTGACCGTTGACCTGGCGCTGGCCGAGCAGGACGGGACCACCTATCTGGTCTTGCTGCAATCGGAGCCGGACGAACACGAAACACTCCACAATAGGGTCTTCCTGCCCACGCTCGATCGCTTTGCGCCCCTCGTCGAAGTCGTCGCGGATGTGCCATACGACACGAAAGACGTCACGTTCGCCAGCGGCGACATCACCCTGGCCGGCACGTTGACGATGCCGCCGTCGCCGGGTCCGCACCCGGCCGTGGTGCTGGTCTCCGGCAGTGGGCCGCAGAACCGCGATGAGTCGCTCGGCGGCGGCATCGCCATCCGGCCCTTCCGGCTGCTGGCGGACGCCCTGACCCGAGCGGGCGTTGCCGTGTTGCGCTACGACGACCGGGGCGTCGGGAAGTCGACCGGCGTCTTCTCCGAGGCAACGACAAGCGATTTCGCCGCTGATGCAGAGGCGGCGATCGCGTATCTGCTCACCCGCGACGACATCGATCCGGAGCGAGTCGGGCTACTCGGACACAGCGAGGGCGGCCTGGTCGCCGCCATGCTCGGCGCGCGCAGCGACGATCTGGACTTCATCATCTCCCTTGCCGGCCCGGGCGTAGATGGCCGCGAGGTGCTGTTGCTGCAGACGCGGCTGCTCATGGAAGCCGAAGGCGCGCCTCAGGAAGCGATCGACGCCCAGGTGACATTCACGGAAGAGCTTATCTCGCAAATAGACGATCCGGACGCGGTTGGTGCAATCGTCTACGAGCGGGCCCTCGAGCAGCTCCAGGCGCTGCCCGAGGAAGAGCGCGAGTCGTTTGGCGACCTGGAGGACTACGCCCGGTTGATCGCTGACCAGTCGACGGGGCAATACGCCTCCGATTGGTTCGCCTCCTTCCTCACCTACGATCCGGCGCCGGACTGGGCGCAGACGATCGTGCCGGTGCTGGCGATCTTCGGCGGCAAGGACGTGCAGGTCGACGCGGGGCAGAACGCCCCCGCGGTGCTCGCGGCGCTGGCAGAGGCCGGGAATCATGATGTGTCAATCGTCGTGCTGCCGAACGCCAACCATCTCTTCCAGGCGGCGGAGACAGGCGGACCCAGTGAATACGCAACCCTTCCTGCCGAGTTCACGCCAGACCTCGTGCCGGTGATCGTCTCCTGGCTGGACAGGCATCTGGCAACCACGGGTGCGGCAGCGACGCCCATTGCCACGGCGCCGCTCGCCACGCCGGTCGCCACGCCCTGACGGAACGAGAGGGGCCGGGCAGACACCCGGCCCCTCTCCGATCATTTCGCGACATCCTCGAGCGGTTACGGCGCTACGGCTCGATGGGCAGGCAGGTATTCATGAAACCCTCGCGGCCGCCCTGGCAGCACTGCACCGTATTCGTACAAGGCGCCCCGTAAGCAAAGCAAACCTCCTGCCGGCAGGTGCACTGGGTGATCTCGCCGTTGCTGATGCACTGGCCATTGCCCGTCGTGCAAGCCAGCGGCGCGTCCGGATCGCGGAAATCTCCGGGCTGCAACGGGCCAATGACACAGGTATTCGGCGAGCCGAGCAGCGGCACTTGCCGCCCTTGCACCTGGCGCCTCCGCGGCGCGTCTACTTGTTGCCGTCCTCTGCCTTGCACCGTTTCCGGGCACGACACAGCCGCCCTCGACCCCGCTGGAACCAGTCGCACCCAGGAGCGCCCCACCAAGGGTGACGTCCCCAATCAAACGCGGCATGCCACTCCGGACGCCGACCCTCGGATACGCACAGCAGCATCGAAGCGTATGGGGTCCATCGCTCCTCCCTGGACCGATC
>CAYSXO010000078.1:0-899 GCA_964434995.1 uncultured Sphaerobacteraceae bacterium
TGGCACGCCTACCACCGCGACGGCACACGATGGCTCTTCATTCCGGCTGAGATTCGCGATCCGGGCGAATCAGTTCCAGCAGAACTTCCGACCCTTCATTCGGCGACGCTGGCAGAGCACGATCGCGCCGCATGGCATTCGCCCAACGCCGTCGCCTGGGATTTGCTCACGATCCTCCGCGTTGTCTCCGGGAGATCATCTCCGATTTGGGACGCGTCGGCGCCAGCGCCGCGCTGGCTGAGCCGCGCGGTTGCCCACCGCCTCTGGTTTGGCGAGCGGGATGGAACCCCGCCCGGATACCTCGAACTCTTACGAGAGCTGGGCATGGCCGAAGGTGTCCTGGTCATTGATGAAGGGGCGCGCACGCCGCGGATCGTGCCCGGCCCACACGCGCGCGCGTGGCGCGAGCGGGGCTTTCGCGTGCAGACGGATCGCTTGCGAGAGCGCTGGCTGCGCTGGCCGCGTTGGGTCGAGGGGGAGCCGGCGGGCATCGTTGAGCTCTGGGGTGCTGATTGGCGCGGCTTGCGGCCCCGCCTGCTGGCGGCGCTGGGAGATCCCGAGATCGGCCTCGTTCCTGACCGGTGGGTAACCCTCGAAAGCCTGTCCGCGCGCATCGTGGCACGATTCCCGGCCCTGCTGGGACCGTCGCTCCTGGCGGCGACCGCGCGGATGGCGGGCGAGGCCGGGGCTGGCGCAAGTGAGGAAGAGGCGCGTGCGGCAGCCTTGGGCGACGTGGTTTCCTTCGAGCTGGGCGGCCCATTTGTCTGGTTTGGGATAACTCGCGTTCTCGATCGTCCCGGGCAGCCGCACATTGGAATGGTTGAATATCGCCGTCGCATTGAGCAGCACCTCAAGATGAGGACGGCCAAAGCCGGGGCGCCGAGCGCCGCGATCACGGC
>CAYSXO010000078.1:909-2423 GCA_964434995.1 uncultured Sphaerobacteraceae bacterium
TCCGTGACAGCCAGCGGTGCAGCGCTGGCCGCGCGCAAGCCGCTCCCGGCCGAGGCCGACGCCGGCGAAAGCGCCTCTCCAGTCGCTATCGGGGCATCGGGCGAATTGGCCTTGCAATTGCCAACGCCACACCGGGTCTGGGCCTTGTCGGCGTTCGCGGAACTGGTCGATCTTGGGCCGGTCAGCCACTACCGGATCACCGAGACCTCGTTTGCCAACGCGCTTCATGCCGGTATCGAGCGAGATCAGATTGTGACGTTTCTGGAACGTGTCAGCGGCGGCCCACTGCCGCCCGATTTGGCAACTTCGCTCGATGAATGGTCGCGCGCTCTACCGCGCGCCGAGTTGCGACGTGCCGTCGTCGTCCGCGCGGACGACGACCGTGCGGCGTCCGGAATCCTTGCCACGCTGCGCGAGCAGGGCTGGAGCGTCGAAGCGCACGGCAGCCAGGCGGTCGTCGTCACCTTCCCGGAGGCGAGGAGCGCCGCGGATGGAGAGGAAGACCGCCTGGCTGCCGCGCTGCATGCCGCTGGGCTTGTCCCCCACTGGACACGATCCCATTGGGAGGATGGACAGACGATTGCTGGCGATGCCGCCGCCAAAAACGAGGGGGTTCCTGATTAGCACCAGAATGGCGAGCTCTTGAGGCGAAGGCGAGCAGAGACCGCACCTGTGCGAGCGCCCTCACGTCGGCGTACCATCGTCCACGATGGAACCGATTGCACGGCGGCCCGCGCCACATTTGGATGCGGAGCCGGAGAAACCCGAACCACCAAAACCGACTGCTCGAAAGCGGAGCAATGCGCTCAGCAACGTCTTTGCCGTTGCCGCGGTCGCGTTCGCCATTCTGGCGGCGGTCCTTTACTTTCGCCAGGGCAGCGGCGTGGCCCCGGTGCCGACCGCCGCGCCTGGGGGCAACCAGATTGTCAATGTCACGGGCGCGCTCAAGGCTCAAGGGCTTGACGTGCAGCAGCCGCCCGGCCTCTTTGTCCCCGTTGGGGCGTTGCAGGCGCCGGGGCAAGGCGTGGAAATCGATGGGCATCCGGGGTTCATATTTCTCTACCCGGATGCCGAGACCGCGCGCGCCGATGTAGAGGGCGTCGACCCAGACAGCATCGTGCCAGAGTTGCTGAGAGGCACCCCGACGCCCGAGGGCGAGCGCCGGGCGGTGATGGGGAGCAATGTCGTCGTGCTGCTTATCGGGGGCGATGAGGAGACATGGCAGAAAGTGCAGGCCGCGGTTGCCAGTCTTCCCTGATCGCATGGCAGCAGAGGTGGCTGGCGATGGCCAGCTGCCTGGTGCGCCTGGACTTGCGGATGAGCCGGGTGACGAGAGTGATCATGGCCGCATCGGGTATGGACGGCTCGGCCGCTATTCGCCGGCGTTGCTTGGCCTGCTGCTCCTTGTCGCGGTGGCGGGCATCTGGTGGGTACAGCGCGACGATCAGCCAGCAGCGACCTCCCCTGGCAATGCGGTTGGGCAGCCCGCGCCCGATGCTTCCCTGACCCTTCTG
>CAYSXO010000078.1:2443-14716 GCA_964434995.1 uncultured Sphaerobacteraceae bacterium
AATGGAGACGTCCTGCGGTTCGGCGATCTGGAGGGAAATGTCGTTGTCCTCAACTTCTGGGCGTCATGGTGCGTGCCGTGCCGCGATGAGATGCCTGAGCTGCAGGCATATTGGGACGAGGCGCGCGCAAACGGCGAGCAGACCGAGATCATCGGCGTTGGCATCCGCACCGACACGGACAAGGATGCCCGCGCGTTCGTGGCCGACGGCGGCTTCACCTACCCAATTGGGCGCGACACCAACACCGAGCACCCCGGCATCGGGCCGGTCGAGGCCGCGTTCGGCATCCCACCGGCGTACCCCTCGACAATCATTATTCGCCCGGACGGCACGATCGACCGATTCCATCTTGGGCCGCTCAACCGCGCCATGCTGCGGCTGATGGTCGACGAGGCGCGGGCCGCCTCCGGTTAGGGGCGCCGCGCCCACGCCGTGTCATGCCGCGAGAGACACATCGATACTTCCCCAGGCCACGAAGTTTCTAGTTGGGCGCGGCCCGCGGCGTTCGCGCGAGCAATACGGGGCAGAGCCTCTTTGCGGTCGATCGTATCTCTGGAAAAGTGAGCAGGATCGGGACGATCAGCGAACCGTTGCCGATCGTCGGTCTGGTCGTTGCGGCGGCAGGTCCAACGTCGTTGCCCGCGCCGACTGCCGACGAACGGCTCGCTTGCGTTGACGTTTACCCGGCGACTGGGGCGCTGACATTTGAAGACAGACCGCCCTTGCCGGTGGCAACGCGAATGCCGGGGCGCGTCCGACCTTGAGCGGCGCTGGCTGCACCAGCGGTCTCGTCGAGTCGGATGAATACCCCCTTGGGTATTTCAGACCGTCAGGCCCATGTCTCGCAGGTTCTCTACGGAGCGGCGGGCGGCAGCGCGGCAGGCGTCGTAGTCGGGCCACCCCTTTTCGTCGAACTCGACCTCGGCGCTGATGGGGCCGCTGTAGCCGGCCTCATCGAGAATGGCCAGCAAGCCCTTCATGTCGAGCTCGCCATCGCCTGGTGGCGGGAAGTTGAAGACGCCCTTGCCGCCAACCTTGTCTTTGAAGTGGAAGTGGACCATCCGCGGGAGCGCAAAGTAGACGTCGGTCATCGGATCGGCGCCGGTGTAGTAGACGACGTTGCCCGGATCGTAGTTGAAGCCAAGGGTCTCTGGGCGATTGATACGGTCGAGGATGGCGATCCCGATCTCGGCCGTTGGCAGCATGTTGCTGTCGGTCTCCATGCCGATCTTGAGGCCATGGTGGGCGGCGCGATCGCACAGATCCGCCACGTTCGCGAAGTATGCCTCGCGCTCCTCATCGGTCGTAGCGTCGCCGGTGTAGGTATTGACGATCTGCATGCCTAGCGCGGCCGCGATGTCGATGGCTCTGGCGAAGCGGGCCGCGCCCTCGGGGGTCTGGAGCTGGGCATGCCCGGACAGGCTGACCGGCTTCAAGCCCAGATCCGCCAGTTTCGTGCTGATGCGGTTGATCTCGGCGTCGGAAATGGTGTCCGGGTCGATGTGCTCGAACCAGCCCTTGACCGCGCCGATCTCACACGCCCGGTATCCCGCTTCGGCCAGACCTTCCAGTGCCTGCTCGATCGAGTATGGAGCAAAGACTATTGTCGATCCCAGAACCATGCGATCCATTGACGCTCCCTCGGCTTCCCTTGCTGGATGTCGGCGCTCGAAATGTTCCGATTTGCCTGCATCCTACCGAAGTTGGGCGTTGTCGTCTGCCGGTGAAACAGCAAAGAGCGGCCGGAGAACCGGCCGCTCGTCCGGAGCAGTGTTGGCGCGCGGCTTGCTAGACCATCAGCCCTTCGCAAGCGATGCCGTCGTAGTCCGAATCGACTTCCTGCACCAGGGCCGGATCGGCCGCGGTCGCGCCGAGCTCCTCATAGGCGACCTGGGCGTCGTACCAGACGCCAAACTGGCTACAGAAGCCGGTCGCCGTCGTGCCTTCGTCAGCGACAACTGGCGGCGGCTCGTTTGAGGCAATGGCGTCGATGGGCACGTTTTCCGTCGTGGCGCCGCTCGTATTTGTCAGGTTGGTCGTGGTGCTCGTTGTGGCATCGGGCGCGGCCGGTTGGATGGGAACGCCGCCGATCATGCCGTCACCAGCGCCGGGCATCGACATCAGCGTATCGCGGTCAGGCAAAATGGGCGTATAGATCGCGTTGGGGTCGCCCAGCACCTCGCCCGAGCCGCCGCCTGTATTGATGTCGCCATAGACGAGGTCGCTGCCCCGGCCCGATGCGCTTGGCGTCTCGTCGTTGGCAACCACGTACGAGCCATCGGCGTTAACCGGCACCCCATCCTGCGCGGCCACGCCTCCTACCGACATCGAAAAGGCGAGCAGGGCTGCGCCTGCCAGCGTAAGCTGTCGCTTCATTCGCAATCCCCTCACATGGACTCCGGTCAATGCCATGCCCGTGGCGGGGACCGATCATGGCCACCAACTCACGAAGCAACATAGCCGTCGCGAGGGCCCTGGCGCAAGAGGCATTCCCGGTACCTCGGTCCCGGACGCTCCCCGCGGGCTCTGTTATGAGAACGTCCCGCGAACTGGCGTCGTTTCGCCGATTTCCTGATCCCGATCAGGCACGTTGCTCGTCGAGGAAGCGCAGGAGAGATGCGTTGAAGGTGTCAGTTGCCTCCCAGAACATGCCATGGCCAACGTCGGGCAAAACCGTCAGTCTGGCCTCCGGGATGGCGGCGGCGATCTCCTCGGAGAAGCGAAGCGGAGTGAGCAAATCCTCGGCGCCCGCGACAACATGGGTGGGTGTCGTGACGTCACTGAGCCGGTCGAGCACGTCGAAAGGTAGGATGGCGTCACATTGCCTGCCGAACATCATCGCTGTCTGCGGAAACGGATCGGCTGCGGTGGCGGCAAGTTGCCCGGCCAGATTCGCCGGATCGTTGAACCAGCGGTGAGTGAAGACCCAGAGCCACGAGTTTCGTGCCCAGGCAACCCTGCCCATGGCGGCAAACATGGCATTCCATTGGCTCACCAGATCGGCGAGCCAGGGGTCGGTTTTCGCCCACGAGCAAACGATCTGGACGCTCTGCACCAGGTCAGGGCGGGTGAGCACCATCTCCTGCGCGATCGCGCCGCCCATTGACGCGCCGATGACATGCACCGGCCCAAGCTCCAGGGCTTCGATGAGGCCGATGGCGTCGATGGCGAACTGGTTCAGTGCATAGGGTCTTGGGTCGCGGCCGGCCCCGGTTTCTCCCACATCCCGATTGTCAAAGGTGAAGACGCGGTAGCGCTCGGACAATGCCGGGACTTGCAAGGCCCACCCGGCGCGTGGCGCGCCAAGGCCGTTGATCATGAGGATCGGAGCAGCATCAGGCGGCCCTGCCACATCCCAGACGATATCGAGATCTCCTGCCCGGCTGGACGGCATCCCGCACTCCTCCTTGCCGTACGCGCGCCACCAAACACAATAGAAAGAATAGCGCCGCCGGATTGTCGCCCGGCGGCGCGAGATTGCCTGGTCCTTGCCGGAATTTACGCCTCCGGGGTTGACTCCTGGCCGAAGTCCGGCGGAATGATCGAGAAGTCGATGTAGTCGTCGATCTTCCAGACTCCATCCTGGTTGGCGAAGATGAAGAGGAGGGTCTCCGGGCCCTGTGGCGGCAGCAGGGGCTCGTTGATGACGACAAACGCGGCGACCCGCCCGTCTGGCAGGAGCGACGCGTCGGTGACCGTGATGAGGCGCACGAAGTACTCGGGCGCGCGCGGGGTTGGCTCAGCGGAGATGCGCTCCCGCGCCAGCGTGCGATTCTCGTCGTCGATCGTCAGACCCCAGTAAGAACGCTTGATGCCGTTCTCGGTCATCAGGGTCGCGGCGCGGGGAATGTCGCCCGCGTTGAAACAGGCAAGCAGCTCGCGGGCAGCTTCCTTGATCTGAATGTCCGTTGCCGAGTCGACAATTTCGCCAAGCGGCGGCGTAATGGTGGTGGCTTCGGGCTGTGGAATGCCCTCGCCATCGAGGTTCAGGATCGCCGCGATATCGTCGAAGGCGCGTGGCTCGGAAACGCATTCCTCGGCCGCGACCATTCGCGGGTTCTCGGTGACGTCGGCCTCCGGGGTGCTGTCCTGAGCCAGTGCGGGCACGGCCACCATGAGTGCCGTCATCGGTGCAATCGCCAGCGCTCGCCAACCTCGCATAACAAAGTACCTCCAGCCCGTGAAACGGGTTTTGTCGTGAACGTACGGTCACTATAGCATCCGGGGGCAGTGCCACCCCCGGGCCACAGGTATCTACGGTTACCGAACTCCGGCCGGTTTTCTTGACATGCGATGACGGTGCGGCTGGTGTTCGTAATCCGGTCCCTGGCCGCAAAATGATCGATCGTTCGATCGATCAATAGAGCTGCTGCTTGTTCAGGAGGGGCTCGAGCTGGTCGAGCGCACCGTCCAGATAGTGGCCAAGATTCCTGATGAACACGTCGGTGATCTTCGCATTTTCGGACGAGACCGTGCTGGCGGAGTGCGGATTCACCAGGACGTTTGGCAAGTCCCAGAACGGGGAATCGGCCGGCAGCGGCTCGTTCCGGAAGACATCGAGCGCCGCGAAGGCGATGCGCCCGGAGCGCAGCGCCTCCAGGAGCGCCGCTTCGTCCACGAGCGCGCCACGGCCAATGTTGACGAACACGGCGCCGGGCTTGAGCGCGGCGACCTCAGCGGCGCCGATGATCGTATCCGTCTCCGGGGTGTGGGGCGCGCAGAGCACCAGGCAGTCGGCATCAGCCAGCATCTGGTGCAGATCGCCGCGGGCGTAAAGCCTATCGACGCCCAGCGCCTCCGCGCGGGCCGGATCAGGCGTGCGGCCCAGCGCGATCACCCGCATGCGAAAGGCGTGAGCCAGGCGAGCGACCTCGCGGCCGATGCGGCCCGGACCGATGATGGCCATCGTCTTCCCGGCCAACTCGTCGCCGCAAAAGCGGTTCCATTGATGGGCGCGTTGCTCGGCTTGCAGCCGGCCGAACTCTTTGGAGTGAAAGAGGAGCGAGGCAAAGACGAACTCCGCGAGGGGCTGGGCATGGATGCCGCTGGCGGTCGTGACGAGCAGGTCGGAATCCTGCAGGCCAAGCTCCTTCACCATCGGCCCAACACCCGCTGAGCTCGTCTGCACCCAGCGCGCGTTTGGGCAGAGCACCTGGAATGGCGTCGTCTCGAAGCGCGGAAAGTCGAAGAGGATCTCCGCACTGCCGAGAAGGCCGTGCCATTCCCGCTGGCGTTCGCCCGTGAGCCGCCACGCTGGATCTCCGTGATCGGCGACGTAGCGCGGTTTCGGCATCAGGTCGGGCCGATAGATCAGGTCGAGGCTGTCGGGAAATGCGCTGGCGATTTTCTCGGCGTACTCTGCCTCCAACGGCGATGTAATCATGGCCACGGTCTTGCCGGGCGAACGAGTGCTCTCGCTCATGGCAGGTACGCCAATCTCTGCAGCGCGCGGGCCAGCACTTCGGTGCCGGCCGCGGCGTCCTCGGCGCTGGTAAATTCTTCCGGACTATGGCTGATTCCACCCCGCGAGCGGACGAAGATCATGGCGATCCGGGCGATTTCCGCCAACTGCATGCTGTCGTGCACCGCGCCGGAGACCATCCGCCGCGTCGGAATGCCTGCTTCCTCGGCGGCTACCGCGATGGCCGCGACGAGTTCATGATCCGACGCAACCGGTGTCCGGTCGCTGTCGGTGCGAATGGTCAGCTTCAGGCCGCGCCGTTCGGCAACCTCGCGCATCAACGCCTCATGGCGGGCCAGCAGCAGCTCGCGTTGCGCGGGATCGGGAGAGCGGGCATCGACCGTGAAGGTCACCTGTCGAGGGATGACCGCTCGCTCGTTTGGCGTGACGATCATTCTGCCCACCGTGGTCACACACGGCCGCCCCATACGGTGGGCGGTATCGATGACGCCGCTGATGATCTCAGCAGCCCCAGCCATCGGATCCCGGCGCAGGTCCATGGGAGTGGCGCCCGCGTGGTTCGCGGTTCCTTCCAGCGTCACCAGATATTGCCGGTAGCCGGTGATCTGCTCCACGATGCCGACCGGCAGGCCGACATGCTCCAGAAACGGACCCTGCTCGATATGGAGCTCGATGAAGGCGTCGATGTCGTCGCGACGGGCTTCGGCAATGCGGCCCGGATCGAATCCGGCGTCGCGCATGGCTTCCGCCATGGTGACCCCGTCGTAGCCGCGCAGCCGTCGCGGCTCTTCGTCGCCGATGCGGCCGACGATGGCGCGCGACCCCCAGAAGTTCGCGGTAGAGAAGCGGGATGCCTCCTCTTCGACCAGTGAGACGGCCGCGAGCGTCCGTTCCGGCTGTCCGAACCGCTCACGCAGCGCCGCCAGGGCGACAATGCCGGCGACGACACCGAGCGCGCCATCGAAGCGCCCGCCCGGGTTCTGGCTGTCGATGTGCGAGCCGGTTGCGATGATGCCCGCGTCCCGATTTCGGCCATCGAGATAGCCCCAGACATTGCCGACCGCATCGCGTTCCACGCGCAGGTCAGCATCGGCCATCCACGCGGCGACCTGATCCTGAGCCGCCGTCCACTCCGGCGTATAGACCAGGCGGGCGACACCCGTTTCTCCCCGTGCCCCGAATTCCGCCAGGTCGGCGATCGACCGCTCGATTCGCGCGGGATCGATCCAGCGGTCAGTGCCCCGCGTCATTCCAGCCTCTCCCCATATCCACGTGGCAGAAACGTGCCCGATCCAGGCGCGGCCAGTACGCGCTCCGTCCCATCACGGGCATCGTCGAAGATCGTCTCGCCCCGGCGGATGGTCTGCACCACGCGGCCCGTGATCTGCTTGCCCGCGTAGGGCGTCCACTTGTTCTTGTGCAGCGCGTCCGCGACCGTAACGTCCCATGTCGCCGCCGGATCGAGCAAGGTGACATCGGCATCCGCGCCGATCGCCAGGCTCCCCTTGCGCGGGTAGAGCCCGAAGATCCGCGCCGGATTGCCGGACAGCAGCGCCACAAAGCGTTCGACCGGCAGGCCCCGGCGCACCACGGCCTCGGAATAGAACGCGGGCAGCAGTGTCTGGACGCCGGAAAGGCCCAGGGGCGCCGCGAAGATATCGTCCCTGCCTGCCTCCTTGCTCTCGATGGTGTACGGGCAATGATCGGAACAGATGAGGTCGATCGTGCCGTCCAGAACGTAGTCCCAGATGGCGTCGACCTCCGATTGCTCGCGAATGGCCGGGGCGCAGCGGGCAAAACCGGCCAGGCGAACCAGGTCGTCCGTGTTGAGCATCAGGTACTGCGGGCAGGTTTCAACCGTGACCCGGACGCCACGCGCCTTCGCCTCGCGAATCAGGGAAAGCGCCCCGGCCGAGGCGGCGTGACAGATATGGACGTGACAGCCGGTTTCTGCCGCCAGCAGCAGGGCCGTGTTGACGGCCACCATCTCGACCAGCGGCGGCCGCGATTCGGCGTGCGCCAGCGGATCCTTGCGCCCCGCCTCGCGCATGCGGTCGAGCCCGGCAGCCAGGAGGTGTTGGTCCTCGGCATGCAACCCATAGGGCAGTCCCAGCCGCGCCGCCTGATCCATCGACCAGAGGAGCTGGGCATGATCGACCGCCGGGAATAGGGGAGACGAGGATGCCATGAATGACTTGAAGGCGGCCGCGCCCATGCCGGCCATGCCGTCGAGATCGGCGGCGGTCTGCCGCGGCGGGCCGATGGCCCCTGCCCAGAGAGCCATGTCGACGATGGCATGCTCCTCGACTAGCTGCCGTTTCTCGGCGAACTGCTCGGGTAGGGTCGTGGTCGGCCGCGCCTGCGGCATTTCCACGACAGATGTCAGGCCGCCCGCCGCCGCGCTCGCGCCGCCCGAGGCAAAGCCCTCCAGCATCTGGGAGTCAGGCTCCTCGAAATGGGTGTGGACGTCGATACCGCCGGGCATGACCAGCATGCCTGAGGCGTCGATGCGGCGATCGGCCGTCCAACCATTGGCATCCAGCGAGAGCGCGGCGATGCGTCCGTTGGCGATGACGAGATCGGCGGAGAACACTCCGCCTTCAGTTGCGATCGTGCCCTTCTCGATGACGGTGTCGGCATGTGCCATAGGTGGCGAAGCTCCGTATCTGGCTCTCCCTCGCGTCTGCTGCCCGGCAACGATACTCTGCTCCGGCGGATCGGCCAATAGACGCATTGGAGGTTGGCGATCCCACGTCTGCTGCCGGACGGGCAAACAGCCATGAGGCATGGCCCGTTCCCAGCCTGCAGATGTCAGGAGTTTATGGCCATCCTGCATGCCACCGGTCGATGTGCGGCCCCGGCCTTTCGTCCGCGAGAGTTCTAGACTAGCCTGGGTGAATGACGAGGCGACCGTGGCGCGCGATGCCCCGACATGGGATTGGCTGCTCTTGCTGGCGGCCGGATGGAGGCGAACCAGTGGAGAACGAAGCACGAGTTTTCGTGGTCGATGCCGATGAAATTGACCGCTACGCGCGCGCGATCGCTCGGATTGTCGGAAAAGGTCTGCCGGCAGGAAGCAACGAACTGGAGCGGGCGGTGAACACGTATGGCACCGCCTTTCAGTTTCTGGTCATGCGCCGTGGCGCGGAGTATGGGCGCGCGCTGGCCATGGCTGCTGGCGATCGGGCCCTGGCGCTTGTCGAGCGGCCCGAGGAGGTCGAAGTCCTGGTTGCCGGCGATCTCGCGGCCATTCATGAGCGCGTTTGCCTGGCCGAGGAAGAGGCCCGGGACGCCGAACGGGCGCGTGACGAGGGCCAGGGCGACGGGTGATGGGCCGTTGGCTACTGGCTGGCGGCCCTTGGTTTCGTCTTTCTCCCTAATACCCCAATACCCATCACCCATCTCTCGCGTTCCAGGCGGCGATGGCAACATCAGCGAGTCAGGGACCGCTTGGGCCAAACCGTTCGGTTTTGACCCGATGCGGATCGTAGCCAATGGTCACCAGGACGCTCGCCACCGATTCGACAAGGCCGGTCGGCCCGCAGACATAGGCGAGCGTGTTCGGCTCGGGCGAGCCGGCAACTTCCCGCAGCATGTCAAGATCGATGCGCCGGGTGTAGCCATCCCATGCTGGCGGATGCGACCGCGTCAACGTGTGGATGATGCGCAATGACGGCTCGCGGGCGAGGCGGTCGAGCTCTTCGCGGTAGATGATCTCGATCCACGAGCGCGAGGACGCGAGCAGCGTCGCGGGTACGGCGCTGCCAGTCGCTTCGCGATAGCGCACCATTGACATCAGCGGCACAATACCGGACCCGCCGGCAATCAGCAGCAGCGGGCCTCCGTCATCCGCCGTCCAGGTGAAGTGGCCGCCGATAGGCCCGCGAAACTCCAATTGGTCTCCGGGAATAAGCACCTCGGCAAGGTAAGGCGAAACTTCGCCTTCCGTGATGTCCTCAACAGTCAGTTCGAGAACGCCGCGCTCCGGGACGGACGCGATCGAGTAGGATCGTTGCGCTTGATAGCCGTCTTCAGCGGTGAGCCGGATATCGACGTGCTGACCGGGGAGATGCCCGGGCCATCCATTTGCCTTGAGGCGAATGGTCATCACGCGAGGCGTTTCCATGTGCTTGGCGGTGACAACGCCAAGCTGCCAGTTCAGTCGCCCTGGTAGCGTTGTTCCCGCCATGGATCCCCATAGTCGTGATAGCCGAGCTGTTCCCAGAAGCCCGAGCGATTCTCGCGGGTGATTTCCAGCCCGCGCACCCACTTGGCGCTCTTCCAGAAGTAAAGATGCGGCACCAGCAGCCGGGCTGGCCCGCCATGCTCCGGCGCTAGCGGCGCTCCATCGTAGGCATAGGCGACCCACGCCTTGCCGCCAGTGAGGTCTGCCAGCGGGATGTTCGTGGTGTAGCCGCCATCACAGTATGCGGAAACATACTGCCCCGCGGGCTCGATCCCCTCAAGAAGGGTATCGATCGAGACACCTTGCCAGGCCGTATCGAGCTTGCTCCACTTGGTGACACAGTGGATGTCGACCGTTACGGCGTCGCTCGGCAAATGCTGGAACTCGTTCCAACTCCATCGCATGGGAGCATCAACGGCTCCGGTGATGGCGAAGTCCCATCGATCGAGCGGCGTGTGCGGCGTGGGACCCGCCGAAAGAACGGGAAAATCGACGGTCAGATACTGGCCGGGCGGAATCCTCGCCGCCAGAGCGGGGTCTGTCCGCTGCCGGCCGCGAAACCCACGCGAGATGAAATTTCCTGCCATGCCGCCTCCTTCCAGGATGCGCGCGATCGACGTCTCAACCATCATGACCGATTCGCGCCCGGTTTCCCATCGACCCGCGGCTCGAGTCAGGTGCATGCGTGCCAATGAGAACGCGGTGTCCGCTAGAATCTCTGGCATCACGAGCCAGTTATGCCGGTGTCGCCCGGGCCGATTTCGCGGCTCGGCCCTACCGTGTCAGGAGGATTGCGTGGCCAGACCGTTTCAGCGAGCCGTGACGCCGGTGCTCCTGCTGATCATACTGGGGCTGGGTGGCTGGACGAGAGATGTCCGTGCCCAGAGCAATGCCGAGTTCTTCAAGCAGATCGTTTCCGGCGCGGCCGAGGGCACGCTTCTGGCGGGACCCACGGACTTCACGCTGATCCAGGAGGATGGCCTCCTTTCTGTTAGCGTCGCGGGCGTCGACGTCGCTGATTTCGTGGCCCATGGGGCATTCACCAACCCTGCTGAAGACGATGCCGGTTGGGACTACGGGTTTCAGTTCCGCACCACCGGGACCAACGACGACTACCGCATTTTCGTCACCTCGGAGGGGACCTGGAACTTCAGCGTTGGCATCGAAACGCCGCAACAGACCGTCGTTGCGCCCGCGCTCGACGTGACACCGGGCGCGACAAACGCTCTGGACGTGATTGTTGCTGGCGATCAGGCGCTCTTCGGCATCAACGGCCAGTTTGTCGGGACGATCAATCTGCCAGAGCTTGCCCCTCGCGGGGATGTCTATGCTTCGACCGGATTCCTCGCCGATCTGGTGCTCCCCGGGCGAGCAATTGCGTTGAGCGAGTTCACCGTCACGGCTCTGCCGGAAGAGTCGCCAGCAGTCGCCGGGACGCGGGCCAGCGACAGCGGGCGCACGCGCCAGCCGCGGCCGGTGACGCTGGTCAGCGGGACATGTGTCGCGCCGGGCGCTCCCGTGCAGGCGCTCCTTGAGGCGACGTATCCACTCGGCGAGCGGCAGGGGTCGCCAGATGGGGTCGTCGCTGAAACATCATTCACGCGCGCCCCGGTGCTCCTGGCAGCGCTGCTGGCCGAGCCACATGCGATTATGGTCTCAGGGTCATTTGAATCACCTGAAAAGGTGATCGCTTGCGCCGACCTCGGCGGCATTTCCGACGAAATCGGCGGCTTCGTGATCGCGCTCAACGAACAAGGCAGCTCCCGCGCCAACGGGATCGTCTATCTGTCGGGTGATGATGACCTGGGCCAGACGAACATCAGCGTCTTCCTCGTTCCCGGCGAAGGCGCGGACGTGACGCCGGGCACATCATCTGGCGGCGACGGCGTTTCCGAAGGCGAGAGCGGGGATGCGCCAGCGGCATAGGCGCGCTGATCTGCCGCGCCATGGGCGTACTCGCGGCGCGATAATCCCGTGAGTGGACTGCCCCCGCGAAGGTGCCCAGGCGGCGAAAGGCGCACAGAAGGGAGAACGTGTGATTCCGCGCTCGCATGAATTGCGGCAGCGGCCGCTTGCCGTTGGACTTCTGCTTCCGGACCATGAGCGTCAGTTCGATGGCGCGACCGCGCGCTGGCCCGACATGTTGGAGATGGCGCGCATCGGCGAAGCCATTGGCGCGGACTCGATCTGGGTCACCGACCACCTGATTCACCGGGCTGAAGGGAGCGAGCCACGAGGTGCGTGGGAATGCTGGTCGCATCTTTCCGCGTTGGCCGCGGTGACCTCTCGCGTCGAGCTCGGCACGCTGGTCATCTGCACTGGATTCCGTAATCCGGCCCTGCTGGCCAAAATGGCCGCAACCGTCGAAGAGATCAGTGACGGGCGGCTGATTCTGGGGATCGGCGCGGGCTGGAACGAAGCGGAGTTCCGCGCCTTTGGCTATCCCTTCGAGCATCGGGTGAGCCGCTTTGAGGAAGCACTGATCATCATTCACGGCCTGTTGCGCGAGGGGCACGTCGATTTTCAGGGGCAGTTCTACGAGGCGCGTGACCGCGAGCTGCGTCCGCGCGGGCCACGTGAGCAGGGGCCCCCCATCCTGATTGGCTCCTATTCGCCACGGATGCTGACCTTGCTGGCGAGATACGGTGATGCCTGGAACATCTGG
>CAYSXO010000079.1:0-404 GCA_964434995.1 uncultured Sphaerobacteraceae bacterium
TTGAAGACAATCGTGATCACAACGACGGAGGCGGCCACCATCACCCCGCCCATCGTCGGCGTGCCGGTCTTGATCATGTGCGTCTGTGGGCCGTCGATCCTGACCTGCTTGCCCGCCTTGCGGAGGCGGAGAAAGGTGACGATAGGCCGCCCAATGATGAGCGTCACCACAAAGGCCAGGCCCGCCAGCGCCAGCGAAACCGCCATATTCTGGTTGGGATCGGAGGGCATGATGCTGTCAGGCCGCGTCGCCTGCGTCAGAAGTGAGAGTGGAACCCAAGGAATCATTCGTCCGCGTCGCCGTCCGCGGGATCCTCGTCAGCGGGCACGCGCAACCGGTCGACGATCTCTTCCATCTGCAATCCGCGCGATCCCTTCAGCAACACAACATCACCTTCTCGAAGC
>CAYSXO010000079.1:414-14690 GCA_964434995.1 uncultured Sphaerobacteraceae bacterium
CGCCATGCATGTCCCGCTGATCGAGGTCGAAGGATGTCACGATCGGGGGTCCCGCGTCGAAGCGGCCGCGGGCACGTTCCGCCTCGCGCCCGATGGTGCGCGCCAGATCGCCGTACGTGACCACGATATCCGCGACTTGCCCGACTCTGCGGCCGACGGTGATGTGCTCGTTTTCCGTCTCCGCGCCTAGTTCGCGCATATCGCCGAGCACGGCGATTGCCCGTTGCGGATTCATCACGTCCAGCAGGCTCAGCGCGGACATCACCGAGGGCGTCGAGGCATTGTAGGTGTCGTCAATCATCTGCGAGCCGTTCGGCCCCTGCATCACGAGCAGGCGCACCTGCACCCCTGGCTCGGTCAGCCCCTGCAGCATGTCAGCCAGATCGAGACCGACTGCCCGGCCGACCGCGATCGCGGCCAGGGCCAGTTCGACCGCGTGGCCGCCTATCAGGGGAATCGTGACCCAGTTCGAGTCGCCGTCCATGTGGAGCCAGAAGGAGGTGCCTTCCAACCCCTCGGATTCGACGTCGCTGGCCCGGACATCGTTCTCCGGCTCCAGGCCGTAGAAAACGACGCGGCCCCGGCAACGAGCGGCCATGGCGCGCACGCGGGGATCGTCGCCATTGAGAATCGCCCAGCCATCCTCCGGGATCGCTTCAACCAGTTCGGTCTTGGTTTCGGCAATGGCTTCGATTGACCCCATCCGCTCCAGGTGAACGGGATGGACATTGGTCACCACCCCAATGCGCGGCCTTGCGATCTCCGCGAGCAACCGGATTTCGCCAAAGGCGTAGGCGCCCCCCATTTCGAGGACCGCGGCCCGATGGTCCGGCGTGACCTCCAGGAGCGACAGCGGCAACCCGATCTCGGTATTGAGGTTGCCCGGCGACCGGTACGTAAGCCCGAACCGCGCCAGGACAGTCGCCACGGTCTCTTTCGTGCTGGTCTTGCCCACGCTGCCGGTTATGCCGACGACCAGTAGATCTTCCCGTTGGTCGCGCCACCAGGCTGCCAGCCGTTGCAGCGCGGCGACGGGCGACTCGACGACGAGCAAGGGCAATGGCGCATCAGGGTGCGCGTCTGCCCACTCGCGGCTGACGAGCGCCGCCGCCGCTCCCGCCGCCGCTGCATCGCCAACGAAATCATGCCCGTCGAAGTGCTCGCCGCGGACGGCAATGAAGAGCGCCCCCGGCTGCAACTGCCGCGCGTCCCGCTCGAACGCGGTAAACACGGTGTCTTCAGCAAGCTCGCCGCGCGGAGCCGCGCCACTGCCGCGCAGAACACTCTCCAGGGAGAGCGGTGTCATGGCTTCTTCCCGTCCGCTAGTCGTGGTCCGTCATCCGCGATCCGTTCAGCCACCCGCAGGACCGCCGAACGAGCCCTCGGGTTCCGGTCGATTTCATCTCGTGAAGGCCGTACTGCTCGTCTCGTCACCTTGCGCAGCCGGGGCTGATGGCCGCAGACGCACACCGGAATCCCAGGAGGGCAAATGCATGAAGCGCTCTCGCGCTCGATGAACCGTTTCACGGCGCGATCCTCCAGCGAGTGGAAGGCGATCACCGCGAGCCGGCCGCCGGGACTCAGCATTTCGGCCGCGCCCTCAAGCCCGGCCTCCAGCGCCTGAAGCTCGTTGTTGGTGGCGATGCGCAGCGCCTGAAACGTGCGAGTCGCCGGGTGCGTATCCCGGCCGCGACGGCCGCCGAGCGCGCGCTGCACCACGTCGGCCAGGCGTCCCGTCGTCTCAATCGGGCGTGACTCTCTCTCGCGGACAATGGCCCGCGCGATTCGCCGGCTGCCTGGTTCTTCGCCATAGCGCCAGATGAGATCGGCCAACTCACCCTCGGGCAGCGTATTGACAAGGACGCTAGCCGGCACTCCGCGCTCCGGGTCGAAACGCATGTCGAGCGGGCCAGTCTGGCTGAAGGCGAACCCCCTTGCGGCCTCATCGAGCTGAAACGACGAGAGACCCAAATCGAGGAGCACGCCCTCCAGAGCCGGGAATCCCCGATCCCGCGCGACATCGGCCAAATCCGCGAAGTTCGCATGGACCGGGATGAGCCGCTCCCCAACCCCCGGTTTCTCCTTCAGGGTATCGGCACGCGCAATCGCCTCGGGATCAGTATCGAGGGCGATGACGATGCCATCAGGCGCCGACGCGGCCAGGAGCGCTCGCGTGTGACCCCCGCCCCCAAATGTGCCATCGAGATAGACTCCGCCAGCATGTGGCTCGAGGCCGGCAAGTGCCTCCGTGAGCAGCACCGGAAGATGGCCGATCGGTTTCTCGGTGGTTGGCGAAAGCACCCTGGTCATTCCGGCATTGGCATGGCGCGCAAGGGCCTGCCCGATTCGTCAGCGGGAGTATGCATCGCCACGCGCCTTCCACGAGCGATAACCTCCCAAGACCAGCAATCTGTTTGGGTGATGGAGAACTTCATGCCTCTTGCCCACGCGGACGGAACACAATTCGCGTCCGAGGTTTCGGGTGATGGCGAGCCGCTCGTTCTTTCCCATGGCCTCACCGGGTCGGGCGCCCGCCGGCACGACACCGGCTACGCGGCGAGTCTGGGCCAGCACGACCAGCTCACCCTGATCGATGTGCGCGGCCATGGCGCCAGCGACAAACCGCGCGGCCGCGCCGCGTGCTCCCGTTCGCGCCACGCCGCCGGCGCCATTGCCGTACTGGACGAGCTCGGCATCCTCGACGCGCGATTCTGGGGGCACTCCATGGGCGGCAACGTGGCGCTCACCGTCGGCCGCCACTGGCCCGATCGTCTTCGCGCGCTCATCGTCACCGGCTACAGTCCCATCGCGGCCACCGGCGAAGCAGCGGCTGAGATGACGCGCTGGGCCGCCGATCTTCCTGAGGGCAACGCGGGCATCGTTCTGAGCTATGAGGCATGGCATGGCGCTATCGGCCAATGCTCGGGCGCGGAGGCTGACGAACGATGGCCAGGCCCCTGCTGCCCGCGTGGTAGACATGTTTGCCGAGGCGGACGGCAGCCAGGTTGCCGATCTCCCCCATTTCAATGCGCCCATCATGCCGATCGTGCAGACAGCCGAGCCAGTCGTCGCGGAAGCCCGGCAGACGGCGGCCCTTCTTCCCAGAGGCTCCTTCGTCCCGTTCGATGGCCTCGACCACGCGCAACCGTTCGTTCGGAGCGATCTCGTGTTGCCTCACGTGTATGCGCTCCTGGCCGAAAATCCCTGACGCGCCCTCACGGCAGCGGGCCGCGCTCGCTCCTCAGAGCAATGACGCCAATCGCTGCGCGATCTCCGCGCCATCGGCGTCGAGCGAGGCTTCGATCTCAGCCCAGCGTTCAGGCGACCAGATCTCGATCGACGTGTCGACGCCCACTACAAGCGCCTCCCGCTCGATGCCGGCATAGCGCCGCAAATCGGCCGGAATGAGGATTCGCCCCTGGCTATCGAGCGACAGATCCGCCGCTTCGGCAAAGACCATGCGCCGAAAGTTGCGCGCATCCGCGTCGGTCAATGGGAGGGCGGCAACCTTCTCGGCGAGCGGCCGCCAGGCAGCGAGCGGATAGAGCGCCAGGCAACGGTCGATGCCGCGGGTGAGGATCACCTCACCGGCAAGAGCCTCACGAAACCGAGCTGGGATGGCCAGCCGCCCCTTACCGTCCAGGTTGTGCGCGAATCGCCCCAGAAACACGCTCTTCCACCTGCATTGCAGCCAATCGCCACGGCCTCGCGGCGACGCGCGGACAAACATGGCACGGAGGCCATGCGCTCGGGGCGGTCGGGGGTTATGCGGGTTATCGGGGATGCGTGCATTGTGCCACTTATCCACCGCGCGCGCCACTTGTCCCCACTTTTCCCCACGGTTATCCACAGCGCGGTGGTCAAATCCCCAACAGCGATTGCGGGACTGCCCCTGAAACGCCGCGAACGTACGCCTCCGAACATTGAAAGAGAACGTACGTTCTAGTATCATTGGGTCAACACGGATGCTCACCCTGCCGCATGAGCGTTTCCCCTGGAGGTTGTCATGTATCTCGGCTGGTACGATCCCGACCGCAAGAAACCCGCTCGCGCCAAGCTCGCCGAGGCAATCGAGCGCTACGAAGAGAAGTTCGGCCGCTCGCCCCGCTGCTGCCTGACGAGCCCGCTCGATGCCGCCGATCTGGCCGAGCCGTCTCGCAAGTTCCCGGGCGAGCCACCCGTCACCGTCGAAGCTCGCGGCTTTATCGCGCGGTGGACGTTCTACATTGGCGAGGACACCGTGAGTCCGCCGCCGGACGAAGTGAGTCGCGCCGCCTGATTCCGATCGCCACGTCTGCTAGAGTTTGGTCACTCCCGCGCGGTCACCCGGTGGCCAAGGGTCAGCCCGCCACCTCTGGAAATGAACGCCGTGGATGACGATCAGACCACACCGATGCTGGCGGACGACGGCAAGACCAACGAGCGCGAATCGGGCCAGGAGCAGGCGCAGGATCAGGAAACGACACCCGACTCGTCTGCTGGCGCGGCCGATCAACCAACTCAATCCGCCGATCCGCGCACAACCATCGCGGGCCGCTACGCGGTCGACCTGCAAACGCCGCCGGAACCAGCCGGCATTTCCCTCGTCTATATCGGGCGCGATCTCCGCACGCGAGAGCCGGTCCACGTCAAGACGCTCCGGCGCGAGTATCGCGGCGACCCGGAAATGCGCGCGCGGTTTCGCCGTGAAGCACGGCTGCTACAGTTTCTCTCGCACCCGCATGTCATCCGGGCACTCTCCTTCACCGAGGAACGTGGCGCGCCCTGGCTGGTGCTCGAGCGCGTTCCCGGCCGCACGTTGCGCGAAACGATCGCCAACGGCGCGCCGATGTCGCCAGAGGCGGTTGTCCCCCTGCTGAACGGTATTGCCGCCGCGCTTGACCATCTTCATGCGCGCGGCCTCGTGCATCTGGACGTGCGGCCGGAGAATGTGGTCGTCTCGCCAACGGGCGACGTCAAGTTGATCGACTTCGGCATCTCCCAGACAGCGGGCATTCTGCAGGAGCGCGTCGAGGGCGGCCCCGAGCAGGTTCCCTACCTGGCGCCGGAGCAGATCACCGGCAGTCCAGTGACCGTTGCCACCGACATTTATGCCCTTGGCTGCGTGGTCTACGAGCTCCTCACCGGGCAGCCGCCTTTTGGTTCCACGGGCACCCCGGCCGATCGCAACGCCGCGCTTCGCGCCCGGCTCGAGCAGTCGGCCATCCCACCCACAACAGCTCGCGGCGCCAGGCTTCCCGCGTGGATTGACGACGTTGTGCTGGGCGCGATTGAACGCGAACCGCGACAACGCTACAGCAGCGCCGGCTCGTTTGCGGCAGTCTTTCACTCCGGGGTCGAAGGGGACGTCGATGTCGAAACCGGACGGCCGCGCGTTCCCGCGCAAGCGCCGGCCAGGCGCACGTTTCCCACCAATGAGCCAGCCATCGCCGTCAAGGGGTCGCGGTTGCTGGCGTCTCGGCGGGGCTCGGCCACGACCGACGCACCGGCAACAATGGCCGTCGTCGATGCCGCGTTCTCGCCAATTCTGTCGGACAAACCGGTAGCGTTCCGCGGCTCAGAAGGCAGAATTCTCGGGCTCGATGTCGACACGCTCGTGCGCCGCCTCTGGCAAGCCGTCATCGTCGCACTGGTCTTGAATGTTCTCCTCGTTGCTGCGCTCGTCGTGTCGAGAGGAGGAGTACCGACGTTTTCGCCTGGCGCCCAACCCATTGGCCCCGGCGCGTCAGTCAGCATTGCTGGGGCGGGCCTTGTCGCGCGGGCTGAGCCGACGATGGACGCGGCTATCGTTGCCGACCTGCCAGAGGGAGGTCAGGTGCGGATCAGCGGCGCCCCGGTCGAGGGCGAAGGTGGCCGCTGGTGGCCAGTGGACGTCCCCACCGACACCGGAGTGGTCAGTGGCTTCGTCCCTGAAAGCTGGGTTCAGCAGCCGTAGGCCCGGTCATGCGTTTCGCCCCTATTCGGCAGCGGCGGCCTCCGCTTCTGGCGCGGGCACATGCTCGTTGAGCAGACGGGCGATCGCGGTAGGGGGCACACCCCCTTGCAGCTTGCCGACCGCCTCGCCGTCTTTGTAGAGGAGGATCGTTGGCAGAACCATCACGCCATGCTTGAGCGCCTGGTCCTGGTTCTCGTCGATGTTGATCTTGACGACCTTGAGGTCTTCTCGCTCGCCCGAGAGTTGGTCGAGGACGGTGCCGACGGCGCGGCAGGGAGCGCACCAGGGAGCCCAGAAATCAACAATAACTGGCTTTTCCGATTGCACGACTTCCGCATCGAAGGTCGCATCCGTCACGTCAAGTGCATTTGCCACATTGGGCTCCTCTCATCCCGAATGGGAGTCTGAATACTTTCCAAATGATAGCAATGGCGTCAAGGCCGGCGACCTGCCGCCGCTCGATTGACCATGGCGCGGGTACGGGACGGCGTCATCGTAACACCTGCCGCGATGCCGCGAAATCGTGCCGCCGGGCCGCTCAGATTCGGCTCGCCAAACGAATAGCGAGTGGAAGGCCGGCAATCTAGCCAATGGGCTCGCAGCCCGAGTAGAAGAAGACCTGAATGGAAGCACCTCCAAAGGGCTGCACATCCGGCTGAGCGAAGTGCTCGAACCCGGTATCCTCGGTGAAGATGTCCGATCGCACCTCGCGCAACAGCTCCTCAACGCGCTGAGCAAGGTCGATCCCCTCCCCGATCGTCGGCGCATTGCCGCTGACCAGGGTGAAGCCCGCCCGGCAGCCAATCGGGTAGCGTGACAGCAGTGTTTCGAGCTGGCCGGCAACTCCGTCCAGGGTCCCCTCGTCTCCGGCGAGCATCCCGTTCAAGTTGGTCTGGATGGCGAGCTGTTGCGAGTCTGGGCTAAGCACCGAATTGGCGGCAACTTGCGCCAGGGCGGTCGCGGTCACCTCGACGTCGACCTGTTGCTGCTGCAAGACGGCGATGTTCGCCTCGCTGGCGGCGACAGCAGTGGCATTGTTGGCGGCAATCGCCCGCGCGGTGGCGAGATCGTTGGCGCCGGTCAGCGCATTTTCTGTGGCGATGGCGGCGATTTCGGCCTCGCGCGTCTCCAACGCGGCAATGGTTGCCCGCGCCTGCAACGCGGCCTCAGTGGCGAGGGCGGCAGCCTGGGCAGCCTCGCGCGCCCGTTCGTCGAGGCTCTGATCGCTCGCGGCCTGCTGGGTGGCGTATGCGGCAATCGTGGCCTCCGCCGCCAGTGCCTCTGTTGTCGCGCGAGCCGCTTCCGTGGCCTGTTCGTCGGCGGTCATCGCCGCCAGCGTCGCCCGCGCTACGGCGGTCGCGGTCGCCTGCTGATTGAGCAACGCTTCATTCGTGGCACGCGCGGCGGCGGTCGCCCTGGCCTGGTCCGATTGCGCCGAGACCGTGGCCAAGGCCAATCCTTGCGCCTCGGCCGTCGCCAGCGCGGCGGCCTCCTGGGCCCTGGTCGTCGCCAGGGCATCGTCCCGTTGCCCGACCGCGAGACTCAATGCCTCAGCGGTGCTGGCGGCGGCGAGCGCCTCGGCCGTCGCCAGCCGGTCCAGCGTGGCGAGGTCCGCGGCGGCGAGCGCCTGCTCCGTGGAGAGCGCGGCAATCGTGGCGCGCGACGTCGCGAGCAGGTTGGGGGTCGGCAGCGGGGTCGGCGTCGGCGCCGGGGTGCCAACGGTGTTCGCGGTAAAGAAGAGCATGGCCAGGCCGAGGAGCAGATCGGCAAAAATCCACCCGCCTAGTGCGATCATGTCGCGCTGTTCGCCCCGATTGCGCCGCCGTCTCACCTGGTCCGCCTGCCGCACTCGCGCCTAGGTTCGCCGGCGCGGCCAGAGCCGCTCAGGATCCAGGCGCGCGGAAGGCGCGGGCTCCTCCACCTCGAGGCCAGCGTTCGAGCCGCGGGCAAACCCCTGCACAACCCGATCAAGCTGCTCGATCAGCGCGCCGACCTGGCGTGTGAGATCGTCCTGGCGCTGCGCGGTGCGCATCGAGATCGTCGAGATGTCACGCGCCACCTGGGCCAACCCGGTGGCCACCGACGCCTGCTGTTCGAGCAGGCCGTTGAGCGTCTCGGCCTGGCCTGCTGTGCCGGTGGCCATGCGGTTCAACTCGTCACGCAGGCGGCTCAGGCCGCCTTCGATCTCGCCCAGGGTATTGGCGCTGGCCGCGATGCCGCCCGCGTTGCCGCGCAGCGCATCCGCAAGGCGGCTATTCGCTTCGGCTTCCTCGGCGACGGCGCGCTCCACTCGCGTCTGGCTGGCGGCGAGGTCGTGCGCGATAGCGCCGATGCCGCGCACCGCCTCGGTCGCGATGCGCGAGGCCTGCGCCGCCGCGTCCGCGCCAGCCATGCCCTTGTCCGCGGCTTCCGTCAGGGCCTCGGCGGCGGCTGAAAGTTGGCGGGTCAGCGTCTGATCGCTCTGCAGATTCGCCACGGTCAACTGCTCGAGCCCCTGCACGGCCCTGAGCAGCGTCCGCCCCTGGTCGACCGACTGGCTGACCTCAGAGGTGAGGTCTTCCAGCGCCGTCTGCAGCCCGGCCGAAACCTGGCGTAGCTCGACCAGCAGGCGATGCGTCTCCTCCGCTCCCGCGCGCATCCCGGATGCAAAGACGCCGAAGTCAGCGAACTCGCGCTCGCGCCGGGCAGCGAGTTGCTCCAGGCGGTCGTGTTCGACCCGGAGACGAGTCAGCAATTCCTGCGAGTTCTGGTCGAAGCGATCGACCAGCCGCTCCACATTGCGCGCCAGCAGAGCGGGACGGCTGCCCCGGTCGACCGCGAGCGCGACCGACGCCTCGGCGAGCGCGTTGTCAATTTGTGTCTGGAAACGCTCCGCCGTCTGATCGACCTTCTCCTCACGCGCCTCGCGGCGGCCATGAGCGTAGAACGTCAGGAGGATGATGATGGCGATGAGGACTGCATCAATCAGGGCGACCGTCGAGAAGCTCGGCGCGAAGCGGCTCGCCTCCCCTCCGAATCCGTTCTCCCAGAGAAGCAGGAACGGCTGTCGGACCTCGTCGGGGTTGCGGGCGATGAATGCGGCGTAGGCTCGTGATGCCTCGGCTAGCGCGAACCAGGTGAGCAGGATCGGCACCAGAACGAGGATGTTCCGCACGCGGTCGGCGCCGGCAATTGTCGAATGCGCGTAGCCACCCTCATGTTTCAGTGCGAGGGCGTAGGCAAGCCGCTCGGTATTGAACGCCCGGCGCAGATCGACCTCAGCCCAGCGCTGGCGGCCCTCGTCGCTGGTAATCGCGCGCGCCAGGGTCCGCAGGCGCTCGGCGGCACGCTCGTCGACATTGTCAAGCAGACTGGCGATCTCATTGAGGCTGCGAGCGATATCGCCCCGTTCGGCGGGCAACGTGGCGTCATGGACCTGGGCAGCTCGCGGCGAGGCTAGGCCATCGATCACGTCAGGCCGAACCGGGGTGACCGGCGCGATGTCCGGCAGCTTCCGCTCTGATGAATCGGTCGAACGTCGTCGCTGCAAGATTGACCTCGATTGCCGGGCTGGGCATGTACACTCGAAGGTGGTGGAAGCCGGCGCTGGTCGGTCTACTCACGGCAGCCAGCCAACAGGCACACGGAACCACTAACGCCACGGGGCGGGTGTCCGTACGGACTGTACCACTCTTCCGATGCCTGGCGCGTTGGATCGCCCTCCCCTTTTGCGCTCAGGATACGCCGATGCCGACCGTTTCTGACCTCGATGCGGCCATGATGCAAGCCACCGTCTCCGTGCCAGCGGTGCGCCGGCTCGGCGGCGGCACAGTTCGGCTCAACGACGCGGGCCGGCCGCTGCGAGCGACTGGCCGTGATGCCGTGATCTACGAACTGCGTGCCCCAACTGGACGTATCCTGGCCCTGCGCACCCTACCGCGGGCCAATGCCCGCCAGTTTGGCCCGCTTGCCCAGCGCTACCGCGCTCTGCATGATGATCGCCATCTGGACGCGATGCGGCAGACGTCTGGACTCCTTCCGCGCGACATCCAATGGATCGCGGATGGCATCGTGGTTCCCGGCCCGGACCCGCGCGGAACACCTCTCCCGTTGATGGTCATGGAACGCGTGCCAGGGCGCACCGTCGCGCGCGTGGTTGATCGCCTCTGCCATGCCGGAGAGGCGAACACGCTCGCGCTCCTCGCCGATCGCTGGCTCGAAGCGGCGGCCGCATTAGAAACGCTCGGCTTTACCCATGGCGACCTTGCCGCTGACAACCTCATCGTCCGGCCAGACGGAAGCATCGCGCTCATCGATCTTGATACCGCGGACTGGCCATCGGCGCCGTCAGTCGATATCTCGAACACGGGAACCCCAGGGTATAGCCACCCGCGCGGCGCACCCCGCGATCCGGGCCTGCGCGACCGTTTTCCCGCGCTGATCATCTGGGCATCGCTGCGCATTCTGGCCAGGCATCCCGATCTCCGCCAGCGGTGGGGAGATCCCCCGGACCGCATTGCGTCCGCGCTGCTCTGGTCTGAAGAAGACTTGCGCCGGCTGGCTCAATCGCCGCTCCTCGCGTCCCTGGAAGCGCTGAACGATCCAGTTCTGCAGCCACTTCTGGAGGTGTTGCGCCGGGCGGTCCGGTTCTCGCCAGAAGAAACGCCCCCTCTGGTGGAGATCGCATCTCGCCTTGATCAGCTTGGTTTTCCCAGCCGCGCCACGTCTCCCGGGTCCCTCGGAAAATCGACTCGCCGCACCGTCTCCGGCACGCCTCCGCCAGAGGGGCCAAGGGGGGCGACGCGGCACGACGACGCCAGGCCTCGCCAATGGCCCGGCAGCGATCGAACGCATCGTCCCGCGGCGCTCCAGCCGGATGCGCGCGCCGCTGCTTCGGACCTGAACGCGGAAAAGATCGTCGCGGCGCCAGCCGACCACGAGCAGAGGGCAACCGCGGTGAAGGAGATCGCCGCCGCGCTCGCCGCCCGGGACGCGAAATCGGCAATGGCGCTCTGGGATGCATCTCGCACCGTGCCGGAGGCAGCCGCGTATGGCGCGGCGGTCCACCAACTCGTCTCCGCCGAAGTGACGGCGGCGGTCGAACGCGCCATCCGCCGCAATGATGACGCTGGTTTGATCGCCACCATCGCCGAAGCGGACCGTGCCGGCATCGCGTCATCTTCCGGGGCGCGGGCCGCGGTGCGCGACGCCCGCATCCGGGTGGAAGCTCGCTCGTCACTGCAGGATGCCGCGGCCACGAACGACTATGCGGCCATCGCCACCATGAAGCTGCTCGGCAAACTGGACGGCCTGGGCCATCTCGACCCGGCGCACGCGCGTGCTGTCTCTCGAGCCCTGGCCTGGCCGACGCTGCAGCGCGCCCTTGAGCGGAACGACGACGAGGCGATCGCTGCTGCTGCCGATCCCGCGCTCTGGAGAGAGGAATCGACCCTGCCGGACAACGCCTGGCCACGGCTCGATCTGGCACGCAGGCGGCTGCGCTGGCTGGAAGATGTCCGCGCGGCGCTGCGGCGGCGCGACGGCCCCGTTTTGCGCGGCCTCCTGGCTGGGGCTCCGCCCGGCGCCGAAGACCGTCTGACCGAAGTCGAGAGCCGGCGCATCCTCCGCATCACGATGCGCGAAGCGGCAGTCGCCAGGCTGGAGAGAGCGTTGCGCGAGGGTCCTGACCGCGAAGTGGTGGCCGCGAGTTCGAGTCCGCTGGCGCTCCGTTCACCGATGTCCTCGACTGGACGGCCGTGCGTGGAGTCGTCGACAGGATCTCACTGGCCGATGCCATTCGCACCGCCGCCGCGCAAGATCCTCCCGATACCGAGAAGTTGGCTCGTCTCTTGCCCGCGGCGCGTGTGGCGCTTGGCGGCGGCCGCATGACTGGTGGGCCTGATTGGGCGGCGCTGGAGCGATCGGTCCTGCGGGCGGCGCATCTGGCCCGCCTGCGCGAGGCTCTCGCCAGTGGCGACGACCATCGCATTGCCTCGGCAGCCGATCCCGACCCCTACGCCGCGGCAGCCCAATTGACGCTGGCGGAGCAGGAGTTGGTTCGGCAGGCGATTGCGCGCCGGCGAGGGCGGTCACCCGGGAGTGCTTGACCATGTCGGCGCGCTTGTGTCCAGCACAGGCCAGGCCTATGCCGGCGGAATCTCCTTCAACTCGACCATGGCGAGCGTGACGCCGCCAGTCACGAGTCTGGCACGGTCCGCGGCGGTTGCCTGGCCTTCTGGCGTTGCCTGCGCGGTGCGCGCCGCTTCGAGATCGTCAAAGATCAGCACGCCAATGCGATGAGAGAGACGCGACCCATCGGGTCCAATGACATGTCCCAGGCAATCGCCGCCGCCGTGACATCCAGGAATGGCCGCCGCGGCTGGAACGTGGATGGCATCGTCGTAGGCGTGATAGGCCTTGCGGGCAACCGGCTCGCCAGAGAGCGCGAAGACATACGCGGTCAAATCCGGCCCCCCGGGCGATCACCGAGCGCCCTGGATATCGAACCGGGGCCTCGCCCGAAATGCCGCGACACGCGGTTCTCCGTGTTGCGCTGTGCATGACGGAGGAAGGCCGAGCGTGGATCACTCGGCCTTCCTGAATTTCCGGAGGTTTGGCTCAGTCGCTACGGCGTCTCGGGCGTTGTCCAGGCGTGATCCGCCACGCTCCGCTCCACGGCATCGAGCACGGCTTGCACGGCGAAGCCGTCTTCGAACGACGGTCCCGGATCGGTCCCCTTTCCAATGCCGTCGAGCAGGTCTTTCACGGCATGGACGAAGGTGTGCTCGTAGCCGATCGGATGACCAGCCGGCCACCAGTGCCCCGTGTAGGGGTGGACCCCCTCCGTTACGTTGATCAACCGGAACCCCTGCAGGCCGGTTGGATCATCGACGAAGTAGACCTGCAGCTCGTTCATTCGCTCCAGATTGAAGGCGATCGAGCCCTTCGAGCCGTTGATCTCGAAGCTGTTGTAGTTGCGCCGCCCTGGGGCGAGCCGTGTCGCCTCGAAGGTGCCGCTCGCGCCATTGGCGAAGTTCGCCAGGAAGGTCGTTGAGTCGTCGACGGTGACGTCGCCCATCTCCTGGCCAGACGCGGCGGTCAGCCCGGCGCCGCCGCCAGACTCCGTTGCGACGGGCCGTCGCTTGATATAGGTCGAGAGGGTGCCGACCACTTCGGTAATCGGCCCGACGAGATAGAGGCCGAGGTCGGTGATATGCGCGGCGATATCACCGAGCGCGCCAGAGCCTGCCTTCTCCTTCTGCAACCGCCAGACGAGCGGGAAGCCAGGGTCGTTGATCCAGTCCTGCAGGTAGACCGCCCGCCAGTGCCGGATTTCGCCGATGGCGCCCTCGTCGATCAGATTCTTCGCGAACTGCACCGCTGGCACGCGGCGATAGTTGTAGTTGACGACCGCGATAGCATCCGACGCTCGCGCGGCGGCGAGCATCTCCCGCGCTTCTTCGAGCGAATTGGCCAGCGGCTTCTCGCAGATGACGTGCTTGCCAGCAGCCAGCGCGGCGAGGACGACATCCTTGTGGGTGTCCCCCGGCGTGGAGACGTCGATGAGCTGGATGTCGGGCCTGCCCACCAGCGCGTGATAATCCGTCTCATATTCTTCCCACCCAAGCGTCCGCGCGGCTTCTCTCACGCCCGCCTCGTCGCGCCCGCAGATGGCGACCATTCGTGGCCGCGGGTCTACATCGAAAAAGTGCTCAACCTGGCGATACGCATTCGAGTGCGCGCGCCCCATGAACTTGTACCCAACGAGACCAATGCCGATATCTGTCACTGTGCGCTCCCTTCGGTCGCGAGTCGAGGAGTCGAGGAGTCGAGAAGTCGAGAAGAGGAATCCACGACACCTCTTTGCCCGGTCAACTCAAGGCTCCTGATGAACGCCCGGAGTATCCTGCCAACCTCTTCCGAGTTGTTCAAGACCGCGTCTCGCTCGCCCGGATCGAGATATCCGATTTCCGCGGCGAGATACAGAAGCGTCTCCACTTCGCAAAGCGAGCCATGAGCTATCGACAGATGGTGCCGCATCTCAGCTCTGCCCATGCGATCCTGCCCCTCTGCCACGTTACTGGGAATCGAAACGGCGGCTCGGCGAATTTGCCCCGTCATGCCGTACCGTTCCTCGGACGGCCATGAAGCTGTCACGGAATAGATAGAGTTTGCCAGCCGCATAGATTTCTTCCACGCTTCCAATTCCCGATATGATGTCGCTCTCCGCCCTTTCTCCACCCCGCCTCCTCGCCTCATCCTCCTGAGAATCTCGACTCCTCGCCTTCTCGACTCCTCGCCTTTCGTCTCACACCCACCACGCCACGGACGGCGTTTCCCGGATGACGACGTTCTTCAGGAA
>CAYSXO010000080.1:0-14663 GCA_964434995.1 uncultured Sphaerobacteraceae bacterium
GATGGTGGGTTGCTCACCTGAGCCGGAAGCCGCGTTCCAAAGTCACCACCTGACCGCGCGACCGGACTCTGCCCATGCGGCCCCACGAACGTTCGTTGCAGCGTCCCAATTCGAAGGTCGCGTGATGGATCTGGCCAGCGAGCATTCGCGAGGGATCGCCGCCGGCCCGCTGGCCGCGGAAAGCACCTGGCCACCACACCGAGAAGCCCCTCAAGGGATCTGATGCCAGGACGTCGCGAGGTGACCGCAACACGATTGCACTCGCCATCCTGGAGCGTTCGTTTAGCAGGACGCGGCCTGGGTCGCCGGCCGGTTTGCACACGCTCGGCATGGTTGCCGAGCTACGGCAGAATGACAGTATCCGGCACGCCGGGGCAGCCCGTGGCGCGCCAGGCGGCGAAGAAGTCGCCGGCAACCTCGGGGCCAACGAACCAGAGCCGATCGCACGGCGCGGCGATCTCCCCCGCCTGCAACGCCCCCAATGCGCCACGCCAGACCAGCGCCGGCCGGCCGTCGGCAACGGCCGAGGGCCCCGCCTTCAGGTCGACGAACCGAAAGCTGCGTTCCAGATCGAGCCGATAGGTAGCGGCATGGACCCGCTCGATGTCGTCGCCCAGCGCCGGATCCTCCACCAGAATCGCGTCGCCTCGCTCCCGCGCCGTCTCGACCCAGCCGGCGATGGTGGCCGCGGTCAACGCCTCCCGCGTTTGCGCGATCGGCGTGGACATCTCGGCGCGGGCGCCCGCGAAGACCGGGATCAGCAGCGCCCCGGCCAGGCTGGCCGCCACGACGCGCGACGACACGAACCGCGCCGCTCCGGCCCAGCGCGCCAGCGCGGTCAGCCAATCCGCGCAAATCCAAACGCCCGTCGCCGTAAGCAAGATAGCGAACGGGAGCGCGGGCAAGAGCCGCCCCACGTGCACGCGCGACGTCAGCAGGAGGGGCAGCGCAAGGCCCAGCGCGGTCACGAGTGGCAGCAGCCGCGGGGCCGCGCCGCCGCCGCCGCGCCGCCCCGCCGAGACGGCCATCATCGCGCCCACCAGCGCGAACGGTAGGAGAAATCCGAACCAGAAGCGGCCTCGCTCGTTCCAGTAGTCAGTCGGCACGGGCAAGGTGTCGCGGTCGAGCAGGAGCTGCCCCAGATCGGCGGCATTCTGCCCCACCAGATGCCGCGCGGCAAGCCAACCGGCGCGTTCCTCCGGGCCAAACTGGCGCACATATTGGCTGGCGGCGGCGGGATCGTGCCCCATTGCCATCAATTGCTCGCCACGGGCATGAAAGTAGCCGGCGGCCGCGGCGACAGGCCGTGGATCCGGCGACGTCAGCATTTCCAGCGCCATCACCGCCACTGGAACGACGATCGCGGCCACCAGCGCCGTTATCAGCAGGCTCTTCCGCCGCTTGCGGTTTTCCAAAGCGCCGAAGCCCAGCATGACGACGGCAAGCGGCCAGAAGAGCCTGACTGGGGCGTACGACATGATGCCAAGCAGGAGCGACCCAACCAGCACTCCCTCACGGCTCCAGCGCCATTGTTCCTCGCCCCCAGGCGCCAGCACCCGCGCCAGCGCCAGCCCCATCAGCAACAGCGGGACGAGCGAAATCCCCACCAGGGTGGCAGTGCGGCCATAAAAGAGGAAAGCGGGTGACATGGCCAGCAGCAGAGCGGCAAGTACTGCCGGGCCTGGTCCCGCCACTCGCCTGCCCAGCATCCAGAGGAGCGGCGCGGCGAGCGCGGCCACCAGCGCGACCGGGATCCGCATCGCCTCGATAGTGAACCCGGCCAGGCCGATCCCGAGCGAAACGGGCAGCCCCACCAGTGGTCCCTGCCCGCTGTCGGTCATCAGGCCATCAGTCGGCGCCAGGATGGCGAGCGATGGCCCAAGGGGACGCTCCCAGAAGGTCTGCCAGTGCCAGGCGGTGTAGCCCTCCCAGTTGTAGGCCCAGCCGGGACGCGGCCCGAAAGGCCACGGCAGGAGCAGTGCCAGGACGGCAAACACATAGAGTCCGGCAAATGTAGGCCAGCCGCGCGCTCGATCCAGGGTCAAGGGCGCGGGCCGCGCCCCGACGCGCGGCGCATATACCGGGAGCGCTCCTCCCGCTTCTCTCCGCGCGCTACCTGTCCGCGAGCCGGCGACCACGCCTTGTCTCCGTATTGCGATCGTCCGGGACCGTTATTCCCCGGATCGTGGCGGGGCGGGAACATCGCCCCGTTTCGTCAGCAAACGGCGGAACCCCAGCGCCGAGAGAAAGCTCGGCGAGGCCCAGCCATAGCGTTCGACCATGCCGGGAATCGCCAGCCCGGCCGGGCCGATCCGTTCTTCGCAGTGCGCCTGAATCAGTGCGGTGACCTCGTCGTCGTCCGCCCCGGCCAGCAGGGCCGTCCTGCAAAGATCCTCGACCCCGTCAAGGTTCGGCATCAATTGCTCGAGGTGCTCATTCACATCGTCAAATGGGCCGCCGTGGGTCAGGCAGAGGCGCCGTGCACCCGTTTGGCGCAGTCGTTCCGTCGATAGCGTCCAGGCATCGGGCGCCAACTCGGGCGGCGGCGCGGGCGGCAGCGCATAGCCGGAACCGGGCATCCGCACCCCACCCACGTCACCACTGAAGACGAGACCCAATTCCGGCTCCCAGTACGCCACATGATGCGAGGCATGGCCCGGCGTGAAGAGGACGCTGAGAACATGCCCGGCGGCCTCCACCGTTTCGCCATCGGCGAGCGGAACGACTCGATCTTCTGAAATGGGAACGATTTCTCCCCAGAGCTCTTCCATGCGGTCGGTGTAGAGCCGGGCCGCGGAGTTGACCAACCGGGATGGGTCGATAAGATGCGGCGCGCCGACAGGGTGAACGAATATGTCGACGTTTGGGTAATCGCGCGCAATGGCGCCCGCCCCGCCAGAATGGTCGAGATGAATGTGCGAAACGAAAATCTTCCGCAACCGCGATGGATCGAATCCCGCCGCGCGAATCCCCGCGTAGAGCGCTGGCAAGGTTGCGGCTGGCCCCGTTTCGATCAGGGCCAACTCATCGGGAGCGGCCAGGAGATAGGCGATGATGACGCCATCCCAGCCCTGAAATCCGAGGTCGATGGCCCAGATCCGCTCGTCGATCCGCGTCGCCGTGCCCCCCGCGAAGTGGCCTTTTTCCGCGTACCGCACGCGACCTCCTGGACAACGTGTCACAATCCTCGAATGTACGTACACCAGTATCGCACCTTTTCGCATCGCTGGTGCGACAGTCCGGCACGGGGAGAACGCCATGCACGTCGTGCGCGCCGATCAGACGAGCTTTGCCTTTCGGCCCGACATCGATCCGGTTCTGACGGTCCAGCCAGGCGAAATCGTTCGCTTCGAAACGTCCGAGGCGCCGGTCGAGCGCCTGTTCGCCGCCGGGCCGGCCTGGGTGGACACCATTGACACCCGGGCCATCAACGCGGTGAGCGGCCCGGTATTCATCAACAACGTGATGCCCGGAGATGCCGTTTCCGTCGAGATTCTGGCCATCGAGCCTCGAGACTGGGCCTGGAACGCCGCCATTCCCGGGTTCGGCCTCTTCGATGGGATTCTCCCCGGACCAATGCTGGAGCGGCTGCCTATCCGCAATGGTCAGGTGATCGTCTCCGATCGGCTTCGCGTTCCCCTGCGACCGATGATCGGCTGTCTTGGCCTGGCGCCCAGCCGTGGCCAGACCTCGACACTCTCGCCAGCTATGCCGTGGGCCGGAAACTACGACCTTACGCACGTCTCCCCCGGCGCGACGATCCTCTTTCCAGCACAGGTCCCGGGCGGGCTCTTCTCGCTCGGCGATCTGCACGCGGCGATGGGCGAACATGAGGCAACGTTCGTCGCGCTGGAGTGCGCCGGCAGCGCCACGCTCCGCCTCGGCATCCGGCCAGGCCTGCACCTGGAGACGCCGCGCATCGAAACGGCCGATCGCCGCTTCGTCCTCGGTCTCAACCAGCATGGCGACTATGGCGCGGCCCGCCAGCAGGCCGCGAGGCTCCTCTTCGAGCTGCTGACCACCGAGGGTGGTCTCTCCCCGCGCGAGGCATACATCCTCATCTCCGCGCGCGGCGATCTCACCCTCGGCGGCCCCGCCGGCATCTGCATCGTCGGCAGCGTGCCGTGGCCCGTTGTGGGTGATGGGTGATGGGTGATGGGACGGACGAGTGCTACGCTCGCTTCCTAACACCCTAACACCCCATCACCCATCACCCATCACCCGTAACAGCGCACCCGGATCGTCGTCGGCGGCGATTCGGTTCTGGCGCACAATGCCACAGCCATTGCAGCGGTGGATCACCATTTGCTCGCCATCGTGCCGGAACGCTACGCCGATGGCGAGCATCAGCGCCCGGCATGGGCTGGAGCGGTCTCCCGGCCTCCGCAAGTCGACGTGGCGGGACGTCAGGCAGAAAGGGCAGTGGTTCCGATGCCGGCCGCCAGAGACGGTCGGTCCGACAAAGGCGCGGCAACGGCCGCACTTGAATGGGTCGCGTTCGTTGCGCCGGGTTCGTGGACGAAACCGATTCTCGCGATGCGGCTTGCCTGGCTGGGCCGCGCGCATCATCCGGGGATCTGGCAGGTCTTCGTCGTTCATCAGGCGCGCCAGTTCGTCTGGCGCCAAACGTGGCACGTGGGTCCCTCCGATCGGTGCTGAACGATGGGCAGCGTGGATCGAACGGGACACAATCGCGGTCTTCACAAAGCTCCCTCCTGGCGTACAACGGACAGCGCGAGACGGCCTCGCGCCGCGATCGGCGCCGGCGAGAAGGAGGGGTTGGTCGGTCTGGAAAGCGGATGGCGGCGCGACGCGGACGCGCTCCACGGACCCGGATGCCCTCCGGCACGCCGGAACGGCACATCCGAGCGCCGCGCCCACGAGGCCAGGACAGCTCAGCCTGAAATCGGAATTGTCAACCGGTCGCGGTCAGCCGACAGGTCAGTTCACGTGGCATGTCCCGAGAACCGGCCAAAACCAGCGCGAACGCGGTCGGTGACACAAGGTGGTACTGAACAGAAATCGGCTAGCGAGCCATCCGAACGACCGCAGGCGCGGCGCTCGAGCGGAGAACAGCGATTGTGGTGTGCATCAAGCCCTCCCCCGCATGGCGGACTACACTCGGCTCGGCCCGCGCACCGGTGAAGCGTCTCGAAGCGCGAGACCGCCCGGCGCGGGGCACAGTCTACAGTGCCGCGCACCGCGACGTCGAACACGGCTCCGCGCGCCGAACCGATATGCTTGTCGTTCCACTCGGCGCTTGCGATAGTCTTCCTGGCCTGTCGGCTCTTCGCCATCTTCGGAGGTTTGCCAATGCCCCTCGTGCTCCTGAGCCAGGAAGACGTCGAACGATTGCTCGATGCCGCCGCGATGCTCGATCTGCTCGCGCAAGGCTTCGCCGATCTGAGCTCGGGGAAGGTCGTGGCGCCGGGACGCAATGGCGTCGAGACGCCGGACGGGGCGCTCCTGGCGATGCCGGGGTGGATTCCCGGCGGCCCGATTGGCGTGAAGCTCGTCGCCGCCTTTCATGGCAATCCGTCGCGGGGGTTGCCGGGGCACCAGGCGCTGATCTGCCTCTTCGATCCGGAAACCGGCACGCCATTGGCCGTGATGGACGGCACGCACGTCACCGCGCTGCGCACCGCCGGCGGGGCCGCGCTGTCGGCACGGCTGCTGGCCCGGCCGGACGCCTGCACGCTGGCCATCATCGGCGGCGGCGTGCAGGGGGTGGCGCATGCCCATTTGCTGCCGCTGGTGAGGGATATCCGGGAGATTCGCGTCTGGTCCCGTTCGCCCGAGAGCGCGGAGCGCGTCGCCGTCGCCGTGGCGCCGGAACAGGCGGAGGTCTGCGCCACGGCAGAAGAGGCCGTCCTGGGCGCGGACATCATCTGCCTTTGCACGACAGCTCAGGAAGCGCCCGTGCTGGCTGATTGGGTCGCGCCTGGCGCGCACGTAACCTCGGTCGGCTATCACCCTCCTGGCGGCGAGCTCGATCCGGCGCTCATTCCGCGCGGCCGCCTTTTCGTCGAAACGCGCGAGGCCTTCGCGCCGCCGCCAGTCGGCTGCTGGGAACTGCAAGGCCTCGATCCTTCAACCGGCACGGAGCTGGGCGAGGTGATGCTCGGCACGCGGCCAGGCCGTGAATTCGCCGAGCAGATCACCATCTATAAATCGATGGGCCACGCCATGGAGGACGTGGTCACCGCCGCTCTCGTCTATCAGGCTGCTCTGGCCGAGGGCGTGGGAAGGCCATTTGCCATGCAGAACTCGCCATAGCGCCCTGGATCGCGTCGGGCATGCCCACGACAACGGCCAATACCTTACCCAGACGACTGCGCCGCGGTGGGCCGGACCAGCGGATGATCCTCCGCATAGACCCCACCAATGAGGATTGAGGCCTCGACGGCGCCTGCATTCCGGGTCGTATGCACGTTGTCGGGACCGTACGATGCAGTATCGCCGGGGTTGAGAACTGTCTCGGCCCCTTCCCCAATGGTTTCGACCGTGCCGCCCTCCGCGCGCGTGACCCGCGCTTCGCCCTTTTGCACCGCGAAGCCAATCGCGCCGCTCTCCACCGCCCAGACACCGGTACCAGGATCGGTATGCGGCGGGATATGAGAACCCGGCGCATAGCGAACCCTCAAGAGCAAAGCGGCTTCGCCAGCACTGATCGGCACGCTCCGGCCGAGCGTCTCAACGTCGATCCCAGGCGGATAGTGCTCGCTCACAATCCTCCCTTTCGCGCTATTCCCAATCACTTGCCGAGAAGCCACCCTATGCCATGCGTCATTTCGACGTCAAATCTGCCCGCTTCGCCAAGCTTGACGGGACGCGTCCACGCGCGTAGCCTCTTCGCAACAACCGGATTGCACTGCAACGGGAGCTCGGGGAGCCGGGCTGAGAGGGTGGCCGTAACCGCCGCCGACCGTCGAACCTGACCGGGGTAATGCCCGCGGAGGAACGTCGACTGCCCCTCAACCCCTATCACGCGCACCCACATGGTGCGCGTTTCGGTTGCTGGCGCAATGGCCCGCGGCGCGGAACAGTCATCCGCGCTCCTTCGCATCCGGAGGTCCCCAATCATGACCGCATCTACGGCATCGTCCCCCTCTCTCATCACGCATCACCCATCACCTGACACGCCCCTCATCATCGGCGGCCGCGAATTCGGCAGCCGTCTCATGCTCGGCACGGGCAAATACCGCTCCAGCGAGGAGATGCGGGCCGCGCTCGACGCCTCCGGAACGGAGATCGTCACTGTCGCCTTGCGCCGCATCGACTTCGACGATCCCGCCAGCCGCTCCATCCTGGAGGAGATCGACACCACCCGGTACACGATTCTGCCGAACACCGCCGGCTGCAAGACGGCCGAGGAAGCGGTGCGCATCGCGCGAATGGCCCGCGCCATGGGCTTCGAGCCCTGGGTCAAGCTCGAGGTCATCCCCGACGCCAAATACCTCTTGCCCGACCCGATCGGCACGCTCACCGCCGCGCGTCTTCTGGTAGCCGAGGGGTTCGCCGTCCTTCCCTACATCGGGGCCGACCCGCCCCTGGCGCGGCAACTGGAGGAGATCGGCTGCGCCACGGTGATGCCGCTCGCCTCACCGATCGGCTCCGGGCAGGGACTGGTCAACCTGGAAGCGATCCGCATTATCATCGAGCAGGCGACGGTCCCCGTCGTCGTCGATGCGGGCATTGGCGCGCCGTCCGACGCGGCCCTGGCCATGGAGCAGGGCGCCGACGCCTGCCTGGTCAACACGGCGGTGGCCCTGGCAAACCACCCGGCTCTCATGGCGGAAGCGATCGCCGAGGGAGTTCGAGCGGGCCGCAAGTCGTATCTGGCCGGGCGCATCCCGCGGCTGGCCTACGCATCGGCCAGCAGCCCCACATCCGGCCTCGTCGGCGCCGCCTGAGCAGATGCCACGGCGCACGCCAGTCCCGCGCTTGCTGCTCGTCACCGATGCCGCCCGCGCCCGGCTTCCACTCCCGGAGCTTGCAGCTGAGGCCGTCGCGGGCGGCGTCGATGGCATCTACGTGCGCGGTGCATGGGATTCCCAAGAACCGGACCAGGGCGCAACCGTCGCGGCGATCCAGGCGATGCGACGCCGCATAGGCCACGAGGTCTCCCTGTTCGTCAACGACATCACCGTGGCGCGCGAGGCGGGCACGGGGCTTCACCTTCGAGAGCGCGATTCGGTTCCGGGCGATGCCCGCGGGAGCCTCACGCCCGGCGCATTGATCGGCCGCTCGGTGCACTCGCCAGCGTCAGCCGCCGCCTCGGCAGGCGTCGATTTCCTGCTCGCCGGACACGTTTTTCCGTCGGCGAGCAAGCCGGGGAAGGCGCCGCTCGGTCTGGACGGCCTGGCGGCCATCATCGCCGCCGCGCCCTGCCCGGTTCTGGCCATCGGCGGTATCACCGCTGCCAACGCGCCAGGCGTCATCCAGGCGGGAGCCTTTGGCGTGGCAGTCATCGGGGCCATTGCCGAGACGAGCGATCCCCGTACCTCTGCCACCGCGCTTCGCTCGGCCATCGACCGCGCGGCGATCCACCAGCAGGAGTCAGAAATGGCGCAACAGACCGCGGCAACCATCGAGGTCGTTGTCAACGGCAAGTCCGTCATCCTTCCGGAGCAATCAACAGTCCACGACTTTCTGGCCAGCAAGAAGATGACGAATGCCATGGCTATCGTCGAGCGCAATGGCATCATCGTCCCACGTGCCGCATACGACTCAACGATTCTCGCGCGCGGCGATCAGCTCGAGGTCGTCCACGCGGTCGGCGGTGGATAGGGCGAATTACCAGTCACCGTCATCCAGCGGATCTGTCCCGGCGGCAATCTCCGCCACGTCGCTGAAGCCGTCGCCATCGGAGTCGGCATCCTCGGGGTCGGTGCCGAAGAAGCCGTCCTCATCGACTGTCGGCAGTCCATCGCCGTCCGGGTCAACCGCCTCCAGCGGCGACTCAGGCGCGGCCTCTGGCATCGGGTCCGGTTCCGGAACGGCGGTCGCCGAGGGCTGCGAATTCGGATAGAGATAGAGGATGTAGCCGGTGTCGGGCATCTCCGCGCTGGTCAGCACGTCGTAGCCGCCGGCCGCGTTGCAACAGGTGCGGCCGCCGAGACTTTCCGCGACGAACCCATCCGGGATGGCGTTCACCAGCAGATCGAACGAGCGATATGGGAGGTTCTGCCACCACCAGAGGTCCGGCTCGACGGCGTAAATGCCCAGCGGGACGCCATCGGCCAAGAGCGAAAGCGAGGTTCCCGCCGGAGGTGTTCCGCAGGCATCCGGGTCGAGCGTCTCGACGGTCATCCCCGGCGGGCAGGCGCGGACATGAACGGAGACGGAGCCGTTCGTCTCGGGCGCCGGCGCCGGTTCGGGTGCGGGCTGGAAGAGATAGAGCGCGCGGAACGCGCCAGATCCGTCGTCCGGCAGGGCAATCTCGAAGTCAGTGTTGGCGCCGCAGCAAGCCTGATCGTCGAGCTGGACGCTGGCGAACCCTTCCGGGATGGCATCGACATTCAGCCCGACCGGCGACGCCCGCAGCGACTGCCAGATCCAGGCGTCTGCCGTGACCTCGGATGGGCCGAACGGCTCACCTCCGGCGACGAGCGACAACGCCGTTCCCTCCGGCGCCCTGTCGCAGGCGTCGCCGACCAGCGTCTCCGGGGTCATCCCCTCCGGGCAGGCCCGAATGAAGACGGTCAGCGCCGGCTCCTCCCCCCGCGCATCCTCCGGCACGATGTACCAGTCGCAGTCGACGTCGTCCGCCGGCTCGAGTGTCAGCGCGATCAGATTGGTCCCGGCCCGGCGGGCGATGTCGTCGCCGAAAACGTTCAGGCAACGCACCCGCGACGAGGCAAAGTCGCCCGGCACGCCCGCGCCGAGCTGCACCTCGCCGGGTGCAATATCCGTGAACAACACGTCGCCGTCTTCACCTGCCGCGGCCGACTGTACTGCTGTCTCCCCTTTACTGATCGTGAACTCGACGCCAGCCGATGGGCTCGTGCAGTCGGCCGCGTAGTCGCTCCCCGCATAGGCGACCGGGCAGATGAACGACGAGACGGAAATGGCCGCCGGCACGACCGGGGCGATCGTTGGCGTCGGGGTCACCGTGGGAATCGGTGTTCGCGTCGGCGCGGCTGTCGGCGAAGGAGTGGCGATGGGCGTTTGTACGGGCGGAAGAGTTGCCGTTGGCGTCGCCACTGGCGCGATGGTTGGCCGGGGAATATCGAGAAGCATCACCGTCGCGGGCGCTCTCGCGGCCACCACGGCCGCAACGAAGGTCGACGAGCCGGGGCTCGCCCCGATGACCGTTGCCGCTCCGTCGAGCTGGACGATTTCACCGGCCGGAACCTCGACATCCTCGCCTGACACCGTCTCCACCCGGACCGTGCCGCTCGTCGTCAGCAGAAGGGACGGGGCAACGCCGCTGTCAACGCTGTTCCCTTCCCCACGCGTAACCGTGCCCTGCGCCAGGTTGAGATCGAACGCCTCGCCGCGGGGCAGGGTGAACGGCGCGCTGGCCACCTCCCACTCGGCGCCGGACAACTCGGCAGTTGGGACGAGGGCAATTTCCCCATAGGAGACGGGGCGATCCTCGAGGCTGACGATCGCCGTGGGGACTCCGGGCGGCGTCCAGACAGCCTGCCCGGGGGCGAGACGCGAGATGAGCTTGCCGCTCATCCCGGCGACGCCGATTGCGCCCAGATCCGCCAGCACAAACCCCGCCGGACGGCCCGAGACGTCCGACCGATGCGGCAGGGCCGCGCGGTAGGGACGCACCCGCCAGGCAACCTCTCCATCGAGGCGCGGCATGACGCCATGCGCAATAACGACTGCCTGGCCTGCATCTGCATGCGATTTCGCTTGCGCCTTGTCTGACTGGGGCGCGAAAAGACCAAGCAGGGGCAACAATCCCGCCAGTAACGACAGCGTGACGGCGCTCCGGATCATCCGCCTCCAGATTCGCTGCTCGCTCACGCTCTGCCTCCTGCCAGCTCACGGTCTCCCAGCGGCTTCGTCTCTAGCGATCGTCCGGAATGCGCGGGTCCGTTCCCGCCGCCACCTCATCCCCGTCGTTCACGCCGTCGCCATCACTATCGGCCACGATCGGGTTTGTGCCATGAATCGTAATCTCGTCAAGAGTTGCCAGCCCATCGCCGTCGAGCGCAGCCTCGGGTGCGACAGCAGGCGTCATGGCATGAGGGGTGGCCAGCGGCAGATCAGCCAGCGTCGCAATGGCCGTGAGCGCAATCGCTGGTTGCCGGGTGGGCGTGCCGGGCGCCAGGATAGGCGTGCCCATCGGCGTCGGCGCCGGGCTGGGAGACGGCGTTGGGGTCGGTATTGGTGTCTCCACGGCCTCTGGCGTCAACGTTGGCGCCCGCGTAGGCGTGGGTATGGGCGTCGCGGGGAGGCTCACGGGATCGAGCGGATCGGAGCCAGCGGCAACCTCCTCGGCATCGTCCGCGCCATCGCCGTCACTATCGGCGAGGAAGGGATTGGTGAAGAGCGTCATCGTCTCTTCGGCATCGGTCAGACCATCATCGTCGGTATCGGGCTGGAGCGGGTCGGTGCCGAAGAAATCGACCTCGTCGCGGTCGGTCAGGCCGTCCTCATCGCTGTCGATCAGGAAGGGATGAGCGCCAATCGACAACTCCACGGCATCTGCCAGACCGTCGCCGTCGGCATCGCTCACATCTGGATCGCCGAAGGGCTGCCACAGGTAGAGCGCGTGCCGCGCATCTGGCAGCGACTCGGAGAGCGCGAGGGTAAACGAGCCTTCGGCGCCCCTGTTCGGGCCGTCATCGAGCTGCACGCCGGTGAATCCATCCGGCAGCGCCTCGACCTGCACCTCGTAGTCGAGCGGTCCCAGGCTGGCCCAGACCCAGGAATTGTCGGCGGTGGTAAACGGCTCGATTGGCGCTCCACGCTCGCGCAGCACCAGCCGGGCTCCCGGCGGGGCGGGCAGGCACAACTCCGCGACCAGCAACTCGGCCGTCATGCCGGGCGGGCAGGCAAGAAGATCGATGGTCAATGAGAGGGTGCGCGGCAGATCGGGCGGGAAGAGAAACAGGGTCCGCTCGCGGACGCTGACGCCCTCCGGAATGCGGAGGGTGAACTCGGGCGCGCCCGCCTCGCTGCTCGGCGGCTCTTCATCAAGGGCGAACGTCGCGAACCCTTCCGGGATAGCGTTGACCTCGATCGAATAGGCGCCCCGCGCCAGCCCATCCCACGCCCAGCTCTCGGGAAGCGCTCGCGCCACGCCGAGCGGCGCGTCGTCACCGCGATGGCGCAGGGTCAATGAAACGCCTGGCGGGCCTGGCTCGCACGCATCGGCGGCAAGCCTCTCGAGCGTCATCCCCTGGGGGCAGGCGCGGATTGCCACCATCAGCGACGAGCCGACCTCGTTGCGGCCTTCTGCCGGCGCGATGCTCCACTCACACGCAATGTCGTCTCCGGGTTCGAGGTCGAGGGTTACCGCGTTGCGTCCACGCGCCCCCGCGATCTCGTCGCCGAAGACGTTGCGACAGGAGGCCATCGCGGTGACCACCCCACCGGGGAGCGTAACCGCAAGGGTCGTCTCGCCGGGCGCGAGATTGGCGAAGGTCGCCTGGCCAGTTGGGCTCGCGGGCCGACGGCGCGGCTCCTGCCCGCGCTGCTCGACCACGAACGGGACGCCCACCGCGGGCTCGCCACACTCGGGAGTGGCCGTCGCTTCGCCCGGAAGCGGTTCGCAGGCAAACGCGGATATGCGCAAGATAGCCGCCGCGCCTGCCAACGGTGTGGCTCCGGCAACAGGGCTGGCCCTGGGCGCGAGCACGGGTGTGCCCACCGCGCCCGGCAGGGTGACCCGCGCCGGTTGCTCCGCGCCAATGCGCGCGGCCACGAACGTGGCCGGAGCCCGGCTCGCCCCGGTGACGACGACGTCGCCCACGATGAGCATGGACTCGGCTGCCGCCAACTCGCCAATTTCGCCATCGCCTGAGTCGAAGAAGACACTCCCGCGGGTCACCAGAAGGAGCGTCGGCGCCGCGCCAGCGGCCAGGTCAAGCTCGTTGCCATGCGCGAGTACATCGCGGATCAGGTCGATGTCGAAGACGGCCCCTTTCGGCGCGGCGAACGGTTCTCCGATCGTCTCGCCGCTCCGAGCCGAGGCGGCTGTCAAGGCAATGTCGTAATAGTCGCCGCCTCGTCCATCCGCGTTGAAGACCGCCCGCTCCTCGCCAGCAGACGTCCAGATGGATTCGCCTGGCGAGAGCCGCGCCAGCACCTGCCCCTGGCCGTCGCTCACCGCAATCGCGCCATCGTCCGCGAGGATGAACCCGGCCTCCCGCGTTTCGGCATGCGCGCGGTGTGACGGGGAGGCCCGCCGCACTCCGACGCGCCACGCGACGTTCGTCGATGGCATGGCCGCCACGCCCTGCGCGATGACCTGGGCGTGCCGGGTCGCCGGTCCAGCATCGTCCCGCCGTGCGTCCTCGTGCTGCATCAACGCGGACATCGGCGCCACGACGGCGACGAGAACCACCGCTAGGAGGCTCCTCACGAGCCGAGCCACTGGCCGGTGACCGTTGGATACTAGCTGGCGGCTATTGGCCAGTCGGCTCACGACTTCCGACTCACGTCTCGCCGTCTTGCCGTCTCTCTCACGATTCCTCGCCTTCTCGACACCTCGACACAATCACCCGCACCCCTCCGCGTAGCTGATGCGACGGATGGGATGGATCGCGTAGAAGCGCGCCGGTTCATCGTGCGGGTCGAGGCGCATGTGCTGGTGCTCGTGCCAGATGTGCGTCTCGCCAGTGATAAGGTCTTCCACCTGGAACGGCTCCCCCGGTGGCAAGCCCCACTCGACCAGCGGGAAATGGAGCCACGTTTCGTGCGGGTCGAACGGATCGAGGTTGACGACAACAACTATGCGGTCCGAACCATCTGGCGTCGCCTTGCCATAGCAGGTGATGTTCTCGTCGTCGCTCGGGTAGAAGCGGAGGTTGTCATAGAACTGTAACGCCGGGTGCTCGTGGCGAATGTCGTTGAGGCGCGTGACGTACGGGATGATGTTCCCCGGCGCTTCCCAGTCGCGCGCCTTGAACTCATACTTCTCGGAATCGAGGTACTCCTCTCGCCCCGGCACCGGCGTGTTCTCGCACAGCTCGTAGCCGGAGTAGATGCCGTAAACCGAGGATAGGGTCGCCGCCAGGGCCAATCGCATCTTGAACGCGGGCCTCCCTCCCTCCTGCAGGATAAACGGGAGGATGTCGTGCGTGTTCGGGAAGAGGTTGCCCCGGTAGTACTCCTTCATTTCGCTCTGGGTCAGCTCGGTGAAATACTCCTCCAACTCGCGCTTGAAGTTACGCCAGGTGAAGTAGGTATAGCTCTGGGTGAAGCCGGCCTTGGCCAGCGAGCGCATCACCTTCGGCCGGGTGAACGCCTCCGAGAGGAAGATGACCTCCGGGTGCGCCTGCTGCACGTCAGTAATCAGCCATTCCCAGAAGATAGTCGGCTTGGTGTGCGGGTTGTCGACGCGGAAGGTCTTCACCCCCTGCGCAACCCAGAAGAGGATGAGGCGCCGCAGCTCCAGCCAGAGTTCACGCCATCCAGGAGAGTCGAAGTTGATCGGGTAGATGTCCTGGTACTTCTTGGGCGGGTTCTCGGCGTAG
>CAYSXO010000081.1:0-7468 GCA_964434995.1 uncultured Sphaerobacteraceae bacterium
CGCACTGGCAGCGGGGTTGGGGTGAGGGTTCGTCGCGGCAACGGCATTACTTGAGCCAATACCTCCCCCTCTTCCAGCGCACTGGGAGCGGAGGTTGGGGTGAGGGCGCTCTCCGCGCATGAGGCGCTGATCACCCGGATTTCGTATCAGTCCGAACCCTCGAGGAATCTCGTGCTCTCCTCGAATGGAAGCGGCGTGGAGTCAAGATCCCTCTCTCCTTCGGATGACACCTGGTAGGGCCAATGCTCGAGCACTCGAACATCCTCATGCTCCGTCCAGATACCAGACTCCGCGGACGCCGTGCATGAACGACGAGCAAATATCAGCGCCATCCACTCGAGAACGCGCGGATCGGGGAGGATCGGCCCGACCATGATGATTTCGGCCGAGCAGACGAAAACGCCGAGAGTGATGCTCTCGGCGTTCTCCAACTCTTTCTGAACCCAGATGAGATTCTCGAGCAGCGCGCTACGGGTTCGCCCAGGTGATGTAGGTCACCATCTGCCGCCCGTCATCCAGGCGCTCCACAGTAATCGTTTCGTCGCCAACCAGACCGCTCGGCACCGACGGCAGCGATGTCGGTTCGAAGAAGCTGGAGGACGCCTTGTTCCTCTTCCGCAACTTCTTGCGCGCCTCGCGCGCCTCCTGCTTCCGGTTGTTCTTTCCCTTTTTGTTCTTCTTCTCGCTCTTGTCCTTCTTCTTCTGTTTCCCGGCCACCGTCGTGGTCGAATCCTTGTGCTTGTAAATGCGGGCCAATTCGCGAAAGTCCTTGTTGATCGGCTCGACGTAGTTGAAAACCGCGAACTGGCTATTGTTCATGCACGACCGGGTGTCGACGTGATCGAGGCCGATTGCATGGCCCATTTCGTGGCAAATGGTGTGGACGCGGGCCGCTTCACTGTTATACCGGCCGCCGTTCTGATCGAAGAACGAATCGTTCATCTGGACGGTGGCGGCCTCGACGTGATCGCCCGAGGCATTGAAGTAGAGGCGGGTCAGGCCGAGCCAACCCTCCTGGTCACCATACCGCCCATTACAAACCTGGATGTTGCCCTTCCGGTCGGTACAGTTCTGACCACCGGAACTGCCGGAAACTTCTCGCAGGATGACCGTGTCTCCCCGGTTCCAATCGGTAATGGCGTCTCGCAGGCGCTTGTTCCACCCGCCGCTCATGTTGTTGCCAACTTGAATCGTTACCGGCGTCGATTTGCGGGCCCAGTGATAGGCCCCGGATGTCTGACTTGCGACGGTTGGAACGGTGTCAGCGAGTGGTGCAGAGAGAAGCGCGAGCGCGAAGACGACGATCAGAAGCTGCTGGCCAATTCTCGTCACATTCGCACTCCCGAGTTTACGGACAACGGCGCCTGAACGCGTGAATCGCGAGCCTCACGACTCGCGAATGTTATGTCCACAATGGTACCGCGAGCGGCCAAGCACCGCCCAGCCCCAGTGGTCCTTATCGCCCTGGTCCACACTCTACGACGCGGCATGTTCCATCTCGGTTTCGGATTCCGCCACGCTTGGCGAGGTGAACGCCTGCCAGAGCATCACGCCGAGCACAATCGTCAGGGCCAGCGTCAGCGTCGCCGAGATCACGCACCACTGGCAGATCGCGTGAATTACCTCTACTTCGATCCAGGTCAAGTAGACCGCATACACCGCTCCGGCCAACGCCACGGCGAACGCCGCTGAATGCGCGGCAACGGTCCAATCCGGCCGTTGCCACGCGAGCACCATGGCGCCAAGAATGGACACGTACATGCCCAGACCAAAGAGTGAAACAGGGACAGGACCAATGGTAGCGAACTCACTGGCCTGCACGGTTTGGCAATCGCCCAGGCCACAGACCAGAGCGTCCGTGTTGACGTGAACAACCGTGAGATAGCTCGCCAGCACAGCCCCGGCCAGAGCCAGGGCAACCGTCACCTTTGTCAGAGCTGGGGTCCGCGCCGTGTTCGTCACCGCGCGCCTAGCTCTTTCCCAGCTCGGCGTCGATCACCTGAGTAACCGCGTCCCAATTGCGCCAATCCTCGAGGCGAACGCCATTGACGAATACCGACGGCGTCGAAGTGATGCCCTGCGCCCGCGCGTCGGCCGCCGACTGCTCCACGGCGGCGCGCTTTTCTCCGCTTTCAAGACAACTGTTGAACGCCTCGGTGTCGAGCGCCAGATCGGCGGCAATCTGCTTCAATCGTTCATCGGCGAACGCGTTCAGGTTTTCTCCCTGCTGATTGAGGTAGAGCGTCTCGTGATACGGCCAGAATGCGTCCTGATCGGCCGCGCACAGTGCCGCTTCGGCTGCGCGGAACGACTCCTCCCCAAGGAAGGAAAAGCTCCGAAACTCGAAATTCATCTGTCCTGGTTCCACGTACTTCTCGATCAGGCGCGGCGCCACTTCCCGCGCGAAGATGCCGCAGCCCGGGCACTGGTAGTCGCCCCACTCCAGGACCGAGAGGGGAGCATCCGGGTCGCCCATCATGAACCCGCTGGTTGCAATCGACTCCGGCAGCGGGGCGGCCAGCACGATTGGGGCGCCAGTGTCTCGCGGCCTGTTCACCAGGATGAGCACGAGCGCGACCACCAGCGCGGCCGCCACTGCCCCACCAAGCCACATCAGTTGCTTTCGCCGGGCGGCCTGCTCCGCGGCGGCCTTGCGCCGTGCCCGACCCGACTCACGCTGCCCAGTGCGCTCTGGGCGAGCGCCTTCAGCCTGAGGCCGGGGTTGCGACGGGGTTGACATCGGTTGCTGTCTCCTCCCTGCGCGTTTCATCGACGCGCCAGGATCCGTTCTCGTTGACAAAAATGAGGCGCGCGGTCTCCTGCTGAACAGATTGCGCGGCGACCGCGGGATCGTGCGAATGCGCTGCCGGGTTGTCAACAATCACCCGCGCGCTCACCCGGCCATCGTCAAGCGTTCGCACATCTTCGACCCCCACCAGGGCCACCCGTTCGTATGGCGCCAGAGGAAGCGGCGTTTCGGCGATCGCCTCCAGCGCCCGCGTTGGGCCATCGGGATACGCGAACCGCAAGCGGTCATCACTGTAGAGCGCCAACCGGCGCAGAATGTCGCCCGCGTTCGAGCATGCCACCATTTCCCGCGCAACATGTGTCACCTCGGCCTGGGTGGCCTCATCCGCGGGATTTCCCCCACGCTCCGTCGCATTTGGCGGCTCGACTGGTATTGCATCGTCAGCCAGGGCAGCGATGCTATCGAGGGTGCGCGGCTCGACGACGCAATCCTCGGGTCCGGGCGCATCCCGCGCCAGGAGCGCCGACTGCTGGAGGCTGCGCACGTACGCGATGACATCCTGTATCTGCCCACTATCGAGCGTGCTGCCGAAGGCGGGCATGTCTGTGCCGGCGATGCCGTTCTCTATCCAGAATGCATAGTCCACATCGGGATGCGGCACGCTATGTCCCGAGGTCAGGTCCGCGGGAGGCCGCGCCAGGCTGGCAGCCTCTGGTCCGTCTCCTTTTGCCCCTGGACCGTGGCAAGCCGCGCAGTTCTGGGCAAACAGGGCGCTGCCACGCTCGACCGCTCCTGGGTCGAGGGCGGCGATCGCAACCTCGGGATCAGCCGCGGTCAGGTCCGTCGGAGGAATTCGCGCCTGGGCCAACAGGACAATTCCGGCGAGGATGGCGACGGTCCCCAGCCCGATCGCTTCCCTGCGAAATCGTGGGGCGCGGTCGAAACCCGCGGCAACGATGCCGCCCATCCCGAGAATCACGAGGGCCAGCGCGGCAATGCCCATTGGCGCGAACAGTGGCGGTGGCCCAGGGGCCTGACTGGCAGGCGGCTCAGCCGTGATGGGTCTGGTGACATTGACCACCCAGTCGGGCTGCCCGGGCATCCGCACTGTCGTCTGCATTTGCCAGTCGCCAGGCAGCGAAATCTCCGACCCATGCGCCTCGTAGCCGCCGCTCGGCGCGGCGATGAGCGATACGTCGATTTGTCCCGTCCGCTGCTCGGGGAGTTCGAGGCGAAGGGCCGCATCGGTGATAGCCGGGTTGCGCAGATGCGCCTCATGCCCGGTTCCAAGTTCGAGCCGGTAGTGATTCTGCCCAACGGTGCCGGGGGTGATGATCAGCGATCCGGTCTGCCCGTCCGCGTCAAGCGGTATGCGCAGGCTTCCCGCCTCCTGGACCATGACCTGCCGCGCGGGCGGCGTGCCGATGAGCATGCCAACCACCCCAACCAGCAGGGTGACGACCACGGCCTCCGCGATCAGCGCCGTCACAAAATGATTGCCCCACCGCTCGACCCGGTCCTCGGTTTCCGCTCGCCGCAATCGACGCGTCACGACAATCAGGTTGAACGCTCCCAGCAGGAGCAACGGCACGACGAGGATCAGCTTCAGGATGAGCGTTTGCCCATACGGCGTGGAGATCAGCGCCGGGATGTTGCCGACCTGAAGCAGCGATGAATAGAACCCGGTCAGCGCCATCACGCCCCAGGCAACCAGTGCCAGCAGAGAGAATCGGGGGATGGCCCGGCCAAGGACGACTTTCTGACCAGCCGGGGTGAGATTCCGCACGGTTGGCGCCAGCGCCACGATGAGAAACAGGAGTCCTCCGGCCCACACCGAGGCGCCCAGCAGGTGGGCATAATCGAACGCAATCGCGGTTGCCTGGCCCACCGGCTCCGCGCCCGCATGGGAGATCATCGAGTAGGGGATCGGCAACACCAGCGCGGCGAGCAAGGTCAAACGGGTCGTGATCGGTTGCCTCCGCGGCCACCACCAGGCAACGCCCATCAGCAGCGCGGCGAAGATCAGCAGCAAGCCGACCCGAATGAGCCACCAGGTGCCATACCGCGTTTCGCTCAGCGTGGTCCTCAGCCCGCCGAACAGGCCCTCGGGGCCCGCAATCGACATGGCCTGCACCACGAGCGCCACCACGTTCGCGAGGAGCGAAAAGATCACCGCGCCGATTGTGTAGGCGCGCACGCGCCGGGTTGTCTTCGGGCCAAGTTGCCAAACCGGTGACAGGGCGGGCCGGACAACGAAAAGCCAGATTGACCAGATCGCGACCGTGGCGATCAGCCCGACCAGGGCCAGCCATCGCGCGGCGGCAAGCGCCAGTTCCGGTACGGCGCTTGCCGTGGCATTGGCGACCGGTGCATCGACAATGCGTACATCGGCCTGGGTGCCGACAGTAAATGGCAGGTAGCCCTGGGCCGTGTGGCCATCGACGGTCGATAGCGTGCGCCACAGGAGGGAATACGTACCGTTGCCAAGCCCGGCGGGAATCTCGACCGTCATGGTGTACGGATCCGTCCCGACCGTACTGACGGCCCCGGAGACCTTTGATCCCGATTCGTCGAAGAGCTCGACCCTCGAGTACGAGGTTTCGAGCGGCTCGGTGAATTGCAGGGTCACCGTGCCGGGTGCGGTTGGCACGACCGCGTTCGCGGGGGGATCGCTCGACTGGAGAAACGCGTGCGCTCGTGTTGGCAGCGCCGACGCCGCGAAGAGCACGGAAATAGCGACCACCACCAGCGCCGAACGCGCAACGACGGCAAGCGCCTTCCCGCACGGATTCACGAGAGTCCCTTGCGAGATGGTCACCGGCTTCTCACCGGATCAACTTGCTCGTTGGCTCTGCAGCCAGCGGCGTCGCGGGCGCATCTGCAGGTGCGCTCCTGCCAGAGCGGGCAAACGCGACCGCGGCGACGATCAGCCCGAGCAACCCCGCGGCAATTCCGGCGATCCCGAGAGTCCGGGCGATTGCGGCGTCCGCTTTCGCGCTTTGCAAGTCGGCCTGAAACTGGGCAACGTCGGGCTGCGCAACCGGGAATTCGATCGAGCTCAACGGCTCGACGCTATTGAACGTCGTGGGGCTCGAGCTCACGGTCTCATCGACGGTGGCGTCCCCGATCGTCCCGGAAATCCGAAAACTGTAGTCTCCAACTTCGGTTGGGACGAACGCTCCCTCGTACGTTCCATCTCCCATGGGTACAAGCGCTGGGCTAAAGGTCTTTCCGTCTTTGGTCACTTCGGCGGTGAGGGTTGCCGCCAGTCCCTCGACCGGCTCGGTCCCACCGGTACCGTACTCCTCGACGTGAATGAAGATCGCGTTCGGTTGGCCCAGGAAGGCAGGTTCGTCTCGGAAGCCGATCTCCATCATGTATTGACCGTCACCGACGTCGACTTCGACGTGCGCGGACGCTCCCGGCGCGTTGAGACTGAGCAGCACCAGCATCAGGGTCAGCGGAACGAGCGCTCTTGTCAGCCAGACAGGTGGTCTAGGCGTCTGGTGTAGCTTCGGCGTCATGGCCACCCTCCGCTCCGTCGTCGTGCGCATCCCCGGCAGCATGGGCATCGTCGTTGTCAGCATGGCCGCTCGCTCCGGAGGCGGAAATCGGCGCCATCGCGTGTCCCACGATGACCTGGATGTGGGTCCGATCGTCATCAGGCGTGAAGATCGCGAACCCCAAATGGCCTGGGATCCCCGCCTCGGCCAGCCCGGTGATGAGCGAATCGCCGTCCATTGCGCCGCCCAGATTCCCGCAGGAAATGGCGTTCATCTCGTCGTCGCTCTCGTAGATCATGAGCGCATGATTACTCGCCAGCAGATCGTCGATCGTTCCGTCAATCATCGTCTCACTGATCATCACCTGATAGGCCACGTCTGGGTTGACCTCTGCCGGCACGTCGACAGGCGCGTTGTCCAGATCAACGCTGCCGCCGACGCCATTCAGGCGAAACGCGACCCGGCCCAGGTCGTCACAACGGCCTTCATGAATGCGGGCTGGGTGCCCATGCTCCGCGTGACCAAACGCTAACCCGGCGTTGCCCGCCACGAGCAAGGCCGAGAGGATGATGCCGAATGTCAGAGAGCGGCCCTGTCGATGAAGAGTCGACACGCATAACCTCCAAAATCCACTGTGCTGCAAATTCGAGAAGAGAAGCAGCCCGGCTGAACCCACTGCCTCGAATGAATCTGCTCGACGAATTGTGGCAAAGGAACTGGATTGGCGGGAGCGCGGGGAGCGAGAATGGTTCGCCCGGCTACGCTCCAATCGGCTCCAGCCTGGGTGGAGGGAGCAGGACACGCGGAGTGCGCCCAACGGGTGGCCGAGTCACGGCATAGGTGGGCACGGCCGCCGCAATGGCGGGAGGAACAAACGTGACGAACGACAGGAGTAGATGAATGCCGCCGGGAGCGGCCGTTGACTGCTCGTGCTCGCCGACATCCGGCTGGCCCTGGCCCGGGGCGGCCTCCGCATTTGGCGCCGCCAGATCAACGCGAGGATCAAGCCAACTGCCCAACACGACCAGAGCGTCATGCGCGCCGGCTGGGTGATGATGATCGATGCGGCCATCGGCGGCATCGATCCAGAGCTGCGCCAGCGAATGCCCGTGTAGTGTCTCCGCCCCGGCGCGAAAGTTGGTTGGCAGAAGCATGAGGCTCAGCAGCGCCAAGCCCCAGATAACGGTGGCCGTCCAGTGAACAGCGCGGTTGTCTC
>CAYSXO010000081.1:7510-14627 GCA_964434995.1 uncultured Sphaerobacteraceae bacterium
GCGGCGGAGCAAGCGTACCACGTGGCCCGTGGCACGCTTGCGGCGCGGCCTAGCGCACCAAAAGGACGAACCTGGCAATGCTCGTTGGCTGCCCCCTGGGCGACACGCGCGCGTACCTGCCATTCACCCGGCATGGCCATTGGCGGCGCGGCAACCTGATAGCGGCCGGGTTCGACCTCATCGGCAATACCTTCGTCGCGACTGCCCTCCATGCCCGGCATTTCCCAGGCAATCACCACACGCGCATCGGTGAGCGGCACGCCATCCGCCCCGGCCACGTGAACCGCGAGGACGGGTTCATCCGCATCGGCTGAAGACGGTTGGAGCGTGACGCGCAGGCCACCCACGGCATATGGCGTCCCGGCCGCGGCGAGTCGAGCCGCTTCGGGCGTTGCCGATCGTGCATGGTCAGCATGGTGCGCGGCGTGCCCGGTTTCTGGCGAAGCGGGCGGCGCTGGGGTGGCCACGACGGCTACCTCCGCGCTGTCCGCCACGACGACGGGCGGGGGAATGCGAGCAGCGCCGAGCACGGCAGCGCCCGCGACAAGCGCGACGGCGCAAGCAGCCGCCAATGACGCTCGTGTTCTATGCGGAGCACGATGCTCCCCAATGGCCACCGCGCCAAGACCAATGGCTATTGCGACGATCAGCATGCCCGCCGCGCCGCCCGGCCTGAAGTGCGGCGGCGGATCGGCGACCGGAGCCGCTGGCGGCGCCACGCCGATCGTCACCACCATGTCGGTAGCCCAGGAGAACGCGCCGATCTTGCGCACGAACGCGGTAATCCGCCAATCTCCCGTTAGCGCCAACTCGTCGCCGGAGGCCTCGAAACGATTGACGCTGACGGCGGGAAGCCGTAATTCCTGTTCGCCAATGTCGCGGCCAACGGGTGAGAAGCGTAGGACGGCTTCGCTCTGACCGGGAAGCGCCTCCCCATCAACGACGACGGCAAAGAGGTTGACCCCCGCGATTCCTGGTGAGATGACCAGGCTGCCTGTTCGATTGCCGGCGTCGGCCGCGAACGCGATCGGCCGTTCGATTGCGCTCGGGGTTCGGCTGGCGACCACCACCCGTGCCGGCTCGAGTCCAATCAAACGCCCGGCAACCAGCAACACCAGGACGACGAGGCCGGCCTCGAGCACGAGCGTGCGCGGAAATCGCCGCAATTGCTCGTCCGAAATAGACGCTCGGCCAAGCACGAAGTGCCACGCGGCCAGTGCCAGAACCGGCAGAAGCAGGACCCCTTTCAGGAGGAGCGCCTGCCCGTAGTCGGTTTCGCGCAGAGCGGCAACCGTGCCCACCTGCATCCAGGCGCCATAAAGTCCGGAGAGGGCCAGCACACCCCAGGCCGCGATGCCAACGATCGAGAACCGGGGCAACGCGGCATGCAGCGCGTCCGCGCGCTCGTTCCGATGCAACGGACGCAGGGCCGGCAGCAGAACGAGAACAAGCATGAAGAGCCCACCCGCCCAGACGGACGCCAGGAGGAGATGGAGCGCATCGGCTGTGACGGCCGGAATGCGCCCTTCCGATTGTGCGGCAGCATGAGAGACGAGGCTGAATGGGATCGGCAAGACGAGCGAGACAAGCGTGGCGGCGATCACGAGTGGCCGTCTCCAGACGGCGGACCCCCAGAGCGCGCCAGCAATCAGCACCGCGTACACCCCGAGAAGCACGGCCCTCCAGAGCCAGAAATGGCCGTAGCGCGTACCCACCAGGGTTTCCGCGATGGCAGCAGGCAACGTCCTATCGGGCGCGATGGCCGTTGCCTGGGCGGCAAGGGCGGCCAGGCTGCACAGGAACGCCGCCCCGATGGCGGCAACGGTATAACCGCGCAGCGGGCGTTCGAGCGAAGACGATAGCGCCAGGACGCGCTTCCTCGCGGGGTCGAGGACGATCAGGACGATCGGAGCGACCGCCAGAAGCGCTGCCAGGCCGACTAATGCAAATCCGCGCGTCAGCTCGCGGGCGCGATCGGTTGTTGCGCCACTACCCTCGCCGAGTGGCGCGGCCGCCCCAGCCACACCGACACTGAACCCGAAATACCCCTCCAGCGTGTGACTATCGGCCGATGAGAGGGTTCGCCAGGCGACGGTGTATGGGCCATCGGCGAGGCCGGGCAGGGTCAGGAGGAGCAGATACGGGTTGTCTGTGGCGATGCGTGCGCGTGTACCCGGTACAGGCTGACCCGAGGCATCGAGCAAATCAGCGCCAGTGAAGGCCACTTCCAGCGGCTCCGTGAACCAGAGCCGAATTTCGCCAGGGGATTCTGACAGCACCGCGCCGGCTGGCGGGTCACTCCGGTCCAGGGCAGCGTGGGCCGCCGCCTGCTCCCGACCGGCGATCACGCAAAGGGCAAGCCCGGCCACAACAAGCATGGCGACGAAAACGTTTCTGCGCATGAGAGCTTTCCGTGGTGAAGTGCACGGCATGTAGGCCAATGGGCCCAGGAATCGCGGATCCGCGATTCCTGGGGCGCCAATGGACGACTCAGGTGCGCCGCGCTCGCGCCGAAACCAGGTCCGGGCGGCGCGGCGCTGAAGAACTACTTCGGAAACTGCAATGGCGCCGGATCGCCGACGTCACCGAAGGTCTCCGGCCCTGAGGTAAAGATCTCGTCGATCTCGGTGTCGCCAATCATTCCGTAGATGCGGAACGAGTACGTACCGGGCTGGCTGGGGAAGAAATCGCTGCCGTAGCTCCCCGGTTCGTTCCAGGCCGCCTCGAGCGGCAACGTCATCGTCTGATCCTCAAAGATGACCTCGGCCTGGAGCGTTTCTTCGAGGCCTTCAACAGGAACGCCTTCCGCGTCACCGGCGACAGGGGTCGCCCTGGAAACCTCGGTAACCCAGAACTCCAGCCCGCTCTTGTCTCCGGCGAACACCGGCTCGTTCTTGAACCCGATCACAATCTGATACGTACCGTCGCCAACGGTGCGGCGCTCGTGCGCGTCGGCCACCATCGGCGCAATCGCCGTCAGGGCGCAACCGAGCGCCAGGCTTCCCACGAGTAGAAGCGCATTGATTCGCTGCATGACTTTACTCCTCCTGGCCATCCGCGTCACGCGACGCGGACTCAGCCGTCGTGTCTGGTTTGTTGATCAGACAGACAGCCGGCGAGGCGGAGGAGGCTCCAACGTATGAACACGGCCTCGGCGAGTCGCGGCCGCCGGCCAGTCCCCACTCGCGCCTGCCACGAGGAAGCCCAAAATGATGACCGACATCGCCAGGACCGCCAGACTACTGGCCGCGAAGGATGGCTTTTCGAACGAGGGCGTGTCCGGGTCGTGCGCGCGAAGTCCGGAAGCGTCAGGCGCATGGCTCGCATGCCCATCTCCGGCACGATCGCTGTCGGAATGATGGTCGATTGCGCCATCACTGGCATCGAGCAGCAATTGGACGAGCGCGTGCGGATGCGGATGGCTAGCGCCAGCCCGCGCTTGCACCGGCAGGAGGAGAACCGCAACGATAAGCAGCGCGTGGAGCAATACTGGCTGCCACCGCGCCACGGGGGAGCGGTAGGTGGTGGCAGCATCGTGGTAATACGTCCACATCGGCAATTCATCGTCCCTGCTGGCCGGCATCCGGCAGCGCCGAGCCTACCATTCCCAGTCGCGCGATTTCCCGTGGCGCGTACTTTGGCTCTATCATGATCTCCATGAGGCACGCGACTCCGGCTGAAGGAACAGGACAGGCGTGAGCCACGGCCATCCGCACACACACCACGAGGATCGCGACACCCCGGGCGAAGGGCCGGCAGAGCGCGTCGAGCGCAAGCCGCTGGTCATTGCGCTGGTGATAACCTCGGTCTTCCTCGTCGTCGAGGTGGTCGGCGCCTACATCTCCAACTCGCTGGCGCTCCTCGCCGATGCCGCGCACATGCTCACGGATGTTGCGGCGATCGGGCTGGCCCTCTTCGCCATCTCACTCGCCCAGCGGCGCACAACGGCCGAACGCACCTTCGGCTTTCTGCGGGCGGAGATTCTGGCCGCCCTGGTCAACGCGGTCGCCCTCATCGTGATGGCCATCTACATCTTCTGGGAGGCCTGGCAACGCCTGCAGGATCCCCCTGAGGTGAAGGGCCAGTCCATGCTGCTCGTCGCGGTGGCGGGTCTTTGCGCCAATCTGGCCGCCGCCTGGGTCCTTTCCCGCGGGGGAGGGCACAAGGAGAACCTGAACACGCGCGGAGCATTTCTGCATGTGCTCGGCGATCTTCTCGGCTCTGTCGCCACGATTGTGGCCGCCATCGTCATCGCGACCACCGGCTGGTTCGCGGCAGACCCGATCCTCTCCGCGCTGATCGGCGCGCTGGTCATCTTCGGCGCATGGACACTCTTGCGCGAGTCGGTCGATGTGCTCCTGGAAGCCGCGCCCAAAGGCGTCGTCATCGCGGACGTCCGCCAGACGCTGGAGTCGCTTCCTTGTGTGGAGGGCGTCCACGATCTCCATGTCTGGACCGTCACCTCGGGGTTCCCCGCCCTCTCCGCGCACGTCGAAACCGAGGATCTGGCAAACTGGGAATCGTGCATGGCGAACCTCTCGGAGGTGCTCCGGGACAGGTTCGGCATTGTCCATGTCACGCTTCAGCCCGAGTCACCAAGGCCGGGGCACGGAGCCAGCGGCCACTGTTCATTCGACGCTCCCGAAGGACAAGCGGCCTGTCTGACCGCCCGGAGCCCAGCACCGCGCGCCGCCCACGCGGGTCATCGGCATTGAGAGCGTGATCGAACAGCCAAATACGGATACTCCCGACAAGAACGCGGCCGCGAAGTCGCCGGGACGCGCGACAGGGATTGTCGCCGGGGTCATTGCACTCATCGTCCTTGCTGCTGTCGCTGGCGGCGCGTGGTGGTTCTTCATGGGCCGCTCTCAACCGCCCGATTGGGACCGCACTCCCGGTACCGTGCTCGAAGCGCCGGCAGGCGATGGCTTTCTGGAAGAGACGCCGTGGGTCACCCTTGCCGCCGCGCCGCTGATTCCCGGCGAGCCGAATACGCTGCGGCTATCGCTGGCAACTCGCCAGGGCACGCCGATTGCCGACGAGACGAGCGCTCCCCGCATCAGCAAGCTGACCGCGCGGGCCCTGTCCGGCGGTGAAGCTAGGGACCTGCCGTTGCAGCCAGATGCGGACGCCACGGGCGCCGTGGTGGCCACGGATTCGCTCGACGCGCCCGGTTGGTGGCAATTCGACATTGCTGTCGACGGCGCGGCCGGGGAGGCGACGTTCTATCTGCTCCTGCCTGACCCGAATATCAATGGACCGGCTTCCGTGGAGCAGGGCAGTTCGACCGCCGAAGGCGAAGCCCTCTATCAGCGCGGGCTGGAGGCGCTGACTTCGCTGGCGAGCGTGCGCTACGAACAGTGGCTGGCCGATGGCCGGGGCAATGCGGCCGTGGCCGAACATGCGGTTACTGCCGGAGGCAATGGCGCCCCGCCAGGTTTCTCATACCACGCCGCCGGGGGCATGGAAGCCGTCGTGATCGGCTCGACTCGCTGGGTCAAGCTCCCCGGAGACCTCGGCTGGACACGCCAGGAAGGAGCCATGAGCGTTCCTCCCGCTGACTGGGGCGAGGAATATGCCGGCGCTACCGGCTTCGCCATGCTCGGCGAGGAGATGGTCGACGGCGTGCCGGCCCAGATCCTCAGTTTCGTCGTTCCGGAAGTGACCGAGCCCCAACGGCGGACCGCTGCCTGGTATCTCTGGTGGGTCGAAAAGGAGCACGGATACATCCTCAACGAGGCCATGGTTTCGCGAGTGCATTACATGCACAACTCGTTCAGCGATTTCGATGTGCCGCTCGACCTCGTGCCGCCTGGCCAGGCGGCCACGCCGGCAGCCGCCACGCCCATATCGTGAAATCATCCGCCAGCTCGCTTCCCGCGGATGATCCGGCGATTGCCGTCTCGCCGGGCGCGCGAGGCGAACCGGCGGACTCGTCGCTCCTGATCAGATTGGCCCCGGCCATCTTTCTCCTCTTCTGGTCTGGCGGGTTCGCGGCCGGAAAGATCGGCGTTACCTACACCGGGCCGATGACCTTCCTCGCCGTACGCTACACCATTGTCCTGATCGTCCTGTTGCCGTTGCTTCTCATCATGCGGCCGCCTTTGCCCCGTTCACCAGCTGAGTGGGGGCATCTGGCCGTCGTCGGCTTCCTCATCCAGGGGCTCTATTTCTCTCTTGGCTATATCGCCCTCTCCACGAACATCTCGACCGCGTTGGTCGCCCTCATTGCCGCCCTGCAACCGATCCTGGTCGCCTTGATCGCGCCCAGATTCACCGGCGAACGCGTCGGCACGTGGGGGTGGGTTGGACTCGGACTCGGGCTGGCCGGCGCCGCGATGGTCATCCTGGCGCGCTCCACGGTCGAGGTCATCTCCGGATTGGGCGTACTGGCATCGGTGGGAGCGCTGGCCGGGATGACCGTCGGCACGCTCTATGAGAAGCGCTTTGGCGTGAGCCAGCACCCGGTTACGGCAAACACGGTGCAATACGCGGCTGGTCTGGCTACGACGCTTCCCCTGGCGCTCCTGCTCGACGATCGCTCGATTGCCTGGACGGTCCCGTTCGGGCTGGCGCTCCTTTACCTGGTCGTCTGCAATTCACTGATCGCGCTGACGCTCCTCCTGATGATGATCCGCCGCGGCGAAGTCAGCCGAGTGTCAGCGCTCTTCTTCCTCGTCCCGCCGATGGCCGCCGTCATCGGCTGGCTCCTCCTTGGTGAGGCCATGCCTCCCCTCGCCTGGCTCGGCCTCGCGCTCGCGGCAGCCGGCGTCGCCCTGGCGACCGGGACGTTTCGACGGGTAGGCGCGCGGAGCCACTAGCAGCAAAGACTTCGCCTCGTCCACCGCGTGGCGCGTTCGATACGACCGTGGCGTGCGCATCAGCCATGCCTACCACACCTCGATCGCGATCCTTCACGTTCCCGCGAACTCCGCCGCTGGCATGCAGCACGACTCTTCGTCCGCCATCAGCCAGCCATCGAGCAACCTCCGGCGAGACGTCACGTTAACTGCCGGCAAAGGCGCCGACGATTCGCGGCAATCGCTGCAGCGGGTTCTCAAACAACGCGTTCGCGTTCGTGGCCCATCGACGACACTGCCCGCGGTGCGTGGGCGCG
>CAYSXO010000082.1:0-14325 GCA_964434995.1 uncultured Sphaerobacteraceae bacterium
GTCTGCCTCCGGTGGGTGTCGGGGTGTCAGGGTGTTGGGGCGAAAGGCGTGACCCGCGTTGAGTCTACTTCCTAACACCCCGACACCCCACGACCCCGTCACCCTCGTCCTGCCGCGCCGATCACCCGAATGCGATGCCGGGCGGCCTCCGTCACCGCGTCGCGGGCATCGGCCAGGACGGCGCGGGCGTCCGTTTCGTGGCCCGGCGCCGTGGCGCTTTCGCGCAGCGCCGCCATGAAAACCTTCTGCAAGGCAGTCGAGAGATTGACCTTTCGGATGCCGGCCTCCACCGCGCGCCGCAAGGTTTCGTCGTCGACTCCGGAGGAGCCATGCATCACCAGCGCGGCGTCGACGTGGCGCGCCAGATCAGCAATGCGCGCGAGATCGAGCATGGCGCCGGTATCGGTCATGCCGTGGACCGTGCCAATCGCCACTGCCAGGGCATCTACCCCGGTTTCAGCCACGAAGCGGCCCGCTTCCTCCGGGTCGGTGAACGCCGCCGTGGGGAGATGCTCGCGGCTGGCATGGCCGACCTGTCCCAGCTCTGCCTCGGCGGCCGCATCGCGTGCGTGGGCAAGATCCACGACCGCTCGTGTCTGCAGCGCATTCTCTCGATAGGGAAGGTCTGCGCCGTCGTACATCACCGAGGTGAAGCCCGCGTCGAGCGCGGCCCGGCAGGCCGCAACATCGGGGCCGTGATCGAGGTGCAGGGCAATCGGCACGGTCACCGTCTCCGCCAGCGCCCGCGCCAGGCTCGCCAACGGCCGAAGCCCGGCATAGTCGATCGAGCGCGGACTGACCTGCGCCACGATCGGGGCCCGCTCCGCCTCCCCAGCGCGGTAGGCTGCCTGCAACATCTCGAGGTTGAAGACATTGAAGGCCGGAACCGCGTACCCGCCAGCGCGTGCCGCGCTGAGGATCTCCCGGCCACTCATCAGTGCCATGCGCCCTCCTGGAAACGGCGATCGCTTCTGTCCGGTATCGTACCGGAGACGACATCGGCAAAGGCAGACGATGCCCCGTGTGGAGCGATACCCTCGATGCAGTTGACCGTCCTCGGCGGCAGCGCGGCCAGCCCCAATGCCGGCATGGGCTGCTCCGGCCTGCTCGTGCAAAGCGACGAAACGACGATCGTGCTCGATCTCGGCCCTGGCACGTTGCCGGAGTTGCGCCGTCACGCCGATTTTCGCGCGCTCGATGCCGTCATCATCTCGCATATGCACATCGACCACGTACTCGATCTGCTGGCGCTGCGTCACGCCCTCGCCTACAACCCGATACCCGCCCTTGGGCCGGCCCCGGTGTGGCTTCCCCCGGGCGGCGCTGGGATCCTGGCGCGCGCGGCTGAGCCGTTCGACGCGTGTGACGAACCGGGGCGCTTTGCGGCGACGGTCGACATCGCGGAGTTCGATCCGGAACAGCCGCTGCGCATTGGCGATGCCCTGGTCACCTTTGCACCGGCCATCCACGACATCCCCGCTTGGGCGATGCGCGTCCATTTCGCGGGCTCGGCTGATCTCGGTTACACGGGCGATACCGGCCCGGCGGCACGGCTGGAGAGCTTCTTTCAGGGTGTCGGCGTCCTTGTCGCCGAGGCGACCTTGCTCGAGGCTGGGCCTGAATCCGTGGCTCATCGCGGCTCGCTGACCGCGGCAGAGGCTGGCGCTTTGGCCGCCGCGTCGGGCGCGAGTACGCTGCTCCTGGCGCACATGTGGGAGGAACGCGGGTTCGCGGCATGCCATGTACGTGCCGCGGCGACGTTTTCCGGCCCGATTCTCCTGGCAGCGCCGGGCCTGGTCGTGAGCTGGTAGCCAGTTCACAAGGAACATCTCCCGGCAATCCAGTTGACATGATCGTCTCATCTGAGACATCATTGTCTCGTGAAAATCGAGCGCGAGGCGGTCCTGGAGGCCGCCACCCGGCAACTGGCCGCCAATCCACGAGTCTCAATGCACGAGATCGCCGTCGCGGCGGGGATCAGCCGCGCATCGTTGCACCGGCTCTTTTCATCTCGCGACTCACTGCTCGAAGCAATTGGCCTTCTGGCGTTCGACCGGATCACCGCCGCCTTCGAGGCTGCCCGCCTCGACGAGGGAAGCGTGACAGACGCCCTGGCGCGGCTGGTTGAAGAGGTCGTCCCGGCGGTTCATCAGTTTGCCTTTCTCGTTGGTGAGAGCCAGATCGAGGCGAACGAGACCCTGATGGCCCTCGACTATTCGCTGCAAGTGCGGCTCGAGGCGCTTCTGCAACGCGGTCAGGCCGAAGGCTCGATCCGCTTTGATTTGCCTGTCGCCTGGCTAGCCTATGCGCTTTCCGGGCTCTTGCTCGGGGCGGAAGAAGCCGGGCGCCGGGGCGCAATCGCCCCGCGCGATGTCTCCTACTTCGTCCTGGAGAGCTTTCTCCATGGGGCGGCGCCGGACCTTGGCGTGCCTGCTCGTTTGCGTCATTCGGAAAGGACAGTCCCATGACGACCACGCGAACACCCTTTCATGTTGACCTTCGCGTTCCCGAGGTGCGCCGTGATGCCTTCGCGATCTATCGGGATCTGCGCGAACAGGGGCCGGTCGCCAGCGCCATCCTGACCATGAGCGATCAGGACGACCAGGATTTCTCGGGGTCGATCGGCCGCGAGGTCTTCCTGGCGCTCGACTACGACGCCGCCATTGAGGTGTTGTCCGACGACCGGTTTTCGATAGACGGCCGGGCCGTGATGACGCCCGAGCAACGCGCCGAACTCCCGCCGGTCCCCGACGAATGGCTGCCGCTCCTGCGCAATCTCCTCTCGCTCGATCCGCCCGATCACACGCGGCTGCGCCGGCTGGTGCAGCCAAGCTGGACACCCCGCGTGCTCGAGGGGTTGCGGCCACGAGTGCAGGCGATCACCGATGCCTTGCTTGACAACGCCGTGCGGGGCGCCGAAGAGAGGGGCGAGGCGGCGCCGGATCGCACGATCGAGCTGATTGAGCAGTTCGCCTTTCCCCTGCCCATGACGGTGATATCCGAACTGCTCGGTATTCCCGAAGGGGACCGTCTTCAGGTTCGCGTCTGGTCGGAGGCATTCATCGAAAGCCAGGTTCCAACCGCCAGCACGATCCCTCCGGTCATCGAGTTTTCGGCCTATCTGCGCGAGTTGTTCGTGGAGAAGCGCCGTCGCCCTGCAGACGACCTGACCAGCGCCCTCGTTCTTGCTGAAGAGGAGGGCGACACGCTCAGCGAAGATGAACTGCTTTCCATGATCTTCATCCTCATCGTGGCCGGGCATGTGACGACGGTTCACCTGATTGGCAACGCGGCTCTTGCCATGCTGAATCAGCCCGATCAACTCGCGCGCATGCGGGCGAACCCCGAATTGGTCAAGGGCGCGATCGAAGAGACGCTTCGCTATTGGGGGCCGATCGAAATGGCATCTCCCCGCTTTGCCCGGGAGGATGTGGAAGTTGGCGGGGTCACCATACCTCGCGGTCACGCGGTCTTTCCGGTCCTGGCGGCGGCGAACCGCGATCCCGCCCGCTTCCCCGATCCGGATCGCTTCGACCTCGAGCGGCCCGATGCCAACCGGAACATCGCTTTTGGCCGGGGCGTACACATGTGTCTCGGCGCGCCGCTCGCGCGCATCGAAGGGCATGTGGCAATCGAAACGCTCTTCCGGCGCCTGCCCGATCTGCGCCTGACGGAACCGATCGCCGAGCCGCCCTTGCACCCGGTGCTGTTCCGGGGACCGATTCGGCTACCGATGCTCTTCTGAACACCCGCGGTGATCGCCTGCCGTGCTTGACGGCAAGGAGCCTCAAGAGACTGGGGAACGATGGTCCACACACCTGCCGCCAATCACGCATCAGCCATCGTGATCGTTTCCGCCGACCGCGAGTGGCAGGAAGTGCGTGCGCTCTTCCCCATCACGGAGGCTCTGCCGACACCCTACGGCGCATGGTTCGCCGCCAAAGTTCCATCCAGACTAGACAAAGGGGCAGTGATCTTCTTTCAAGGCGGCTGGGGCAAGATCGCCGCCGCGGCGTCGACACAGTACGCCATCGCGCGGTGGCAGCCGGACCTCCTGATCAACCTCGGCACGTGCGGCGGGCTCGTGGGCGCGGCCGTGCCGGGGGACGTCATCCTCGCCACTCGCACTATCGTCTACGACATCCTGGAGCAGATGGGCGATCCGGAAGCAGCACTGGCGCACTACCGAACGGAGATCGATCTGACGTGGCTCGGCGAATCGGATCCCTATCCCGTGCGCCGGGTGCCGCTCGTGTCGGCCGACCGCGATCTGGTCGCGGCGGAGGTCACGGACCTTGCCGCGCGTCATGGGGCCGTGGCGGGCGATTGGGAATCGGGCGCCATCGCCTGGGTAGCGGCTCGCCATGGCACGCGCTGCCTGATTCTGCGCGGGGTTACTGATCTCGTCAGCGACACAGGCGGGGATGCCTACGATGGCGCCCTCCAGGAGTGGAGCGATGCGACGGGGCCGGTGATGCGCGCCCTGGTGGAGCAGTTGCCGGCCTGGCTCGACAGGGCGGCCAAACCGCTCGTGGGCGACCTTGATGCCACCTGATAGTGGCCGGCCCCGCGACACCGTCACGTCCAAAATCCGTTTCACGCGGCCGGAATCCGTATCACTGGTAGCATGAGGCGCGGCAACGGCGGCACCGCCAGCGGCTCCGTGGGGAGCACCTGGCCCCGATGAATGAGACTGAATGGGAGGAATGCGTTGACGACTGCCAAGGCCAGGAAGATTCAGGAACTCCGCGAGGCCCGGGGCCTTTCTGCCGACGATCTCGCTCATCGGATGGGGGTCGATACGGCGAAAGTGCGCCGCTGGGAAGCTGGCGAAGAAGAGGTCGATGAAGGATCACTGGCCCAGCTCGCCGACACCCTCGGCGCCTCGCAGGATGCTCTCCGCCACGCGGGGGACGAGAAACACCACGGCGGGCACGGCCAATAGCCAGCCGCGCGGTCGCCCAACTCGTCTATCGCCCGATTGACTGGCTGGTTTACTTCACCGGCCAGTGATCGGGCACGTGGACCGCTTCATGCGCGCCGGGCCAGGGCGGCATCGTGCAGATAGCGAGCCCGCGGTGGGGCAACCTCCGGCGTCGATCATTCAGGCGGCCGGACCTTGGCGCATTCAGCCAGCAGTCGTCAGAGATGCCATGGGGATTCGTGAGCCAGGAGATTTGTCCCGATCAATCAGGCTCGAAGAGCGAGAGCTCGGCAATGTCTTCGTAGTCCTTGCGGTTGCGGGTGACGAGGGTAAGGCCGTGCTCGAGCGCAATGGCAGCCGTCATCAGGTCAAGGGCGCGCGAGCGAACGCGCTTGCCGCGCCGGGCTAAATCTTCCCGAAGCTCGGCGCACCGCCTTGCGGCGACCAAGGTAAAAGGAACGACGGGTACGCCAGACAAAAAGCGGTCGAAGCTGGCAAGAGCACGGTCGCGATCAGGACTGCGCAGCGTTCCCTGGTAGACCTCCATATACGTGATGATCGAAATGGCGAGTCCATCGGGCGCCAACTGCTCGAGCAAGACGGACGTATCAGGCTGCCCCTCTCGATGGGCAATGAGAACGTCCGAGTCGATCAGGTAGGGCATCGCCTAGCCTGATCGACCGGCACTGTTCTGTGCTCGCTGCGTGCGAAGGTCGCGCAGCAGTTGCTCCCGGTCGACACCCGCGAGGGCTTCGTCCAGGGCCTGGAGCCCGGCAATGGCGGCTTGAGCATCGTAGCGAGCGAAGATTTCGCGGGGCATTTCCGTCAACGCGACAATGAGCGTATAGCGGCCCTCACCAGTGTCGATGACCACCGGACTCCCGCTTGCCTGCGCCGCCTTCAGCGTGAGGGCAAGTTCACTTGCGGCGGACACCATAATGGTCTTGTGTTTCGCAACCATCAGCCGTTGGGCTCCTCTCGTCGCGAACATACCAGCAAACTGGACATAACCTTCCGGCAATATGCCGTGAATAGGCGGCGCAAGTGATCGGCCAGGGGCCAGCCCTCTCTCCATGTCGGCGACACGGCTGAGGAAGGCTGCACCTATTCCGCTACCGGCCAGTGATCGGGCACGTGGACCGCTTCATGCGCGCCGGGCCAGGGCGGCATCGTGCACATCACGAACTGGAATGGCTCGGGGCCGACGGTCCGAAACTGGAAATGCGAGCCGGTTGGTATGGTGAGCGCGCTGCCGGGCCCAACCTCGACGACCTCTTCGCGATCCCCCTGCTTGCGCCAGACCTCGCCCCGGCCGGAGGTGACGTACCAGACCTCCTCGACCTGCTGATGGACGATGGCCTTCGAGACTCTGCCCGGTGGCAGGGTTCCGTGGGCCATGCTGCCGCGCGTGGTGGCGGCCAGGACGCGGATCTCGGAGCCGTCGGGCGCGAGCACATCGTAGGCCGCGCCCAACCGCGTCGTCGTGAACTCCGCCGCCGGACTGGCCTGCTCCGCTTCGAATCCCATTGGTGTTTCAACCTTCCTCTGGCCCGACGCCACCACCGACTCAGTTGGCGGTAAATCGGCGCAGGAACGAGCGCAGACGGTCGCTGCGCGGGGCGCCGAGGACCTCATCCGGCGGCCCCTCCTCGACCACCACGCCGCCATCCATGAAGACGACCCGGTCGGCCGCCTCGCGCGCGAACATCATCTCGTGAGTCACCACGATCATGGTCACCCCATGACTGGCGGCAAGGTCCTCCATCACGGCCAGCACCTCGCCGACCAACTCCGGGTCGAGGGCGGAGGTGACCTCGTCGAAGAGCATCACCTTCGGCTCCATCGCCAGCGCCCTGGCGATGGCCACCCGCTGCTGCTGCCCGCCGGAGAGCTGGGCCGGGTAGACATCCGCCTTGTCGGCCAGGCCAACCCGCGCCAGCAACTCGCGAGCCTTGCGCTCGGCCTCGTCCTTTGCCACTCCGCGCACCTTGATCGGGCCAAACGCGACGTTCCGCAGCGCGGTCATGTGCGGGAAGAGGTTGAACTGCTGAAAGACCATCGCCGTCTCAGCGCGGACGCGGGCCACGTCCTTCTCCCGCGCCGGAACAAGGCGGCCGTTCCGATCCCGGTAGCCAACGAGATCATTATTGACGTAGATGCGGCCGTCGTCGTACGTCTCCAGGAAGTTGATGCAGCGCAGGAGCGTTGTCTTCCCCGAGCCGCTCGGCCCGATGATGCACACCACCTCGCCCGGCCTGACATCAAGATTGACGCCCTTCAGCACCTCAAGATTGCCGAATCGCTTCTGTACATTCTCGATGCGCACCATTGGCCGCGCCGCCTCAGCCGCGTCAATCGGTCGGATTGCCATTGTCCGGGTCTCCTCGTTCCTCGCGCGATCAGGCCAGGGCGCCAACGCTGACGCGCCGTTCCAACCAGGCGCCAAAGCGCGAAATCGCCAGGCATATGACGACGTAGATCGCACCTGCCGTAATGTAGAGCGGCATGGGGTCTCCTGTCCGCTCGGCGATCTTGACCGAGGCGAACATCAGGTCGTTGACGCTGACGAGCACCACCAGCGAGCTTCCCTTCACCATCTCGACCGCGGTATTCACCCAGGGGGGAAGCGCGATCGGCAGCGCTTGCGGCAGGATCACCCAGGCTGTGCGCGGCCAGAAGGTGAGCCCGAGCGACTTGGCGGCATCGGTCTGCCCCTTCGCCACCGAGGAGACCGCGCCGCGAATGATCTCGGAGATATGGCCGCCAGCAAAGAGGCTGAAAGACACGACCGACGCCTGGAAGCCGGAAATCTCCACGTTCAGCGCCGGCAAGCCGTAGAAGATCAGGAAGATCAACACCAGCAGCGGCGTGCCCCGCACGAGATCGACGTAGCCGCGCAGCGCCAGCCGCACTGGCGCCGGTCCATAGAGGAGGCCAAGGCCGCCGAAAAGGCCGATGATGGTGCCGAAGACAATGATCAGCGCGGAGATCTGGAGAGTCGTCCGCAGCCCAATCATGATGAGGCCGAAGTTGTCAATGACTGTTTGCATAGTATCCCGTCAGACTGACCAGCGGATGCGCCGCTCGAGAAACCGCAAGCCTCCCGCGATCAGAAAGCAGGTGGCAATGTAGAGCGCGCCGGCGGTTGTCCATGCCTCGATGACGCGGAAGGTGTTGGTCGACAGCTCGCGCGCGGCGAAGGTCAGCTCCGGCACGGCGATGGCGGCGGCAAGCGAGGTGTCCTTGAAGAGCGAGATGAAGGTGTTGCTCATCGAGGGGAGGACGGTGCGGAACATGATGGGCATGGTGACATACCGCGCCACCCCCCAGCGATCGAGCCCCAGCGAGCGGCCGGCATCGAGGTAGCGGCGCCCGACCGCCTGGATGCCCGCGCGGAAGATCTCGGACAAGTAGGCGCCGGCATAGATCGACAGGGCGAGGACAGCCGACTGGTCGCCATCGAGAATCAGCTTGCGCGCGGTTTCTGGTGGAAAGGTGCGCAAGGCAAAGATGGGCAAGCCGAAATAGAGCATGAAGAGGAGGAGAAGGAGTGGGACGTTGCGGATGACCTCGACATAGAAGGTCGCGGTAACACTGAAGAACCGGTTCCCCGAGGTCCGGGCAAAGGCGAGGATGAGGCCGATAACACAGCCAAAGGCCAGCCCGAGAACGGCCAGCTTGAGACCAAGCACCAGGCCATTGACGAACGCTGGCCAGTTATTGACGATAACATTCCAGTTCAGATCGTACACGGTGATCCAGTTTCCAGACGACAAAGGACGACGCCAGCAGCCGAGCCGCTCGGCTACTGGCGAATCTCACTACGAGAGCTCGGTCGGGAAGCCTGGCGGCGGCAACTCGAGGGCATCGCCAAAGTACTTCTCGAATGCCGGCTTGTAGAGATCAAAGTCGAGGCCGGTCATGGCCGAGTGGAAAACCGTGTTGACGAAGTTGAGCCAATGCGCGTCGCCCGGTTTCACCGCCGCCGCATAGCTATGGGTCGACCAGGTGTCGGTCGCGTACTTGTACTTGTCAGGCGAAAGGGCGGTGTACCACTGCGCGGTCGAGAAATCCGCCAGCGCCGCGTCAACCCGGCCCGAATCGAGCGCCAGGATGGTGTTGGCGATCGAGTCGAACTGCGAGACCACGGCGTCGGGCACACCGTTGTGGACAAGATCCTCGGCATAGACGTTCTGCAGCGTGGAGACCGTCAGCCCACGATTCTGCGCGTCCTGAACGGTATTGAGCTCCGAATCAGCGCGGAAGAGGAGCGTGACCGCCTCGCGGTAGTAGGGGATCGTGAAATCGACGAGCTGGGCCCGCTCGCGGGTGACGCTCATGAATTGAATGGTGATATCGACCTTGTCCGAAATGAGGTTGGGAATGCGAGCATCCGCGGCCTGGCTGAGGAACTCCACCTTTTCGGTATCCTCGAAAAGCGCCCGGGCCAGGATGCGCGCCATTTCGATGTCCATGCCGACGAGGTTGCCCGTCTCATCCTCAAAATGCCACGGCGGGTTGGTGCTCCCTGTGCCGACGATGAGCGTGCCGCGATCGAGCACCCGTTGCAGGAGGCCCGAACCCGCGTCTTGCGCGCGGACGGAAGACGAGAGCCCCACGGTGGCCGCCGCAACCGCGGAAAAGGCCGCTCCTCGCTTGAGCAAACCGCGCCGGTTGGAGAGGATCTGGAAGGCTCGGTTCGTACGCATTGTTGCCTCCATCGTCATGCAGGGCCCACGCCGCAAACGGCAATCCGTCGCTAGAATCGTGGGATCGCGGGCAGTCTATGGGGCGCTTGGCGGGATGTCAACGGCGACACGCCCATGCTGGCGGACGCGCGTCAGCACCATGAGAATGGATGCGTCGCGAGCGGCGGCCCTCGCGGTCTCTGGCACGTGCCGGGGCGAACCGCATCGCGAGAAAGTGAGATAACCCATGACCGTTGTCATCGGAACGGCGCTCGATGATCTCGATACGCCTGTCCAGGTAGTCGACATCGACAAGCTCGAGGCGAATATCCACGCCATGCAGGCAGCGGTCTCCGCGGGCGGCGCGAGGCTACGGCCACACATCAAGACGCACAAGATTCCGGAGATCGCCCAGATGCAGGAGGCCAGCGGCGGGCATGGCATCGCCGTCGCCAAGGTGGCCGAGGCGGAGATTTTCGCCAATGCCGGCTTCACCGATATTGTCGTCGCCTATCCGGTGGTTGGGGCGGAGAAATGGCGGCGGCTGGCAGACCTGGCCCAGATTTGCCGGATTACGGTCAATGTCGAGAGCGAGGTTGCCGCGCGTGGCCTGAGCGCCGCGGCATTGGCGGCCGGGACGACGATCCTGGCACAGATCGACGTCGATACCGGCTTTCATCGCTGCGGCGTGCCGCAGGACGACCCAGCGGACGCCATCCGGCTGGGACGACTGGTGCTGTCCCTCCCGGGTCTGGAGCTAGACGGCATCACCACCCATCGCAGCGCTTTCTTCCCCGATCATGGCAATCGGCCAGCCGCCGAACTGGGCCGCGAGGAAGGGGAGATCATGACCGCGCTGGCGGAGAAACTGCGTGAGGCCGGCATCCCGGTTCGCGAGGTCACCTGCGGCTCGACGCCGACGGCCATCGCGGCCGCGACGGTTCCCGGTGTGACCGAGGTCCGCGCGGGCACCTATGTCTTTGGCGACCTGATCATGGCGGGCGTCGGGGCGGTCTCGCGGGACGACATCTCACTGACGATTATCTCCACCGTACAGAGCCGACCCTACCCGGCCCGTGCCACCTTCGACGGCGGGATGAAGACCTTCATGGGCGAAGCCTTCCCTTCGCCGCCGAAGTTCCTGAAAGGCTATGGCGAGGCGGTCGATTTGCCGATCTATCTGGAGGGGCTGACCGAGGAGCACGGTCTGGCCGCCGTGCCGCCCGAGATGCCGCTTGCCGTCGGCGATCGGGTGGCCTTTTACCCAAACCACGTCTGCACCACGGTGAATCTCTCGAACGAAGTCGTTGGCGTACGAAACGGCCGGGTCGAGGCCGTCTGGACGGTTGCGGCGCGGGGAGCGCGGACCTGAGGATCGATACAGGGAGGGGAATCATGACCAAGCGCGTCATTTCAACCAGCCAGGCGGGGCCGCCACTCGGCGCCTACTCACAGGGATATCGCGTCGGCGACTTCGTCTATACCGCCGGCACCGGTCCGATCGACCCGGAGACTGGAAAAGTCGTCGGCGCAACGCTGGAGGAGCAGACCCGGCGCGTCCTCGACAGCATCAAGGCGGTGCTGGAGGCGGGCGGCGCGACCATGGACGATGTCTTCAAGGTCAATGTCTACCTCGCCAACCCCGGCATGTTTCCGCGCTTCAATGCCGTGTATGCCGAGTATTTCAACGATCCCAAACCGGCCCGCACCACGGTCGGGGCACACCTCGATCAGGTGCCGGGGATGCTCATCGAGATCGAAGCGATCGCCTATGTCGGCGACAAGACGCCCGAAGAGGACGGCGCGCGCTGAGCACAGACGCCATCGTCTGGTTCCTGGTTGCACTGCCGCTGGCGCTCGATGTCTTTGCTGCCGGTCTTGTCTTCGGGCTAGCCGGGCTGGAGCGCGACCGCTGGCTCGCCGTTGCCGCCGGATTTGCCGTTCTTGGCGGGACACTGACCGCCCGCGGAATCTTCCTCGGCGACGCCATGGAAGGCGTCGTCGGGACCGCCGCGCTCTAGATGGCTGGCGCCGTCCTCCTTGCCATTGGTCTCAAGAGCGTCACCCATGGCATGAGCGGCGGCGACGACACGGTCGTTCCGCCGCTCAGCACGCGCAAGCTCGCCATCACCGCATTCGCGGTAGCGATCGACAAGCTTGCCGTCGGGCTCTCGTTCGCGGTCCTCGAGGCGCCGAAAGTCCTGCTCATCGGGATCGTCGCGGCGCAGGCCTTTGCGGCGACGCTCATCGGCCTCTGGCTCGGCAAGCGGTTGGGCGCCCGGGCCGGGGACGTCGCCGAGGCAGTCGCCGAGCTGGTCTTCACTGGCCTCGGGCTGGTTGTGCTCTTCAAGACATTTACGAGCGGGTAGCGAGAGCTGGCAGACGCCAAGCCAAGTTGGATAGACCGCCATTACAATGCGGTTCATCCAACTTGGCAGCTTTTCCTTTCCCGGCTCGACGGCCGGGGGGCGTGGGCGAGAGGCGGCGAACGCGGTGGCGTGCCGCGTTCGCCAGCAGTCCAGGTTACTTGAACTCGACCGGGAAGCCAGCCGGTGGCGGCGGCAGCTCCACGCCGAAGTGCTCGGCGAAGGACGCCTGATAGTACGAGAAGAAGAGACCGGCGAGGTACTGCTGCATCGTCGTATTGACCCAGTTGAGCCAGCGCTGGTCGCCCGGCTTGACCGCGAAGGCGTAGGTTTGCGGCTGCCAGGAGTCAACGCCCACCTTGTACTGATCGGGCGCTTGCGCCACCTTGTACTGTGCCGTCGACAGGTCAATGGCGGTGGCATCGACCCGGCCTGAGTCGAGCGCCAGCACCGAGTTGGCGACCGAGTCATAGGTCGAGACCTCAGCATCGGGGACGCCGTTGTGCACCATGTCGACCGCTGTCGCGTTCTCGAGAATGGCGATGGTTGCTCCGTTGCCGGTAATGTCCGCCGTGCCCGTGTACGGGGAATCCGCGCGGAAGAGGAGGGTGACCGCCTCACGGTAATAGGGAACGGTGAACTCCACCTGCTGCGCCCGCCCCGGGGTAATGGTCATGAACTGGCAGACAATGTCAATCTTGTCCGAGGCAAGGTTTGGAATGCGGGCGTCCGCCGCCTGAACGACGAGCTCGAGCCGCTGCGACCACTCATCGCGGTTCGCCAACTGCTCATCGGTCAACTCGAACAGACCCTTCGCCAGCAGCTTGGCCATATCGATGTCGAAGCCGACAAGCTGGCCGTCGGCATCCTCATAGTGCCAGGGCGGGTTTGTCGAGCCGGTGCCGACCACCAGCTTGCCCCGCTCCAGCACCTGGGCCAGCCGGCTCTGGCTGGCATCCTGCGCCAGCGCGGCGCGCGGCGCGAGACCCGCGCCGACCACCGCCGCGCCGGACAGCGCCGCGCCGCCTCTCAGCAGGCTGCGCCGGTCAGTCGAACCTCGTGTCGATGAGCCCATCGGCCACATCTCCTTTCCGTGAACGATCGCGCTTCGCCACGGCCGGGCCAAACGCCGGGTGACAGGTTCGCGCGACACCACTGGCGGGCAGCATATCGCAGCTTGTCCAGAAATGCCGGGGAATCCTGGTCCAAATCGGACACGAGCACGCATTCACATCACGGCGTAAACGACAGATGGATTCGGCTCATCCGCGCCTTAGGCAGGGTTCATGCTGCCCGCGCGAGTTCCTCAGTCGCGCCCTCGACCAAGATCTCCTCAACGTGGCTTGAGCTGGGACGGCGCTGTCGCGCCGCGTTGAGCTCGCGCGCCAGTTCCTCGTCATGCGCGGCGTCCGCCCGCGGCATCCAGTCGGACGCAAAGGACCAGGATGCCGAGAAGCCGGGTCGGCTGTCGTAGCCAAAGCGAAGGGCGAGCAGTCCGATGGCAATCAGGCACAGGAGAAAAACAATCAGCGCCATGGTGGTCTCCTTCTCCCCCGGGGAACGGCCCGGTTCGATGGTTTCCACCGTAGGTCCCGCGTCGGCCCCGCGCATGACGCACCTTACGCATTTCGTCTCGGCGCCCGTGTCGTGGATCGCCTACGCAGGATTGCGTAACGGTGTCGAGTGATAGAGAGAACGACGAGGGCCAACAGCCAACAGCCAACAGCCCGGCTCAGACGAGTCCCTGCTCGACGGCGACGCGCGTGGCGGCGGCGCGGGAGGAGACATCGAGCTTGCCATAGATCGACCGCAAGTGCTGGCTGACCGTACGCGCGCTGATGAAGAGCCGTTCGCCAACGGCGCCGTCGGTGAGGCCCTGGGCCACCAGGCGGAGGACTTCGACTTCGCGCTGGGTCAACCCGGCCGGAAACTCGGGCGCGCCTCCTGGCGCCCGAGCGGCCTGGGCCGACAGGGTTTCGGCGGCAGTGCGCATGGGGACTGCTCCCAGCACTGTCGCAATCGAGACCGCCTCGTCCAGCAGCGGCACGGCATCTCTTCGCTGCCCCTCGGCCAACCGCAGCTCCGCCAGCGCGATCAGAACCTCGGCCTGCATGAACGGCACGGCGCACGAACCGGCTAACTCGCGAGCGGACTGAAGATGGCTCTCGGCGTAATTCCAGTCTCGGTCAGCCGTCGCCATGCGGCCCAGCAGGCGATGCGCGGTCAGGAGCACGAGAGGCTGCTCGGGCGCGGCTGCCTCGGCAAGCGCGGCGGCAGCGCACGAGTGGGCGCGCTCACGGTCGCCCGCTCTGTCGTGGTAGCGCGCCCAGCCAATCAGCCCGTCCGC
>CAYSXO010000083.1:0-7073 GCA_964434995.1 uncultured Sphaerobacteraceae bacterium
GGTTCACCCGGATTCCGGATCACTCAACATCTATCGTCAGCAGCGAGGCCGTGAGTCCGGGCCAGGAGGCGTCGATTGGCGTGGTCACGATGCCCGTCACCTCCGGCTTGACCAGGTAATGGAAGACGCCGTGGGAGAGGAAGACGCCCGGCACGTCGGCAACCAGCAGTTCGCTTGCCTCCTCGTACAGCGCCTGCCGCACGATTGGGTTGAGCTCGCGGTCCGCGGCCTCGACGAGGGTATCGAACTCCCGATTGCAGTAGCCGGCATCCTGGGCGAAGGTCGACGCGCAGGTCCAGTAGACGCTCAGCCAGTTCTGGGGGTCCGGGTAGTCCTGCACCCAGCCGGTCACGACCATCTGGGGGTAGGTGGTGGGGTCGCTCATCGCCTCCACCAGCGCCTTCCCCTCCATCGGCTGCAAGGCCAGCTCCACGCCCAGCACATCCCGGTACTGCCCGGCAATCCACTCGCTCCATTCGGCGATCAGCGGATCCTCCACCCAGTAGACATAGGTGATCTCCGGCAACTGTTCCGGCCCGCCGTACGATGATTCGGCCAGCGCCTGCCGCGCCTGCTCGGGATCGAAGGCATAGGCCTTCGTGTCGATATGGCCGGGCAGTTCGGGCGGAATCCAGCTCAGCGCCGGTATGCAGGCCCCTCCGCGCAGCAGGGTGCAGTATGTCTCGCGGTCGAAGGCGTAGGCAAAGGCCTCGCGCACCTTGCGGTCCGCGAAGGGTTCCTGAATGAGATTGACGCTGAGATAGCTGGTCGACGCGGCCTCTACGCGCACCAGCTCCTGGCTGAGCGCCGCGTCCTCTTCGATGTAGGGCAGCAGGCCGGCATCGACGGCGATGATATCGAGGTCGCCCGCTTGATAGGCTTCCAGGGCAACCGCGCTATCGGCCACAAAGACGTACTCCAGGCGGTCGAGATGCGGCCGCCCTCGCCAGTAACGCTCGTTTGGCGCGAAGACCACCAGTTGGTCCGGCTCCATGCGGACGATCTGGAACGGGCCGTTGCCGACCAGATGGGCCGGATCCTGCTGCCATCCCTCGCCACCCTGCTCGATGCCCTCCAGCTTCACCGGGAAGACGATCGGCAGGCTGGCAATCGCCGGAAAATAGGGCGCCGCGTGCGTCAACCGCACCTCGAGCGTCCGGTCGTCGACATCGCGTACGCCAACGCTGGCCCTGGCCTCCTCGTACGCCGCCAGATCGTCGATCGGCACGGGCGTGCCCTCGTCGACCTCGGCATAGAGACTGGCGAACTCCTGGCAACCCACGATATCGAACAGGATGTGCTGATAGTCGCCAATTACGTTGGGGTCGCACCCTCTCCTGATCGCGTCGGCAAAGCGCGCGGCGGTGAGCGGCGTCCCATCGCTGTAAACCAGGCCATCACGCAGGTGGAACGTCAGCACCATTCCCTCTTCGTCGAACTCCCACGAGTCCGCCGCGCCGGGCGCGATCTCCAGGTTTTCGTCCAGCCGGGTCAGCCCTTCGTAATTCGCGCCGAGAATGGCCGAGAATTCCAGCCCCGAGCTCGCCTGTGGATCGAGCGACGCCGGGTAGTAGCGCTGCTGCACGCGCAGCACCGCCTCGGCCGGTTGCTGAGCCACCGCCAATCCCGCCTCCAGCGACCCGACGAGCGCCATCCCCAGAACCAGGAAGATCAGGCGCCGCCATGCTGCCACTGGTGCGCGATCCACGGTGTTGCTCCTTTCGCGCTGTCACTCAAATCAGCCCAAGCCGAGCGGCAACCGCTCCTGCCTCGCGGCGATTGCGGACGCCCAGCTTCCCGAGTATCCGCGCCACGTGGCTGCTGGCGGTGCGGCGGCTGATATAGAGGGCGTCAGCGATCTCGCTGTCAGTCTGCCGCCGTGCCACCAGCCGGAGCACCTCTGCCTCGCGGCGGGTGAGCCGCTCGTAGGCCGCAACCACGTCCGCCGCTCCGGCCTGCGCGGTCACGCTGCCGGCCGCATCGGAGAACGCCCGGATAATGGCCTGCTGGCGCGGCATGGCGCGGCCCGCCTGCCACGCCTCCGCAAACGTTACCGCGTCCAGGGCTCGCCGTGCCGACGCCACGGCACGGTCGTAGTGTTCCTGAATGGGGTTGTAGCAATCGTCGTCGAGGCCATCGGCCAGGCCGACCGCTTCTGCTGCCCCAAAGAGCCAGGTGGCCCTGCCAGATTGTCCAGTTTCGACGCATGTCACGGCCAGGCCAATCAAGCCATGCGCCACGTGCCAATCGTCACCCAGCTTCGCGCCCAGCGCCAATTCCTCGGCGAAGCGCGCGTTGGCCTGGTCCCAGTCGCGCTGCCAGATCGCCAGCCAGCCGAGATCATCGAGCATCGAGGCCGTCCCCGGCTCGAAGCCTCGCTCTCTGGCCTCGGCCAGCCGTTCCTCCCAGAGGCTCGCCGCGCGCTGAACATCCCCCTCGGCATGCGCCAGCCAACCCCGCGCGCGGAGCAGATAGGAGGGAAATTCTGGGCCGAGCTGGTTCGCCAGCCGGAGCGACTCGTCAAACTCGGCGTGCGCCCGCGCAAAATCCTTCTCCTTGGTGGAGACCACGCCCTTGATCCAGAGCGCGTCGAAGATGCCGTGGACGTCATCGAGCGCGCGGAATATGGCCAGAGCCTCCTCGCCTCGTTGCCGCGCCCGGTTGAGATCTCTCTCGTTCAGCTCAACGGCCATCAGTTCGCTCAGGGTCATGGCGACACTTCTCCAGGCGCCCAGTTCCTGATACACCGCCAGCGCCTCTTCCAGCAGCGCTCTGGCCCGCGCATAGTCGCCAACCTGGGTCAGGAAGTAGCCAAGCGCCAGCCGCGCCTTGGCCCAGGCCGCTGTCCCCGATGGCCCCGGAAGCGCCAGCGCCTCTTCCAGCGCCTGCCTCCCCTCCCGGAAACGGCCCCGCAACTGCCAGTACGGCAGGAGCGATCCGGCCAGCCTCCACACCAACTCGCCCTCGCCACGCTCGCGCAGCCAGGCAAATGCCCCTTGCAGATTGGCATACTCGTCATCAAAGCGGTTCAGCCAGGCGGTTATTCCGGCGCCGCGAAACTGGTCTTCTGCCCGTTCCACCAGGTCCAGAAAGTGGGCGGCATGCGCGTCGCGCGTCTCCTCACCCGCGCCGCTTTCGTCCAGGCGCTCCAGCGCATACTCGCGCACCGTCTCCAGCATCGTGTAGCGATTCCCGGCCGGCGTCCGCTCGTCCGCGCGCAGCAGCCCCTGATCGCGCAGGGCGCTCAGCCCCTCCAGAACCCCGAGCGCATCCCCACCGGCAACCGCCACCGCGCCCTCCAGGTCGCAGCCGCCGGCAAAGGCGGCCAGGCGCTGGAAAAGCCGCCGCGCCTCGGGATCGAGCAGGGCATAGCTCCAGGCGATGGTGGCCTCGATGGTCTGCTGCCGCGCCGGAAGATCGCGATGCCCCCCGCTCAGGAGGCGCAGGCGATCGGTCATCTGCGCCAGCAACGCCTCGGGCGAGAGCATTCTGCCCCGCGCCGCCGCCAGCTCGATCGCCAGCGGCAACCCATCGAGTCGCCGGCAGAGCGCGGCCACCACTGGCGCGTTCTCTTCGGACAGCGCAAAGGCGGGCCGTACCGCTCGCGCCCGCTCGACGAAGAGCGCCACCGCGTCGTTTTGGGCCAGGTGCTCCAGCTCGGCCCCGGAGGTGGGCGGCAGAGGGAGAGGCTCGACGGCAAACTCATGCTCCCCCCGTAGCCGCAACGGCGCCCGGCTTGTGGCCAGAACCTGCAGCGCGGGGCAGGCCGCCAGCAGCGCCGCCACCACCTGCGCCACGGGAGCGATCAGATGCTCGCAATTGTCAACCAGAAGAAGCGTCTGCTGGCGGCGCAAATGGTGTACCAGCGACTTCACGCCTGACTGGCCGGCCACCAGCGGCAAGCCCAGCGCGGTGGCAAACGCGACGGGAACGTGCGCATGCTCCGCCACGGGCGCCAGATCGACCCAGACCGCGCCACCAGTGAAGGCGCTCTCCACGAGGCCCGCGATCTCCAGGGCAAGCCGGGTCTTGCCGACGCCGCCAGGGCCGATCAGGCTCAGCAGCGGAGCGGATTCGTCCAGCAAAGCCGCCCGCGCGGCAGCAAGCTCCGCCTGACGGCCCAGAAGCCGAGTTCGCGGGCAGGGAAACGGCAATGTGCGGGCGAGGTGCAGCGTCTCAGCCATGATCTGCTCGCCAGATGCGCCAAGCATGGAACGCTGCATTGTGACAGATCGGCCCGTGATTCGAACAGGTCCGGCGAAAAAATACGTACCTGCTGGGCAGCGCGTCGCCGTGGAGGCGTCATCCTGAGCGCCCGCGAAGGATCTCGTTCCTCCGCGTCAGTGCGCGCGGGGGAGCCGAAATCCGTCGTACGTCAGGAAGATGCGAGCAACGCCCCCGGACGAAGTGGCCGCTCAGGCGACGTCGCTCGCTGCCTCGGCCATCGGGAACTGCTCGGCCATCCACGCCTGCCATGCTGGCTCGGCGCGAGCCGCGGCGTCCGCCGCCTCGGGCCCGTACAGGAACATGCGCAGCGAGAGATAGACCTGCCCGCCCATCGGGTGCGACCCGAAATGGACGATGCCAGGCGCCGGGTCCGTCGATCGGAGCAGCAACTCCTCTGGCCACGGCGGTTGCCCGGCCCACTCGACCACGCCGGTCAACGCTGGCGCTCCAGCCGCGGCCGTGACGATATCTCCCTCGGCGGCCCCGCTCAGGCCGAGTTGGCCGGTCAGGGCCGCCCACGCATCCTCTTTCGGCTCCGGGGCAACGCCCATCACCTGAAATGCCACGAAAGGCTGGCCGCTGAAGTTGGCAAGGTAGAGCCGCAGCAATCGGAAGAACGCCAGCCAGCCATAGGTGTGCCCCTCGAACTGCTCGTCCCAGTCATCCTTGCTGGTAAACCAGCTATGCACGACCCGCACCCGGCATGTGCCCCCCGAGAGCGCCTCAACGCTCCATTCGGTGGCCACCGTCGGATCGTCCGGCCCCATGTCGTCCCGGCTTTCGGCGACAAAACGATGCGGCGGCTGCCACTCGGTGATCGTCGAAAGCGACTCCATCCCTGGCCCAAAGTTCGAGGTGGTCACCCCGCCCACGCGGCCATCAACCGTCGTGGGCACAAACCACGAGGAGATGCCCGGCCCGGTGGCAATCGCTTGCCAGACCTCCTCCGGCGAGCCGGGAACCTCGGCCTCCGCCTGCACGGAACGGAGCCCGGATGGATCGATCTTGACTGGCACGGCTAGTCCTCCTGTTGCGATTCAAGCGGTAGCGGGTGCGCCGCTACCAGCAACCGATGCGGGCGGCCGCCAGGCGCATCAGGGTCGTGATATCTGGCGGCGAGCGATGTCACCGTCGTCACCAACTCCCGCGTGAACGCCGCGCGCTCGGCGGCTGAGCGAAAGCGAATCTCGGTATCAATGGAGAGCGTGGCCAGCGGCTTGTTCGCGGCTTTCGCGCCCCGCAGCAGGGCGCCTACCTCGCGCACTATGCGGCCGCCAAGGGCGATGAGGTAACTGGCCGAAAGCTGATCGGGGGTGCGGGCGGGGTCGGCCGCCGCCGGACCAAGCGCGTCCGGGGAGACGAGGTACGAGCCGGCGCTGGCCACCAGCAGGCGCTCCTTCAAGCCGCCCCACTGCCGCGTGCCGGCCTCCCGCACCAGGTTGTGCTCTTCCAGCGCCCGCACGTGGTAGTTGACCTTCTGCCGCGCCAGCCCGAGGCGGGAGGCGAGCGTCGCGGCGGATGCGGGATCGGCCAACTCGGCCAGCAACCGGCTCCGGATCGGTTCGAGCGCGACGACCGCCGCCGCGGGATCGTTGATAACTTCCACGTCGTCCATGCAGCAAGGAGATCATTGACAAGAAAATTTGTCAATACCTTGACCGCGACGTGCTGGCGGATCGACGACCAATCACGCTGGCGTTCAGGCATCGGCCCCATGCCAGGCCGTGGGCTTGCCTCGCCGGTGCATACTGACATCCATCATGATGTTCAGATCACCGCCGGACCATTTTCGGTTTGCCTCGGCGCCGGCGCCGCTCACGCCGCTCATTGGCCGCGAGCGCGAGTTGGCCCTGGCCCTGGCGCTCTTGCGCCGTCCTGACGTCCGCCTTCTCACGCTGACCGGCCCGGGCGGCATCGGCAAGACCACGCTCGCCCTCGCCTTCGCCGCGGAGATCGGCGCGGACTTTGCCAATGGCGTCTGCTTCGTCCCGCTGGCCGCGATCACGAACCCGGACCTGGTCGCGACAGCCGTGGCCCGTGCCGCCGGTTTTGTGGAGTTCGGCGATACCCCGGTGCGGGATTCCCTGGCGGCGACCCTGCGCCTGGCCGAGGCGCTGCTGGTGCTCGACAACTTCGAGCACGTGGTGGCGGCCGCGCCGCTCGTGAGCGACCTGCTGGCGGCCAGCCCGCGGCTCAAGGTTCTGGCAACGAGCCGAGCGCTGTTACGGGTGGCCGGTGAGCACGCCCTCCCGGTACCCCCGCTGCCGGTCGAGCCGGACGACGGACGACGGAAGACGGACGGAGACGCCCATGCCGTCCCGCCGCCCCCCGTCCTCCGTCCTCCGTCCTCCGTCCCGGCGCCGGCGCCGGCGGTGCAGCTCTTCGCGCAGCGCGGCCAGGCCATCAACCCGTCGTTCGCCGTGACCGACGACAACGCTCCACTGGTAGCGGACATCTGCCGGCGGCTGGACGGCGTGCCCTTGGCGATCGAGCTGGCCGCGGCCCGCGTCACGCATCTGTCGTTGCTGGAGCTGCGGGAGCGGTTGGAACGGCGCTTGCCGCTGCTCACCGGAGGCGGCCGCGACCGGCCCCTCCGCCTGCAAACCATGCGCGACGCCATCGCCTGGAGCCACGACCTCCTTTCCCCGGAGGAACAAACGCTCTTCCGGCGACTGTCGGTCTTTGTCGACGGCTGCACGCTGGAGGCCGCGGAGTCCGTGGGGGGCTGGGGGGTGAGGGGGGTAGGAGCCGAGAATACGGAGACCTCAGCCCCAGGATCGGCCGCTGGGACCGCTCGTCCTGGCGATCCCCCCCTCCCCCCCCCCCCCCCACCCCCCCCCGCCCTC
>CAYSXO010000083.1:7083-8673 GCA_964434995.1 uncultured Sphaerobacteraceae bacterium
GCGGAGGACGTAGGGGGAGACGGCCTGACGGCCTCAGGGGGTGTCGGCCCTGCGGGCCTCAAGGGGGACAGGGGGGAAGAAACGACGTCACCTTCTCCACCCCCTTCACCCCCTGAGCCGAAGGCGACACCCCCTGAGCGCAGCGACACCCCCTCCATCCTCGATCTCATCGCCGCGCTCGTTGAGGCGAGTCTGGTGCGGCCCGAGACCAGTCTGGACGGGACCGTGCGCTATCGGATGCTGGAGACGATCCGCGAATTCGCGGAGGAACAGTTGGCGGCAAGCAGCGAATCGGAGGCCGTCCGGAAGCGGCACGCGGCCTACTTCATGGCCTTCGCTGGGCGCTACACACTGGCGCAGCTGCGGCCGGACGGCGATCAGGTCCTGGCTCTGCTGGAAGCAGAGCACGCGAACCTGCGAGCCGCCCTGACGTGGCTCAGGGATACCGGCAACCGCGAGTCGCTGCTCCGGCTCGCGGCCGCCCTGGGGCGCTTCTGGACCGGCCGAGGCTACTACCAGGAGGGCCGGGACTGGTTGGAGCGGTCCCTGGCGCACGCTGGCGGCGCGGCGGCCGATCGCGCGAAAGCCCTCGTTGCCCTCGGCATGATTCAGATCTACCTGGGGGCAAACCGGGAAGCCGAACCTCGCCTGATCGAGGGCCTGGCTGGCTGCCGGGCGCTGGGCGACGCGCTTCACGCGGCCCTTGCGCTGATCGGGCTCGGCGCGCTGGCCATCATGCAGGACGACCTTGACCGCGGCGCCGCGCTCCTGGAGGAGGCTCATGCCGCCGCCCAGGGCGTGGCTGACCGCCGGTTGGCGGGGATCGTGACCGGGTGGGTCGCGATCAACCTCGCCGTAGCGCTCCGGGAGAAAGGGCAGTACGCGCTGGCTGCCGCGCATCTCGAAGAGGCCCTTCGCCTCGAACGGGAGGCGGGGTACACCGAGGGAGTGATCCTGGCGCTGGGGGACCTCGGCAATCTGGCCCGTGACCAGGGCGACTCCGCCCGAGCGATGGCGTTGTATCGCGAAGCGTTGGAGGTGGCCCGGGATCTCGCCGGGACGCGCGAGGTCATCGAGGTGATCGGGGCGGTGGGGATCATGGCGGCTGCCGCCGGGCAGGCGGAACGCGCCGCAAGGCTGTTGAGCGCGGCCAGGGTCCAGCGCGAGCGGCTCGGGCTCCGGTATGGGGTGCGGGAGGACCAGGTCGCGTTAGAGCACGCTGTGGCCGCCGCCAGCTCTGCCCTCGGTGAACAGGCGTTCGCGGCCGCGTGGGCCGCTGGCCAGGCCCTCAGCCCAAGCCAGGCAGTCGCTGAAGCGCACGATCCATTCATTCCTCCTGCCGGCTCTCCGCGCGGGCCGCTAACCCCGCGTGAGGCTGAGATCCTGCGCCTGCTTGCCTCGGGGATGACCAACCCCGCCATCGCCGCGGAGCTCTTCCTCAGCGTGCGCACCGTCGAAAACCACGTCGCCCACATCCTGGCCAAGCTCGGGGTGCGCACGCGCACGGCGGCCGCCGCGGGATACGCCGCCCTCTCACCTCCCCCGCCGCGCTAATCGCCGATCCGCGCACGCTGGCGAATGAGTACGCGC
>CAYSXO010000083.1:8683-14294 GCA_964434995.1 uncultured Sphaerobacteraceae bacterium
CTCCGGAATAACTTCCGCGCCGCTCATCACGCCGCCCGCGCCGCATACCTGGCGACCAGCCAGGGTTCGGCCCGGGATGCGGGCACGTGAGTTCGCGCAAATGAGTATGCGCCGGGCGCCAAGTGAGTAGATCCACGGATTGGCCGCGGGCGCCTCACCACGTACTGTCTCTAAAAATACAGGGCTCGCTGCCACTGCAGCGTTTCTGCTGGCTCAAGGAGGCCGATGGCCATGCCCTCGCTGCTCATCCGCTGCCACGTCGCGGACTATCCCGCCTGGAAGGCGGTCTTCGACGAGCACGAACCCACACGGCAAGCCAATGGCGCCCAGGGGGAGTGGCTCTTCCGCGACGCCGACGACCCGCATGAGGTCCTGCTCCTCCTGGAGTGGGACGACCTCGAGCGAGCACGCCTGTTCGCCGACTCCGACGATCTGCGCGAGGCGATGACGCTGGCGGGGGTGACGGACCACCCGGACATCTGGTTTCTGGAGGACGCGGCGCGTCCCACGGTCTGAGGAGCGGCAGGGGCCACACGGGACGCTCCGGACAGAAGAGGACCAGCCAGAGCGAAAGGGCGCCGCTTGACCGCTCGGCGTCGGGAGGGAGTTCCATGGACGGATCGCGGTTCGATACGTTGCATCGTCGCCTGGTCACCGGGCGCCGGGGCATGGTCGGCGGCGCGCTGGCCGTTCTTGGTATCGCCGTCGCGCCGTCATTCGCCGCGGGCAAGGACAACACCAAGGGCAAGGAGTGCCAGAAGAAGAAAGAGCAGAGCAGCCCAGGGGTCTGCTGTCCGCCTGGGCAAGTCCCGTATGGGGGAGGTTGTTGCCCACCGGGCAACATCTGCAACAACAACCAGGGCCAGGACGTGTGCTGCCCACACCTCCCGTGTATGCAGAGCATCGAGAGGAGGTCATCGACCCGATGTTCCAGGTGGTCGCGGCCGTGTACGACCCAAGCGCCCGGGCAGTGCCATCGGGAACGCCAGCTCCAAAGAGGCAGGCCTGAGCAGCGCAAAAGGAGGCTCCCCATCAAGCGAATCCTTGTCATCGGTCCGCTCGTCCTAATGCTTGCCATGCCAATCCAGACCGTGGCCCAGCCCGCCACGCCAATAGCCCCATCGCCCGTGCCTGCCAGCAGCGACGTCGCTGGGCTCGTGGACATCGGCGGTGGCCGTCGGCTCTTTCTCGTCTGCCGGGGCCAGGGCAGCCCCACCGTGATCCTCGAGGCCGGCGCCGGCAACAATGCAGACACCTGGGACACGGCGGGACTCCCGGCGGGATCGGAGCAGGTCGCGGTACTCCAGGGAGTGGCATCCTTCACGCGCGTCTGTGCTTACGATCGCCCCGGAACGATCCTCGACGTCGATCGCCGCAGCCGCAGCGATCCCGCCCCGATGCCACGCACCGCCGTCGACGTCGTTGCTGATCTGCACGCGCTGCTCAACGCGGCCGCTATCCCCGGACCGTATGTCCTCGCCGGCCATTCTTTCGGCGGCATGGTTGCCCGCCTCTATGCCGCCACCTACCCGGATGAGGTGGTGGGGCTGGTTCTCGTCGATGCCGCGCACGAGGATTACTACGCGGCGATGCGGGAGGTGCTGTCACCGGAGCAGCGGGAGGAGGTCGCCCGCCTCGAAGCACAAGGGCCGCCGGAGCTAGCCAACTATCCGGATCGCGAACGGCTCGATTCCGACGCCAGCGCGGACGCGATGCGAACGGCCGCGGCGACATCGCCCTTACGCCCGCTACCCCTGATCGTCCTCACCCATGGCCAGCCCTGGGATTGGCCGCCGGGCTACCCCGCCGCCAACCTGGAAGCGGTCTGGCTCCCATTGCAGGAGGATCTGGCCGCCCTGGTTCCGGCTGGCCGTCTCGTCGTTGCCGAGCAGAGCGGGCACTTCATCCCCGGCGACCAACCGGAATTGGTGGTCGCGGCCATCGAGCAGGTGGTCGACGCTGTACGAGATCCACAAACCTGGACGGGGAGGGCGGCAACGCCACCCGCGTAGCGCGGAGAAAGAAGCGTCCCATGCGCCTGATCAACGCAATCGGTCTTCTCGTCCTGATGCTTGGCGTGCCGGCCTTCGCCGGGGCCGAGGCCACCCCGGAAGCGGCTCCACCCGCCGCGGCGAGCGGCGACTTCGCCGGGCTGGTCGATATCGGCGGCCGCAACATCTATCTGGAGTGCCGCGGCGAGGGCAGCCCCACGGTCGTGCTGGTGGCCGGCTACCGCGCGTCCGGCCGCCTCTGGACAGACGACTTGCGCCACCCGGACGACCCGCGGCAGATGGTGCTGCCCGGCGTGGCCGAGACCACCCGCGTCTGTACCTACGATCGCCCCGGAACCGTCGCCATCCTCGGCGAGGATGAGCTCATCAGCCGTAGCGACGCCATCGCCCAGCCCCGGACCACCCCGGAGGCGGTGGCCGAGCTGCACGCGCTGCTGCAGGCGGCCGCGATCCCCGGCCCCTATGTCCTGGCGGCCCACTCGTGGGGCGGCTTCATCGCGCGGCTGTATGCGGCCACCTACCCCGACGAGGTGGTCGGCCTGGTCCTCGTCGACGCCTACTCCGAGCGGCAGGAGGCCCTGATGCCCCCGGAGCGCTGGGCGGCCGTGCTGCGGCTCGCGCAGGAGACCGGCTCGAACACGGTCTTCCCGCTTGCGGGCTACGGCGAGATGGAGACGGCCGACTACTTCGCGGACAACCCCGTGGTGCGCGCGGCCGTCGCGGCCTCACCGCTGCCGCCACTGCCCCTGGCCGTCCTCGCCCATGGCGGGGTGTTCGATATCCGTCTCCCGGAGATTCTCGCGCGCTACGGGATCACCTCCGCCGAGTATGAAGCGTCACTGCGGGCGAATTACGAAAGTCTGGCCACGCTGGCGCCGCGGGCGCGCTTCTTCGTGGCCGCCGAGAGCGCCCACGACATCCACCAGGATCAGCCGGAGCTCGTGGTCGAAGCGATCCGTCAGGTGGTGGAAGGCGTGCGCAATCCGGACACCTGGTCTGACCTCACCTCCTGTTGCACGACGTAACTGGACCATGGCCGCGAACCAGCAAACGCCCGCAAGGTGTCGCTGACGCGAGACGGTATCGCTCTACACGAGGTGAACCATGCTGAAGCATCGACTCCTCTTCCTGGTTGCCGCAAGCCTGCTTGGCGGCGCCATCGCCACGCTCCCTGGGAGCGGTCAGGCACAAGACTCGACCCCGGGCGTTTCGCCCGCCGTGGGCGAGAGGGCGACAGCCATCGTCGTCTCAGCGACGAACGATCCCCTCCGTGTGTCCGGGAGTGACGGGGTCGACCACCTCGAGTACGACCTGCTCGTGACCAATGCGTTCAGAGCGCCGGTCACCCTGACGTCAATCGCGGTTGCGGCTCCAGATGGCGAGACGTTGCTGCGCCTGGACGGCGACGCCCTGGTCACCGCGACCCAGCCGCTCATTGGCAAGACCCCGACAGCGGAAGTTCCTGCTTCCGGCACGGTGGCGGTGGTCATGGACGTCACGGTCCCACCCGGCCGCGCGGTGGAAAGCCTGAGCCACCAGATCACCTATGAGATCGCTCCCGACGCCCCGGCGCGGTCGCTGATCGGCGTCTATGCGATCGATGGACCGCGGTTGCCCGTCGATCCCCGTCCGACCACGATCATTGCCCCACCCGTTCGCGGCGATGGTTGGTTCGCCAACAACGGTTGCTGCGCGGCGGAGTCAATCCACCGCGCGATCCGCGTCCCGGTCGATGGCGCGAGGATCGGCAAGCAGGAGACCTTTGCCATCGACTTTGCGCGGCTGCGCGATGGCGAGCCTTTTGTTGGCGACGGTGCGCGACCCGAGGATTGGTATGGCTTTGGGGCCGAGGTCCTCGCGGTGGCCGATGGCACGGTTGTCGCCGTCACGGACGGCTACCCCGAGCAGGCGCCCCTGCAGGCGATCACCCACATTACCAAGCCAGCGGATTTTGGCGGGAATTCCGTCGTCCTCGAAATCGCTCCGGGCGTCTACGCCGACTACGCGCATCTGCAGCCGGGAAGCATTACGGTGGTGGTGGGCGAGCAGGTGACGACCGGCCAGGTCCTGGGACTGCTCGGCAACACCGGCAACTCGACCGGCCCCCATCTGCACTTCGGGTTGATCGACGACCCCGACCCGCTGGTGGGGAACAGCCTGCCGATGGCCTTCGACCACTGGACCTTGCAGGGGACCTTCGACCTGGATGCCTATGATGCGGCCGGCGGCGTAGATGCTCCATCGCCGCTGACGCTGAAGGAGGCTCCCGAACCGCAGGACGGGACACTCCAACTCTACCTTGACGTCGCTGACTTTGGTTGATGGACGCCCAGAGGTGGCCAGATGTCCATCGGGGAGCGTGCCCACGGTCCCCTGCTGAGTTTGCCGACCTGGCTGCAGCAACTGGTTATCGCGGCCCTCCAACAGGGAGTTGCGGCCGTGCACGACCCGATCACCTTGGGGACACCACAGGCGACACCAGTCCCAAAGCGGGCTGGACGGATAGGCGTAAGAGGAGGCTCACCGTGAAGCGAATCCCTGTCATCGGTCTGATCGTCCTGCTGCTTGCGCTGCCGATCCCGGTCATGGCCCAGTCCGCCACGCCCGCCGTGGCGTCACCGATCCCGGCGAGCGGCGACTTCGCCGGGCTGGTCGATATCGGCGGCCGCAACATCTATCTGGAGTGTCACGGCACGGGGAGTCCGACGATCGTGCTGGTGGCTGGCGGCCGCTCATCCGCCCGCTACTGGACGGACGATCTGCTCCATCCGGATGCACCGCGGACGATGGTGATGCCTGAGGTGGCTCAGTTCACTCGTGTCTGCGCCTACGACCGGCCGGGTACCTACGCTCCAGTCGGTGATGACGTGCTCGTCGGCCGCAGCGACCCCGTCGCCCAGCCCCGCACCGTCACGGAGATGGTTGAGGAGCTGCATGCGCTGCTGCAGGCGGCGGAGATCCCCGGCCCGTACGTGCTCGCCGGTCATTCCTATGGCGGCCTCATCTCCCGGCTGTATGCCAGCACCTACCCCGACGAGGTCATTGGTCTCATTCTCGTCGACGCCTACACCGAGCAGCTGGAGGACGCGATGCCGCCTGAGCGCTGGCAGGCATTGGTACGGCTCAACCAGGAGATGGGCGTGGACAACGTCGTCCCGATTCCGGGGTACGGCGATGTCGAGACGATCGGCTACGGCGCCGACAACCCCGTCATGCGCGAGGCAGTGGCGAAGTCGCCACTACGACCGATGCCACTCGCCGTTCTTGCTCACGGCAAGCCGTTCGCCGTGCCGGAAGGGATGGAAGGCTTCACAACCGACGAGTTGGAGGGGTACCTGCTGGCGGGAAATGAGGCTCAGGCCACCCTGGTCCCGAACGGGCGCTTCTCAATCGCCACCGAGAGCGGCCACGACATCCACCAGGATCAACCCGAACTGGTCATTGAAGCGATTCGGCAGGTGCTTGAGGGCGTACGCAACCCGGACACCTGGGACGACCTGACCTCCTGCTGCGCGGAGTAGCAGGCCTGAAACGACCTTGAGGAGGCGCATCGGTCGTCGTTATGGGCAGCGCGGTCGTCTTCCGCGAGGGTTTGTGGG
>CAYSXO010000084.1:0-11426 GCA_964434995.1 uncultured Sphaerobacteraceae bacterium
GCGCCCTCGTCGCGCAGGCGGAGGCGAACGGCGTGCGCACGATCGTTCTCCTCTCCGGCCGGGGCGAGGAAGAGGCGCGGCATGCCGAGAAGGTCGTGCAGGCCTCCGGCCTCGATTGGACGATTGTCCGCGCGAGCTGGTTCGCCCAGAACTTCAGCGAGAACTATCTGCTCGATGCCGTCCTCGCGGGCGAGGTCATCCTGCCGGCCGGCGACGTGGGCGAGCCGTTCGTCGATGCCGAGGACATCGCCGATGTCGCGACGCTGGCCCTGACCGAGCCGGGCCACACGGGACAGATTTACGAGGTGACCGGTCCCCGCCTGCTCACCTTCGCCGAGGCTGTCGCGGAGATCGCCGCGGCCACGGGGCGCGGCATTCGGTACGTGCAGGTCTCGCCAGAAGAGTACGTCGCCGCCCTGGAAGAGCAGGGAAACTCGGCGGATGTCATCTGGCTGGTGAACTATCTGTTCACCACGGTGCTCGATGGCCGCAATGCCAGCCTCACTGACGGCGTGCAGCGCGCGTTGGGCCGCCCACCCCGTGACTTCGCCGACTACGCTCGGGCAGCCGCTGCCGCCGGGGCGTGGGATGCGGCCACTATCGCGGCAGCGCGATGAATGGCGGGCGTCTCTCGCCCTGATCGGCCCGGCGCTCGCCGTCACCGCGGCCGCGAAGATCACCGTCAAGCGATGAGCGAGCCGGTGATCCTCGTGGTGACGATCACCGTGCGGCGACGTCGCGCGAGGCCAGGCGAGATGCCTGATGGACACGCTACTTCCCGCCGCGCCTTCGCCATGCTCGATGAACTCGGGTGAGGACCGCCTCTGGCCGTCAGGGCGCGGCACGATGCCTCGGCAACCACGAGTAGTCACCACGAAAGGACGCCGCGCCATGCTTAACGCCGCCACGCTCGCGCTCATCCTGCTGCGCGTCCTCGGACTCATGCAGATCGTGCTTGGTGCTCTCTTCTGGACCGGCAACGCGCTGCCCCTGATCTCCGTCCACATGCGGATCGGCGTCGTCCTCGTCATCACGCTCTGGGTCCTGGCCCTGCTGGCTGCCCGCGCCGGGGTCAACCTCGCGTTGGCCGCGCTGGCGCTCGGCTGGGGCGCGGCCGTCCTGATTCTCGGTCTGACCCAGGCGCGGCTGCTACCGGGCGACCTCCACTGGCTGATTCAGGTGCTGCATCTCCTGGCCGGCCTGGCCGCGATCGGCATGGGCGAACGCCTGGCCAGCCACATCACCAGCAGCAACCCCGCCCCTGATGCTGCCCCTGGCTCGCGCGGCGTGGCGAGGTGGCCGGCGGAGCGCCTTTCGCGGTCGGAGGATGTCGATTTTTCGCCTCGCCAAACGACAAACCATGTATCAGGGCGCGGTGTCAATCTGCAAGCCCGCGTTCGCCCCTGCCAGGCCGCCTTTGGCATGGCGACCCCGGCAGCCCTGTCTGGCCCGCATGTTGCAGGGATCGGGGATCGCGGATGGGAACTGAGCACGACAGACTCGGATAGTGACACGGATACGGACTCATGGACACGCAGCGACACCAGGATGAGCCAGCTTCCCACGATACCCATGGTACGTGGAAGTCTGGCGTGGAGGCGGACGACGAATGTCACGAAGGATGACCGGCGGGGTGACACCGAGCGCCGTCGGCAACCGCCAGCAGGCAGCCCTGCTCCTGGCGCGGCAGTCAGCGCGCGCCATCGGACCAGACCTGACCGGCGGCCACCCCCAGGCTCAGGAACGCGACGAGTTGGCACGGGCGGCTATCGAGGCCCGCGCCGCACTCGAGGCAGCGGCCAGCGCGGCGGCGGCAGCGGCGGAGCGCGCGTTCTCCGTGGCGGAGGCGCTGGACGAGGCGCTGGCCCGGCTCGCGGAAGCCGAAGGTGTGCCCGCGTCCGATCCGCCCGCAATTCAGGAGGCGGCTGACCTGCTCAGCCCGCGCGAGCGCGAGGTGCTGGCCCTGGTGGCCGAGGGTCGCACAAACAAGGCGATTGCCGATGCGCTCTTCGTCTCCCCGAACACCATCAAGACGCATGTCGCCTCTCTGCTGTACAAGCTGCGGGTCGAGACGCGCGTCCAGTTGGCGGCGCTGGCCGCTCGCCACGAGCAGGGCCGGCCTCCCGGACTCGGCCTCCACGGCATCAAGGCCGCTCCTGGCTGACTGCCTGGCTTGCCGGCGGCGCTCCCCTCCCGCGAGCGCCGTGGTAAGCCCCAACCCGCTGGAAACCACGCCACTGACGCGCCGCTCGTTGGCCTGGAACCGTGGACTTCCCTTCAGCCACCCTCCGGCGCGGCAGCGAGGAACGGCGAGAGCGTCGATCACTCGGGCAGGGAATCTTCTCGGGTTCTTGCGGGTGATGTGGAGTCGCGTTGGTGAACAGGATAGCAACCCGCGGGTGGCCTGCCTCAAGCCAGCGCCAGCACCCCGCCGGTAAAGCTGTCGCCCAGGCCAACCGTCGCCACGGGACCGGCAAAGCCGATCCCCGGCGTCGCCACCAGGCCTGGTTCTGCCGGGAGCGATCGCGCAAGCGCAAGACCAACCTGGTTGACCTGGCCGACCGCGAGCGTTTCCACCAGATCGGCCATGACCGGGAAGGTCGCGAGCCGCGAGCGGCTGGCCGCCGCCAGCGATCCGAAGAGCAGCGCGTCACGCTCCTGCTCCGGATCACCCTCCGTCAGGGTCAGGCAGAACTCCCGCGTGTGCACGCTGAGCCGCGGAACCGGGTATCGCTCCCGAAGACCCCGCATCTGCGCGGCCATCTCCGGCCCCGGCGCGGCAAGCGTCACCCCATGCACGGCCAGCAACCCGCGCAACTCGTCGATGTTCATGCCGATGCTCGTCACCACCGGGTGGAGAACCGCCACGATCTCGGCGACCGCCGCGAAGTCGGGCATGGCGCCCAACTCGAGGTGGACAAAGAGGCCTGGCCGTGCTTCCCGCCAGCGGGCAATGTCCCGAGCAGCCTCGGCGAGGATGCGCGCTCGCGTTTCGTCGTCGTGGCACTGGCTGAATCCGGAAACGAGCAGCGCGCGAATCTCCAGGGACGGATCGGCCAGCGCCGCCGCGAAGCCGGGGTCGATGTGGAAGCCGGCATTGACCGGATCGTGCCCGCTCAGAATGCGGTTCGCTGTCCGCGCGGCCAGGGCGCCGGGCAGCGGCAATTGCAGCCCTTCGGCGTACTCCAGCGTCGGGTGCCACATCGTCGGATCGTCTGGATTGGCGGCCTGCTCGACCGGAAGCAGCCCATCCGGCGTGCCCAGCACGATCCGCTCACGGTGCGCCAGGACAGCAATCTGCTCCGGAGAGCGGCCGGTCAGGTGCAGGATGGCCGGGAAGCCGAGCGTTGCCAGAGTCGAAGCCGCCTGCGCGCCGGTCCCACCGTCCTGATTGCGGCCGCCGATGCGTTCCAGCAACCATGCCTGAACGGCGGGCTCGCGGATCCGCAGATCCGTGCCATCGCCTGCGACGACACACCGCGCAATGCCGGTCAGCAGGTCGTCCACGCTGTCGACACACGCGATGCGCGGTCCCTTCAGGTCAATGGCGCGGCCGGCGAAGAGCCGCGCGACGAGTTCCGCATCGAGTTGGGCCAGGCGATCGACATTGCTGGTGAAGCCGCAGGCGACGTGCCGATTGTCGCGCCGCGCCGCGCTCGCTTGCGCCTCGGCCTGTATCAGCGCCTCTGCATAGCGCTGGCGCCACTCGTCCGCGCACAGGTCATCCGCGCTGGTTCGCAACTCCCCTACCCCTTCAGCGCACCGGCCACGATCCCCTGCACGATCCAGCGCTGCAGGATGAGCACCATAACCACCAGTGGCAAGGTCACCAGCGTTGAAGCCGCCGCGATGTTCCCCCAGGGAACGTGGTACATCGCCGGCAGGAGCGCAATGCCGACCGGGATTGTCTGGTGATCGATCGACGAGGTCAGCGTCAGGGCGAAGAGGAACTCGTTCCAGGCGGCGATGAAGACGAGGATGGCGGTGGTAAAGAGCCCCGGCAACGAGAGGGGCAGGATCACCCGAAAAAGCGCGCCCAGCCGCGTGCTTCCATCGATCCGCGACGCATCCTCCAGCTCAGCTGGAATGGAACGGAAGAAGCTGGTCAGAATCCAGATCGCCAGAGGCAGCGCGAAGGCGTTGTAGGGAATGATCAGCGCCTCATAGGTGTTCAGCAGGCCGCGCTGCTGAAACATGCGGTAGATCGGGGCGACGATCGAGATTTGCGGGAACATGCTCACCACCAGCACCGCTAGCAGCAGCGGCAGCCGCCCCGGGAACTTCAGCCGGCCAAAGGCATATCCCGCCAGGGAGCCGATTAGCAGGCAGATTGTGCTGTTGATGATGTAGCGGTAGAAGGGGCGCGTCTCAAAGAGCGCCCCGTAGTGATCGAAGGTGATCTCGGCCGGCAGGATCGGCGGCAGCGTCGCCAGATCGCGATCCGGCTTGATCGAGGTGATGACCATCCAGAGGAACGGTCCCACCGACCAGACGACGATCGACAGCGCCAGCAGCGCGAAGAGGATTTTTCCGATGAGCGATCCAATTCTCTGCCAGGCGCCCCCCTGTGACCGAACCACACTCCCGGAACACGACCCATCTGGCCGCCGCGCTCCCCTCTCCCGGTGCGCGGGGCGCGGCGCCCTCCGCGTGGCGGTCGGGGGTGAAGGTTGAGCGAGTGAGGGGCTGGATCCAACTGCCCCTCGCGTCTCACTAGTCATCCCTACTCGACCTCGAGCCGGTTCCGCAGCGCCAGCAGAAAAACGATGCTGAGGGCGAGCAGCGTCATGAACATCGCACCGGCCAGCGTCGAGCCATAGCCAAACCGCGTGGCCGAAAAGAGCACCTTGTACGTCAGCGTCGACATCACTTCCGTCGAATCGGCCGGGCCGCCGCCAGTCATCACGTAGATCACGTCGAAGACGCGGAACGCATCGAGCGCGCGCAGCATCACCGCCACCAGCATCACCGGCAGAAGGAGCGGCAGGGTGATCTGCCAGAAGCGCTGCAGCATGTTTGCGCCGTCAACCCGCGCTGCCTCGTAGAGGTCGCCCGGGATCGTGCTCAATCCCGCCATGATCAGGAGCGCCATGAAAGGCGTCGTCTTCCAGACGTCGACCAGCACCGTCACGTTGAGCGCCCAGCCGATCTCCCCCAACCAGTTCTTGTTCCCCTCGATCACCCCGGCCGTGCGCAACAGATAGTTCGCCAGACCGAAATCGGTGTTGAAGATCAGTCCCCAGAGCCGCGAGGAAACGACCGTCGGGATCGCCCATGGCACCAGGACCGCGGCCCGCACCAGCCCGCGCAACGGGAAGTTCTGCGACAGCACCAGGGCGATGGCCAGCCCGATCAGCGTCTCCAGCGCCACGGAGGCGGCGGTGAAGTAGAGCGTGTTGCCCCAGGCATTCCAGAACCGGCCATCGCGGAGCAGCCGCTCGTAGTTTCCCAGCCCGATGAACTCCGCGCCGGGCAAGATCATCGAAACCTTGAACAGGCTCGTCCAGAGCGTCTGCGCCGCCGGCCAGAGCGCCACCACGACGATCAGTATGAACGCCGGGATCAGCAGCGCCACGGCGAACGCATGGGGCGATAGGGTGATAGGGTGATGGGTGTTGGGTGATGGATTGTTCGCGGCGCCGGCCAACCCTCGCCGTTCTTCGTCTCCTAACACCCTAACACCCTAACACCCCATCGCTCCATCACCCCATCACCCCATCACCCCATCACCCAACAATATCCGTAATCTGCTGGGCGATCTCGTCCAGCGCCTCTTTGACCCCCTTCTGGTTCGCCAGCGCCGCCGAGAGACCCGACTGCATCGCCAGCGACATCTGCGGGTAGGCCGGGTGGATCGGCCGCGCGGTCGAGCCGGTGAAGACCTCCTTCAACCCGACCATGAACGGGTTCTTCTCCGCCAGCTCCGCGTCGTCGTAGACGGCCGGCCGCGTCGGAGCCACGGCGATCTCCAGGGCATAGCGCTTCTGCGATGCCTCGCTGGAGAGGAACTGGACCAGCTTGAAGGCCTCCTCCGGATGCTTGCTGGAGGCGTTCACGCCGAACTGGTAGCCACCCAGGGTGGCCGTGCTCTTCCCGTCCGGGAAGTGCGGCAACGGCTCGAACGCGACCTGATCGACCACCTTCGATTCCGCCGGATCCTGGGCGATGTTGTAGACATACGACCAGTTGCGCAGGAAGACCGCGTTGCCGCTGGTGAACGGTTGCCGGCTCGGCTCCTCGTCGTAGGTGAGGACCGCTTCTGGCGTGATTTTCAGGTCGTAGATCAGGTCGTGCATGAACTGCAGCGCCTTGTTGCCCGCGTCGTTGTTGATCGTCACCTCAAGGCCGGTCAACGTGCTGCCACCCGCCGAGCCGAGGAACTCGACCCAGTCGCAGACCAGCACCTCCGCCTGCTTCGCCTGCCAGAGGAAGCCCTGCAGCTCCGGATTCCCCTCGTTGGCGACGATCTCTTGTGCCGCCGCCGTTAGTTCCTCCCAAGAGGTTGGCGCGCTGAAGCCATGCTTGTCGAGCAGATCCTTTCGATAGTAGAGGAATCCGCCGTCGACGAACCATGGCCAGGCAACCGTCTTGCCATCCCAGGTGCAGTTCTCAATCAGCCCCGGATAGTAGGCCGCCTTGTCCTCCTCGGTAATGAAGTCATCGAGCGCCAGCGCCAGCCCGGCCCCGCCGAACTCCGGGATCCAGATGCAGTCCTGCGTGAAAACATCCGGCTCGCCATTCTTCGCGTTCAGCGCGTTGACGAGGTAGGTGTGAACCTCAGTGCTGTTGTTCGGTGTCGGCAGCTCGATGTATTGCACCGTGATGCCCGGGTTTTCCGCCTCGAAGTCAGCGAGCAACGCCGCGATCTGGTCGGGGCCGAACATCTTGATGCCCGCGAAGGTGAGCTGCACGTCCTCCTGCCGCCGGATGAGCGCCGGCGCGCGGCGCGCCTGTATGCTCGTCGCCAACGTCGCGCCCAACGCCGCGCCAACTCCAGCCTTGATTGCCCTGCGCCGGGATATTGTCGTCTCAATCATTGGGACCTCGCCTTCTCAACGTCGCCAGTGACCGATTGCCTTATGAAGAGCTCCGCGGCCTCAGTTCACGCCCGTGCTGACACCTCCTTGCTTACGAGTTGGGGGTCGGAAGTCGAAAGTCGAATGGAAGATGCGTCTGTCCTCCGTCACCCATTACCATCGTCCAGCCGGATCACTCCGCGCGCCGTTTCTTCATCAGTCACCAGCACATGCAGCAGCCCAGCCCGCAGCGCGCCGAGGATTGTTGGCACCTTACGCGCTCCACCGGCGACGCCAATCGTCATCGGGACCGCCGCGAAGTCGTCGAGTGACAGCCCGATCACCCGGCGCGTCACCGGCAAGTTGAGGCGCCGCCCTGCCACATCGAAGAAATCGACCAGGATGTCGCCCACCGCGCCCGAGGCCCGGATCTCGTCCAGCGCCTCCGCGTCGATATAGCCCGCGCGGTACATGCCTGACAGGTCGGGCTCGGCCACGCCGAGTCCCGCCAGCGAGATATCGGAGCGGCGGCAGAGTTCCAGCGTCTCGCTCACCTGGGGATCTTGCAGCAGCGATTCCCGCACCAGCTCGCTCTCGACGATCATCGGCGCGGGGAGAAAATGGGGCGTGGCGCCGAGACGGTCGGCCAGCAGGCGCACGATGAGGTAGTTGTCGATGGCGGGGAGCTTGCTCCCCAGGGAGCCGAGCGCCTGCGCCACCCGGATATCGCGGTAGTGCGCCGGGCGCAGCGCCTGCACCACCTCGTAGAGCGTCGTGCCCCAACCGACGCTGACCACCATGCCATCAGCGAGGACCGTCGTCAGGAACCGTGCCGCCAGTTCGCCGATCTGGGAGAGGAGCCGCGCGGGATCGTCCGACGATGCGGCCAGCACGCGGGCCACGCGCAGATCGAAGCGGGAGGTCAACTCGGCCTGCAGCTCGGGCACAACCGAAACCGGGTAGCGGATGCGCACCTCGACGAGGCCGACATCCTCCGCCTCGGCCAGCAGCCGCGAGACCGTCGGCACCGAGCGCCCGATGTGGCGAGCGATCTGCTCCTGGGTCAGCTTGTCGATCCAGTAGAGGGTGGCGACCTCGGCCAACACGGCCTGCCGCATCTCGCTGGCGAGTACGGCTACTCTGCGCGTCCATCGCCGCTCCAGTGCGCAACGGAACGTCCTTGCAAGATATTTCTCGTGGAAGAACTTCTTTCGTCCTTGTGAAACGGTAACGCGGTCGGGATTGCCTGTCAACGACTGCCTCAGGATCGCGGCTCCGGGTCACCGAGCGGCCGCATTGCGCGTCAGGCATGGAATGGGGCCGTCGTACGACGGCCCCGCTTTCCTTGTCTAAAGAGGCGACTGGATGCGGGCGTCCCCCGCCACGATCTCGCCAGCAAGGTTTCTCGGTTCGTCACTCAAACTGGCGTGGCGCAGACGAGAGAAGGACTGCACTCCAGAGTGCCGCAGCACTCGAGTTGGCTGCCGGGAATGTTGCTGCACGGGCTGCCCTCGGGGATGCAGCAGACGGCAATGTTCTCAATTCCCTGCCGTTGCGCGCAGATCGAGCCCTCGCAGCATTCCGAAGACGAGGAACAGGAGCCCCGGACCGCCGTGCAGCACGTCTTGCACTTCTTCTTTTTCTTCTTGGCGTCCGCGCCGATGCCGGCCATGCTGACCAGGGCGCCCGCCGCTGGGCCAACCGCCAGGCCAAACCGCCGCCGTGTCCAGGAATCGAAGCGTGACTTGTTCATCATATCCTCCTGCACCCACGATAACCCTGAAGCAATCGCTGCTTGCCGTGCATCCTATCGGTGCATTGATGAATATGTGAAGGTGCGCGTTTTGCACTATCCGGAAAGCTCTTCGCGGGCTCGTGGAGGCCACGCCTCGCCAGCGCTTTTCGCGGCGGCACGTCACTCGGTACGCCTCACGACTCCTCGCCTTTTCGACTCATCGACTCGCTCAGATCGACATGCGGCAGCAGCCTATCCAGCCAGCCCGGCAGCCACCAGTTCCAGTCGCCCATCAGCTGCATCGCCGCCGGCACAAGGATGATGCGGATCAGCGTGGCGTCGATGAAGACCGCCGCCGCCAACGAAAAGCCCAGCTCTTTCACCTCGGTCAGGCGGGCCAGGGTGAACGCGGAAAAGACCGCCACCATGATCGCCGCCGCCGCCGTGATCACCGAGCCGGTCCGCTGCAGGCCGCGCGCCACCGCCACCTGGTTGTCGTGGCTCCGGTCCCACTCCTCCTTGATCCGGCCGAGCAGGAAGACCTCGTAATCCATCGAGAGCCCGAAGAGGACCGCGAAGGTAAGCAGCGGCAGATAAACCTGGATCGCCCCGGTCGGCTGGAACCCGAAGAGCCGCGAGCCCGCGCCTTCCTGGAAGATGACGACCAGCAGGCCATACGCGGCGGTGATGCCGAGCACGTTCATCACGATCGCCTTCAACGGCAGCACGACACTGCGAAACACCATCGCCAGCAGCAGGAAGGAGAGGATCACCACGAAGGCCACCACCACCGGCAGCTTCAATCGCGACTCCGCGCTGATATCGACGATCTGCGCGCTCAACCCGCCGACGTAGACCTCGGCGTCCACCCCTTCCAGCGCCGTGGGGATCAGTCTCCCCCGCGCCCGCTCCACCAGTTCCAGCGGTCCCGGCGAATCGGGCGACCAGCGCGGCACCGCGCGGATGACCGCGACGTCGAACCCGGTGCCGAAGTTGACCAGGCCGCCGGCGGCCTCCACCACCTGCGGAAAGGTGGAGGCCAGCTTCAGCGTCTCAATCGAATGGTCGCCGGCAAAGCGGTCGAGCAGCGTCGTGGCCGAGATCACCTCGACCACCGCCCAGTCGTTGGCCAACAGGTCGGAAAGGCGAGCAATGGCGGCCAGATCGGCATCGTCGAGCTCGCCGTCGTTACTGACGTAGACGATCTGCAGCGGCGAGATGCGCCCCTCGTTGAACTCCTGCTCCAGAATCTCGCGGCCCTTGCTGGCCGAGTGCTGGCCCAGTTCGCCGGTGCTCGTGTCCAGCGAGAGGTTGATCCGGGCAATCGGCGAGGCCATCGCCAGCAGGATGACGGTGGCCGTTACCGCCCAGAACCCTGGGCGGCGCATGATCATCAGCGCCCAGCGTTCCCAGAAGCGGCTTCCGCCGAAGCCCACCCGGCCGGCGACGCGCCCCGGCAGGCGCAAATCATTGACGCGGTGGCCCAGCCCGGCGAGCAGCGCGGGCAACAGCGTCATCGCGCCGAGCAGCATCACCGCGACCGCCGTCGTCGCGCCCAGGGCCAGCTCGTGAAAGATGCGCGCGTTGACCAGGAAGAGCCCAGCCAGGGAAAGGATGACCGTGAGGCCCGAAAAGAAGACGTTGCGCCCCGTGGTGGCGACCGTTGCCGTCACGGCCGCGGCCGGCCCCTCGCCATGCGCCAGCTCTTCGCGGAAGCGGGTGACGATGAAGAGCGCGTAGTCGATCCCCACCCCGAGGCCGATCATGGTGGCGATGTTCGGCACGAAGAGATTGAACTCGGTGACCAGCGAGGCTGCCCCCAGCACGCCAAAGGTGACAACCACCCCGGCCAGCGCCAGGATGAGCGGCAGCGACGCCGCCACCAGCGCGCCCGAGGCGATCAGCAGAATGAGGAGCGCGAGCGGCAGGCCGAGCTGCTCGGCGCGGGTCAGGTCCTCCCGCTCCTGCTCCACCAGCTCGGCAATCAAGGGCGAGCTGCCGGTCACGTAGATCGACACCTCCTCCGTGGCAGCCGCCTGCGCGGCGCGGGTGAGGCGAGGCGCCAGCGCCTGCCGCTGCGCGTTGCTGCCCGTCACTCGCACCAGCGCCGTGGCTACCCGGCCATCAATGGAGATCAGCTCCTGCGCGCGCGGATCGTAGGGCGATAGGACATCAACGACCCCCGGCAGCTCCTGCACGCGGTCGAGCGCCTCTCCCACCACCGCGCGAAACGCGGGATCGTCGGCGGCAACGGTTTCCGAGGTGAAGACGATCAGATCCTGCTCGCCGAACGGCTCGCCAAAGCGGGTCGCCACGATCTCCCGCGCGCGGTCGGAATCGGACCCGAGAACATCGAGCGGCGGCCCGGTCAGCGCTGTTTCGAAGCGCGGCACCAGCAGCAATCCGGCGGCCACAACGACGACGAGCCAGATCGCGATGACGAGCCGGTGATGCCGGGCCATAAGGCGCCCGAGGTGAGCGAACATCGAGCCTCCGGAGGGATCGAACGATCCCATGTTCTCCGCGGAGCCCCTCTTTCGCAAGCATAGTGCCGGGGCGGCTATCGGCTATCGGCTATCGGCTGTTGGCTGTTAGAGGGAGGAGCCAAGCATCCGCGAATTGACTTGGGACCTCGAGAAGTTGAAGTCAGGCTGCCGGATGGCAAGAGCCAACAG
>CAYSXO010000084.1:11436-14202 GCA_964434995.1 uncultured Sphaerobacteraceae bacterium
TGGGCTGTTGGCTGTTAGCTAGTGGCTGTTGGCTGTTAGCTAGTGGCTGTTGGCTGTTGGCTATTGGCTGTTAGCCGTTGGCTCTTGGAGGGAGGAGCAAAATACTCGAGAACTGACCAGGGCCTCAAGGTGCTGAAGCAAGTCTTCCAGAAGCCAACAGCCAACAGCCACTAGCCACTAGCTAACAGCCACTAGCCAACAGCGCCAGCGCCTCGGTCAGGCGCGCCTGATGGGCGGGGTCGTTCAGCCAGCGCGAGACGCCCGACGGATGCGGGAGGGGCAGAAGGAGGAAGTGGTGACCGGCGCGCTCGGCCGATCGCAGCGTGCCGACCAACACCGCCAGCGGCAGGCGGCGCGTGGCGGGGTCGAGCGTGGAGATGGCCAGCCGCCCCAGGGCCAGGACGATCGCTGGTTGCACCAGGGCCATCTCGCGGTCGAGATGCCCGGCGCACAGGGCGATTTCAGCCGCGGACGGCGGACGGTCTCCCTCCCCGCCCTTGCGCGCCCGGCCGGGGAAACATTTGGTGATGGAGGTCAGGTAGAACTCGCGGTGCAGCGCGCCTTCTTCGAAGCCGGCGCGCTGCAGCCACCCCTGCAGCACCTTGCCAGACGCTCCGGAAAACGGCAGTGGCCGCTCGGCGGCGGTTGGCCCCGGCGCCTGCCCGACGATCATCCAGCGCTGCCCGGCATGACCGTGGAAGATGGGATGGGCGCGCGGGATATGGCCAGCGTCAACGCACCGTGTGCAGGCGGCAATCTCCTGCTGGAGCAGGGCCAGATGCGCCTGGCAATTGTCCGAGGCATAACACGCAACAGTCGGGCACGGGACGCTCCGGGCAGCGCGCGGGAGACGCATATCCATCTCTACATTTCCCGGACCGCCTCGCGCACGGCGGTGATCAGCCTGTCCAGATGCGCGTCCTCGGTTACCGTGGATATATACCCACCCTGCTGCCAGTGAATCCCCCGGTTGAGCAACCAGAAGAAGAGCCAGCGCTGCCGGCTCTTGTCGTCACGAGCCGTTTCCCGGCAGTTGCGTGGCGGCGTCTCGGTGAAAGAGAGCCGGAAGATCGAGCCCACGGCGTTCCCGGAGGCGGCCAGGCCGACCTCCCGACACACCGCGATCAACTCCGCCGTAACGCGCCGGGCCATCTCCGCCATCCGCGGGTAGACTTCCGGGGTGAGCAATCGCATCGTGGCGAGCCCGGCGGCGACGGTCAGCGGGTTGGCGCAGAGGATCGCGTCGTCTATCGCTCCGTGTCGAGCCCCAGCAGCGCGGCGACTTGCACGGCGGTCATCAGCACCCAGTTGGTCCTGGTAGCCATATCGTCGATTGCCGCCTGCACCTCATCCTGCCATTGCGGATCGACGATCGCGACCAGCATCGACTGCCCCGGCTCCAATGTGTCAGCCATCGCCTTGATCTCGTCGGCATTGAACTGTGTCCCGCGCAGGACGCCGGTCATGCCGCCAACCGCGGCGCCGAGCGCGGTGGTGGCCAGGATCGACGGCGGGAAGATCAGGCCGACCACGCCGCCGACCAGCGCGCCAATGCCTGCCCCCTTCTTGCCACTATCGCCAGTCGTCTGGTGGACGTCGATCTTGTCCCAGGCGTTCTTGTTGATCGTCAGCGTGTTCTCGACGTCGAGCAGGCCTTCCTTTTCCAACTCGTTCAGCTTCTTCACGGCCAGGTTGGCGCCGCCCTGCGTCGGAAATGTCGCCGTCAGCACCTGCTTATCCGTGGCGTAGGAATCGGTCACGCCGGACATTGCGAACCCTCCTGATGTCTCCTGCACGGTCAAATCACGCGCGCGACGGACGCTCGCATCCGTATACGGCGCATCTCCGGCGTAGTGTAGTCAGCCTTGCCTCGCCTCCGGGGCGTATCTGTCAGTCCACGCCCAGGTTTCCGCCAGGCGCGCGGGACGTATTCGCCTCCAGGCATACGCCACCGCCGCCAGGATCCCGGCGCTGGCAGCGAGCACGGGCAGCCAGCCGACGAGCACCGGCGGCCCCGGGCGCGGTCCGAGGGTCAATGCCATGCTCCCCGCGCCAGGGCCAAGAGGCCCATCCAGAATGAAGCTCAGGGTCCACTCGCCTTCCTCGGGAAGAGCAATGATATCCAGCCCCCAATCCTCACGTTGCCGGGGATGACGCACCAATGGCAGTTCCTCCTCGATCCCGGTCGGCGAGGTGAGAGTCACGGTTCCGAACTTCCCCGCAATGCCTTCCTCTCCATGGAAAATGATGTCAAGCGAGCGCTCGGCGCGTGGCGGCCAATCGCTGAAGCCGACCTCCATGCGATACGGCCCAACATCAACCGTCTCCTGATGGACCTCCACGACGGGCCCTCCCGGATGCGCCTGAACCGTCTCGGCCGCGCCGAATCCGGCCATTAGAAGGCCGGCGATAAGCGCCGCGCTCAACGCCGTCCTGTCCGGGAGGCGTACACCGCCCGTTCTCGGAAGGTTGCCCACGACCACGCCCAATTGCCAACCCACCCAACCCGTCACCGCGCCAACAAGCCCAGCAGCAACGGCCGTTGCCAGGAGCGATGGCGCGTCAGGCGTGCCGGCAAAATAGATCCCGCGGTTCGCAATCCCTTCCAACGCGACGAGCAGGAACATCCCCACCCCCGCCGCCAACATGACCCCACGTCGCACCGGCCATGCCCGCCGCCGCGCGACAACCAGCAGCAGATCGATGGCAATGCCCACCGGCAAGAGGACCAGCGGCAGCACCGCGGCGACGATCGGAAACCCAACC
>CAYSXO010000085.1:0-14195 GCA_964434995.1 uncultured Sphaerobacteraceae bacterium
CGCTTATGCCATGCTCGTCTCGCGCGGTCTCGGTACGTCGTACGGCATTGCCGAAACGCTGATCCACATGGCGCCGCTGCTGATCGTTAGCGCCGGACTTGTCATCGCCTTACGCGCGGGCGTCTGGAACATCGGCATTGACGGGCAACTCATGGTCGGCGCACTTTTCGCCGGCGTTGCCGCCTCTGCCGTGGCAGGGCACGTCTCCAATCCCCTGATGTGGCTCGTTGCCGCCCTGGCCGGGATGGCCGGCGGCCTGCTCTGGGCGCTCGTGCCTGGCCTCTTGCGCGTGCGCTGGGGACTCAACGAGATCATCACCACCCTGATGATGAATTATGTCGCCCTGAACGTTACCTCCTGGCTCGTCAAAGGGCCAGTCAAAGACCCCTCCGTGGTTCCACCGCAGACACGGCTCATTCCGAAAGAACTGCGCCTTCCGGCGATTCCCGGTACGGAGGTCCACATCGGACTGCTGGTCGGCTTGGTCGCCGTGGTGCTGGCCGCCATTCTCTTTCGGAATACCGTCCTCGGGTTCATGCTCGATGTCGTCGGCAAGAATCGGCAGGCGGCCATTCACGCGGGGATGCCGGTCAATTGGCTGGTCCTGGTCGCGCTGCTGGCCAGTGGCGCATTCGCCGGACTGGCCGGCGCCAACGACATCCTGGGCGTCAAGGGGCTCTTCCAGGGGAACTGGAACCCTGGCTATGGCTTCGCCGCGTTCGCGCTCGTCTATCTGGCGCGGCTCAATCCCCTCTGGATCATTCCCTTCGCCTTTTTTCTCTCGTTCCTCACGATCGGCGGCGAGATGATGGCTCGCCCACTCGGCATCCCGACCTACTTCGTCGAAGTGCTGGAGGGGCTGATGCTGCTTTGCTTCGCCGTCGCGACCTGGTTCGAGCGAATTCGTTCACCCTACACGGCGGAAGACGAAATCGATGTTGGCGCCGCCAACGCCGGCGAGCCGCCCAGCGCGCCCATTTCCGAAGCCGCGATCGAGCAGGCCGCGGCGGCGGGAGGACGCTCATGACCATCGGCGGGATTCCACTCGACGCCTTCATCACCGCCATGCTCTCAGCGGCGCTGATCGCGGCGGCGCCGCTGGTCATGGCCGCGCTGGGCGAGGCCGTTGGCGAAAAATCTGGACTCCTGAACCTCGGCATCGAAGGGATGATGCTCTGTGGGGCGTTCTTCGGGTTTCTCGCGGCGTTCCAGACGGAGAGCGCGCTCCTGGGCGTCGTGGCCGGGACCGCGTCCGGCCTCGTGCTGGGACTCCTCTTCGCCGTCCTGACCATCTCCTTGCGCGTCGATCAGGTCCTGGTCGGGCTGGCAATCACGATTTTCGGCGCCGGGCTGACCGCCTTCCTCTATCGCGATGTCTTTGGCGGCCAGAACCCGTCCCTGACGGTCGCAACACCAAGGATCGCCATCCCTGGTCTCGAGCGCATCCCGATCATCGGCAGCGCCATCTTCAACCAGCAGCTCTTCTTCTATGTCGCCTTCGCGTTCGTACCGCTCTTTGCCTTCCTCCTGGCCCGTACGCGCTTCGGCCTCGAGGTGCGGGCAGTGGGCGAGAACCCCTTCGCCGCCGACGCCGCCGGGGTAAATGTCATTCGGACGCGCTATCTCGCCGCCCTCATCGCCGGGGGGATGGCTGGCCTCTCCGGGTCGTTCCTCTCCGTCGCCGACTTGAAGATCTTCCAGGTCGGGATGACGGTCGGGGCGGGCTTCATCGCCCTGGCCCTGACCATGGTTGGCGGCTGGAATCCGTGGCGCATTCTGGTGGCCTCGATCCTCTTTGGCCTTCTCCGTTCCCTTGGCAATGGCCTGCAAATCCTGGGCATCGACATTCGCGTCGAGTTCATCACCATGCTTCCCTATATCGGCATCATGGTCGCGCTCGCGCTGCTCGCGGGCCGGACATCCCTGCCGGCGGCACTCGGCATACCGTATGCCCGGGGCCGCCGTTAACCGCGACTACCGCCAGTACCGCAAAGGAGGTGAATCGCCAGGAGAGATGAAGAGGAAGAACGTGCGTATGCGGAGTCTTCGCCGGAAACCACGGGTGTTTCCAGGCCATGAAGGAGAAAAGCGAATGAACCTCCATCGCCTACGCGTCGGATTGGTTGCCGCGGCGTTGCTCCTGCAGGCGGGCATCGCCGCCCCGATCGCGGCCCAGGACGCCACGCCGGCGGCAGGAACCGATATCAGCCAGGTCGCCGTCGTAACGCCGGGCTCGCGCACCAACCAGGGTTGGGATCAGCAGGCGGCAGATGCCATCGACGCGGTTGCCGCCGAGTTGGGCAAGGAGCCGGTCGTCGCCGAGAACGCGGGCTACGACGACATCACCCCAATTCTGCGCGATCTCGAGGCCGGTGGCGCGGGCCTGATCATCTGCCACGCCAGCGGCTACCAGACGGTATGCCCGGAGTTCGCCGCCGAAACCGGCGTGCCGGTTGCGGTCATCGAGAATCCGGGCGCGGTCGCACCCGGCACGGTCTCCGACATTGAAACGCAGGCGCAGGAAGTCGCGTACCTCGCTGGCGTATTGGCCGGCAAGGCAACCACTTCTGGCACGGTTGGCGTGGTCGTCTCTGGCGAACCGCCGACCTGGAACTATATGACTGTCGGATTCGCCGAGGGCCTGAAGGCATCCAACGCTGACGCCAAGATGCTCTACAGCGTCATCGGTGAAGCCGCGTACGATGATGCCGCGGGCGCCAAGCGCGTGACCGAGCAGCAGATCGCGGCTGGGGCCGATGTCATCTTCGGCATGGGCGACGGCGCCTCGTTCGGCATGTTGCAGGCAGTCGAGGAGCACAATGCCGCCGAAGGCGCGAACAAGGTCTGGTTCATCGACGTCATTGGCGACAAAAAGGCCGAGCATGGCGACGCGCTCCTCAGCTCGGTCCTCTTCGACTACACCGGCATCTACCGGCAGATGATCGACGACCTGAAGGCCGGCGAGTTCGGCAAGATCTACACGATGGATGTCAAGAATGGCGGCGTCCGCCTGCTCGAGATCCCGGAGGATGTCGCGCAGGAGGCAAAGGATGCGGTCGCCGAGGCCGAGAAGTCGATCGTCGATGGCTCGATCACGGTTTCAGCCATCAGCGACGCGGATGAGATGAAGGCGAAGATCGCCGAACTCTTCCCGCAGTAGATGTTGAAGGGTGATGGGTGACAGGTGACGGGTGATGGATTAGCGGCGAGTTCCGATCGGCCGCTGGCATTCGATCGTCGCTCGCCCCATCACCCGTCGCCTATCTCCCATCACCCCCACAGGAGGCGGCTATGTCACGCTCCACTCAGTGGCCCCGACTGAACCTGGCCGCCGGCCCCGTACAGGTCATGGACCGGACCCTGCGGGACGCGGCGCGCCCGGTCCTTTACCACTACGATCCTGCCTTCATCGAGCTTTTCGCCCACACCAGCGATCTCCTACAGCAGGTATTCCAGACGAAGTACGACGTGGTCATCATGCAAGGCGAGGCCATTCTCGGTCTGGAGGCCGCGGCCGCCGGACTCATCTCGCCTGGAGACAAGGTCCTCAATCTGGTCTCTGGTGTCTTCGGCAAGTGGTTCGAGGATTTCATTCGCAAGTATGGCGGCGAAACCATCGAGCTTGCCGTCCCCTACAACGACGCGATAGACCCCGATGACGTGCGCAAGGCACTTCACGCCAACCCAGGCGTGAAGTTTCTCTCCGCCGTGCATTCGGAAACGCCGTCCGGCACCCACAATCCGATTCGGGAGATCGGCAACATTGCCCACGAGTTCGGCGTCCTGACGATGGTTGATACTGTTTCCGGGCTTGGTGGCGAACTGCTCAGTCCAGAGGACTGGGGCATGGATATTGCCATCGCCGGCCCACAGAAGTGTCTCGGAGGAACGCGTGGCCTTTCGCTGATGTCGATCAGCCCTGCCGCCTGGGAGGCGCTGGAAGCGCGCCAGCCGGAGCCGCTCCGTGGCAGCTTCCTCTCCATTCTCGACTGGAAAAGCGCCTGGCTCGAAGGTGGACGGTTCCCGTACACCCCATCGGTCAACGAAATCTATAGCCTCGAATCTGTGCTCGAGCAGACGTTGGAAATCGGCATGGAGTGCTTTGTCGAGCGCCATCAGATGATCGCTCGCGCCTCCCGAGAAGGAGTAAAGGCTCTCGGCCTGGAGCTATGGCCCGCGCGGGAAGAGATCGCCGCCGCCTGCGCGACAGCCATCAAGACGCCAGATGGGATCAGCGACGATGATCTCCTGCGCACGATGCGACACAAGTATGGCGTCGCGATTTCGCCCGGCTATGGCGCGCTGAAGGGCCAACTCTTCCGGCTCGGGCATATGGGGCCGGCGCAGGTCCACCCGACCGTCCTGGCCGCGCAACTCGCGGTTCTGGAGCGTTCACTGCTGGACCTCGGGCATCCGGTGCAGCTTGGTTCGGGCGTCGGCGCCGCAATGGCCGCCCTGGGAGATTGGAACGACGCGGCGAGCTGATTCGCGAGAGTCGGCCGTCACGATTGAGTGAATAGCGGGGAGTAGGCATGGCCATTTCGGTCAAGGACAAGGTCGTCATCATCACGGGCGGCGCTGGAGAGATGGGGAGCGCTATCGCGCGGCGTCTGGTCGATGAAGGCGCGAAGGTCGTCATTGCCGACATTGCCGATGGTTCGGCGCTGGCAAAGGAACTGAGCGAAAAAGGCGACGCGGTCTATGTCAAGACAGACGTCACGTCCGAAGCATCAACGGCGGCGATGGCAAAGGCCGCGATCGACGCCTATGGCCGCATCGACGCAATCGTCAACAATGCCGGGCTCTTTACGGCCAAGCCGTGGGACGACCTCACCCTTGCCGATTGGCGGGAACGCTTCGCCGTCAACGTGGAAGGCACCTACCTGACCACTCGCGCGGTGGTGCCCGCGATGACCGAGCAAGGCAGCGGAAAGATCATCAACATCGGCTCGGACACGGTCTGGATGGGAACGCCCGGCTTCGCGCACTATGTCGCCAGCAAAGGGGCCGTCCTGGCCTTTACTCGCGCCATCGCTACCGAGCTCGGACCGCGCGGCATCACCAGTGTTTACGTCTCTCCCACGCTCCTCGATACACCGGGCACCCGCGCGGGCTTCCAGCAAGGGCACTTCGATTTCGTCCTCAGTCACACCCCGATCGGCCGCTTCGAGACGCCAGACGACGTCACGGGACTGATCGTCTTCCTCGTCTCGGACGATGCGGCGTTTGTCAACGGCGCGGCCATTAATATCGGCGGCGGCATCAGCATGCACTAGCGCAATAGCGTGAACACTGGTGTCGAGCGACACCTGGGAGGGATTCGCGGCTCAGGACCGCGCGTGAGGAGAAGCAATGTCTGCAGATTCAGTCAGGAAAGTCGCGGTTGTCGGGGCTGGCACCATGGGCCCCGGCATGGCCGCAACGTTCGCGCGCCATGGGTTCGACACCACCCTGTTCGACGTCAAGCCCGAGCAACTGGAAAAGGCGCAGGCGGCCGTCGATTTCGTCTACGGAACGCTCACCAACGGCGGCTTCATGACGGCCGAAGAGGCGGATGCCGGCCGTGCCCACATCACCTACACCGGCGATCTGAAGGAGGCGCTCGCGGGCGCTGACTTCGTCGTCGAAACGGTGCCGGAGCGAAAAGACGTCAAGCAGCAGGTCTTTCAGGAGATCGAAGCGCTCGTCGACGACGAGACGATCATCGCCTCGAACACCTCCGGCATTCCGATCAGCGATCTGGCGGCAGTTACCCGCGTCCCAGGCCGCGTCGTCGGCATGCACTGGTCGAATCCGCCCCACCTGATCCCGGTCATCGAGGTCATTCGCGGCGAGGCGACGACCGACGATACAGCCCAATCGACCGTCAAGATTGTCGAGCGGATTGGCATGGTCCCTGCCATCGTCGATCGCGACATCGCGGGTTTTGTCGAGAACCGCATTCTCTATGCAATCATGCGCGAGGCGCTGCATCTCCTCGATGAGGGTGTTGCCAGCGCCGAGGCGATCGACACCATCACGAAGTGGGGTATCGGCTACAAGCTGGCGGTGATCGGCCCTCTCGAACTGCTCGATGTCGCTGGGCTAGACATCTATACCAGTGTCGCCAGCTACCTGAACAAGGATCTCAACGCCTCACCTGACATCAGCGCGACGGTGACCAGCAAGGTGGCCGAGGGCAAACTCGGCATGAAAACGCAGGGTGGCCTCTTCGAATACACGCCTGAAAAGATCCAGCAGCTCATGCAGCAGCGCGGCAAGAAGCTTGTTGCCACACGAAAGGCGCTCTCAGACGCATAGAGCGTAAACCCTCCCACACGGCACGCTGGGAGAGGGGGATTGCCGCGGTCGATGGGGGCTTCAGGTTGGCAACCCGCCTGGCCGAAACGCTCCCCTCTCCCAGCGCACTGGGAGAGGGGCTGGGGGTGAGGGCACAAGTGCCAGGACAGGCGCGTTTCCTCATGACACCCGTGGGCCGCTTGGCGAAAAACCAGGGTCACAACGTGCATCCCTTCCTGGCAGCAATTGCGTGCGCTATCGCATTGATCCTGTCCGCCACGCCTTTCGCCGGTCAGGCCGCCTGGCCCTCCGCCACGCCGATCCCCACGCCCCCGTTGGGCTGCGACGCGCCGGCTCGTTCATGGCAGGAATTGTCAACGCTCCTTGAATCCACTGGTGTTGCCACGCCGGCAGCCACCACGCAAGGCCAGACATTGCCAGTGGGCACGTCCGCATCCCGCTCGGAGGCCGAGGCGATGGCGTCAGTGATACGTCTGTGGCTTGCCTGCCAGAACGCCGGGGAGCAACTCCGCGCCTGGTCGCTCTTCAGTGACGGGTATCTCTACCGGCTACTGTCCCGGCAAGGCGGGCTGACCGAGGCGTCCTACACGGCTCTCGCGACTCCCACTCCATCGTCGAGCGATCCGGCAGTAGTGATGGCTATCGAGAGTGAACGGGTGCTGCCAGACGGCCGGCTTGGCGCGACAGTCATGCTCGGCTATCCATCGATTCCGATGCCCAAGAGGTTTTTCTTCTATTTCACGCGGACAGGCGACCACCTGCTCATCGATGGCATTCTGGGGGAGATTTCGTTCTCAGTGCCCTGAAAGATGGCGCTCAATCCCAACGGACCCCGCACACGAGCGCGTGCCCCTTGTCGTCGGTCCAGCGCAGCAGCTCGGCAAGTTCGTCATCGTCAACAACGAACTGAGCCGAGCAAGCAGGGCAAATGACTGCCTGGGCGCAGTCACCCCTCGCCTCGCACCACTCCATCACCCCGCCAAAGGTATGGCAATCGCTCTGGCACAAGTGCGTGAGGACCGCGAGCACCGCCGGGCTGAGGCTCTCCGACATGAGCGCTTCGATGCGCCCCGGATCGACCATCGGCCACCTCCTCGCTGTAGTACGCCTCCCCCGGAGTGTGAGCTTTCGATAAAGACTGTCCCGGGAGGTTGGACTCACATTGCCACGAGATTCGCCAGATGTCAACTCGATAGCGAAGAAAGTGGCTACGCGCCATGCGCGTGTCTCACTCAAAGAACGCGCATGGCAGGGCAAAATGACACGCTCATCCCGGTCGGGATTGCCAGCAGATGGCGCCCTCAGACGTAGAAGGGATCGAGTATGCCCAACGCGACCCAGAATGCGGCGCGATGCTTGCAGACAGGGTCGTCATGCGCGGCGGCAGGACAGGCGCAGCCGTGGACGATACCGCCGGTGACCTCCAGTTCATACGCGGTGCGGCCGTCGGTCCCGCTAGTGGCGATCCAGGCGCCAGATCCCACGAGCTGGCGGATTTCGATCCCCTCCTTGCGAGCACGCTGCAGCGCCGCCTGCCAGCGCTCGGGAGTCGATTCGCGGCGCGACTTTACCAGGTTCATGATCGATGATGGCTCCAATCTCTGGTTCGGTATGCAAGCGACAATGCCTCAGTTCACAATGCCATTATACCATTCATCATTGCCAGAAGAGCGTCGACATCCCGAGATCGTCCTTGCAAAATGATCTTGTGGAATTATCGCTGGCGGCCTATTGTCCGATGAGCTCGGCCACGATTTCCGCCAGGGTTTCCGGGCCGCCAACGTTCCCTGGGAAGACGACGTAGGACATGCCGGGAAACCGGCTTTCCTTACCCAGTTGCCATACTGGAACGCCCGGACGCACCTGACCCAGGACCATCGAACGCTCGGCCCCCAGGCCGCGCGTCCCGACATCGCTCGAGGTGATGCCTCCCTTGCCGATGACAAAGTCAGGTCTTCCGTCGAGCTTACGGACGATCGCGACCAGCGCCTCTGAGACCGCTCGCGCCACGTGAAGTTCGTCGCTTTCGCTCGGCCGGGCGATTGCTCTCGACGTGTAGACCAGCGGCGTTTCGCGAGCGGCAAGGGAGACATTCATCCGGTCGGCGACTCGGGCAATCTCGCGTGCGCGAGAGCCAGCATCAGTGAGGAGCGTGCCGGCATCAACTTCGATCCCGGTAACGCCCGGGAGTTCGAGCAATCGCGAGAGCTGTTCGTTACCGCGTTGAACGTGTGAGCCGACCACGACCAGGCCAGATGCCCGCTCCGCGATTGGGCTCAACAACTCGGCTCGGCTCAGGAGCGGCCGCGCCCGAATGCCAGCGCGTGCCCTCACGAACGACGCTCCGGTCCGATAGACGAAGACCTTCCCCGCTGACTCGACCTGCTCGAGCGCGAGAACCAGAGTCCAGAGGTCAGGATAGTCAAGCGCGTTGACGACGACAGGCTGACCGCCCTGAACGTCGTCCAGAATCGCCGCAACCCGCTCTTCGCCGCCCACGCGAATGTCGTCGAGCGTCACCCTTGCCACGTTGCCAGCGACCCAACGTCCGGCAGTTTTCTCTTCGACCCACTCCGGCAGCGTCGCCGCGCGATAGCCAAACGTCGGATCACGGGCAAACTCGGACTCCGCGGCCGGCACGAACCGGGCGCCCTCTCGCACGAGGTGGGTATCCACCAGCGGTGACTCGCCCACCCTCGAAGAAAGCTGGTCAAATCAGGACGCCATCGACATGGTCAAGAACGCCGGCAATTGGATCGGTCTCCGCGGGGAAATGGCCACGCTGGGTGGAATCGCTCCGGCTGACGACGGCAACCCGCCTGCCGGTTCGCAAACTTGCCCTGAGCACGTTCGCCACGATCTCACGATTCAGCGCTGCCGCGGCCTCCTGAGGCAACGATCGTGAATTCGTCAGCAGAAAGAAGAGACGGGCAGAGCGTCGCAACTCCCGGCTCAGCGCGTCAACATCCCATCGCGCCAACACGGCAGCATCATGCACGGTTTGCACGCCGGTTGGGTCGTCGTCAAGCACGACGATCGCTGTGTTGGAGGCGGCCATCGCCTGCCGCACGCGCTCCTCCAGATCGCCGTCCGCGATTGGCGGTGGCAGTTCGACCGCGAGCGCGTCCTCAACAAGAGCCTGCACGGTTGGCGATTCGCTCACGTTCGCTGGCCCATTTCAGCCTATGCCGCTCGACGGAGCGGCCCAGCCGCGGGCGCGGCGCGACTGCAGGCAGGTCATGCCTCTGATCGGGACGACGCCAAGGCGGCCTGGAGAAGGCCGAACGTGCGCTGCGCGAGGATGTCCGGAGCTACTTCGCCCGCGTCGCGTCCTTCGCCCGGCGAATCGAGCTCATTGCACCGCCGCCGCGCCAGCGCCTCCAGCCGCTCGAGCTCAACCCGCGCGGACGGAGGCAATGGGCAGGAAAGTGCTTCGCGCTTGCCTCGAGCAGCCGCAATGAGATTCAGGCCCTCGTCGTCCAACCCATGTCGAATCGCCACCATGGCAAGTGTTTCCAGACACTCGATCGCGCCGCGCTGGTCGCCGATGTTCACGCGCGTTTCGAGGGCGTTCTTGAGATAGCCAATGGCTCTTGCAGTATCGCCTCGTGCCGACGCGACATCGGCCAGGCTCCACTCCGCGTAGGCGATCCCCTGCAGATCGCCGAGCCCCTCGAATCGGGCAAGGCTTTCACCCAGCAGCCATTCCGCCTCTGGCAGGTTTCCCTCGAGCCGGGCCACATCGCCCAGGTTGTATCGTGCATAGGCGCCGCCGGTGGCATCGCGGATTGCGTCTCGCACCTGCATCGACGATTCATGCAACCGTCGGGACTCGGCAAATTCGCCTCGCGCGAGCGCGACGTCGCCGAGGTTGCCAAGCGAAAGCGCTTCGCCAAAGCGGTCGCCAATCGTTCGCCGGATTTGCAGGCTCTCTCGGTGCAGTGCTTCAGCCTCATCATAGTTGGCGAACCAGAACGCGATGATGCCGAGGTTATTGAGCGCGCCGGCGATCCCCGCGCTGTCATTGGTGGCCCGCCTGAGCGCCAGCGCCGATTCGTAGTGCAACCGCGCCGAGGCGTACTCCCCGAGATCGCCGAGGATGTTGCCGAGGGCATTGTGCGCATCCGCGCGCGCGTCGAGTGCTGTCTCCGCTGGATCGGTTCGCGCGAGCGCCCGCTCCAGCCAGTACCTTCCGTCGGAGAGCTTGCCGCGCGGCGACCAGTAGCGCCACAGTGCGCGGGTAAAGCGCAGGCCCGCGGCCGGGGTTGCCTGGGCCAGCGTCCAATCTAGCGCGGAGCGCACATTGGCGTCCTCATCATCGAGCAGCGCCAGCCACCGCTCCTGCTCCTCTCCGACCAGGCCAGCATGGGCCTCCTCCGCCAGGTGCAGAAAATGGTCCGCGTGCGCCGCCTGTGTGGCGAACTCCTCACTCGGGCTCTTGCTCAGATTGCTCGACGCGAACTCGCGGATAGTTTCGAGCATCATGAACCGTGAGCCCGTTGGCGTGTCCCCCCGCCAGACCAGGCTTTTGTCAACCATTGAACCGAGGAGTGCAAGCGTTTCGTCTGGACTGGCGCGGTTCGCAACGCGTTCCGCTGCCACCAGATCCCACCCTCCCGTGAACACGCTCAAGCGGCTGAAGAATGCCTGCTCCTCAATTGAAAGCAAGTCGAAGCTCCAGGCGATCGCATTGCGCAGCGTCCGTTGCCGTGCCGGCGCATCACGGGGCCCACTGGTGAGCAGCGGAAGGCGCTGCTCGAGCCGTTCCAGCAGCGTTGCAGGGGGAAGCAGCTTGATCCACGCCGCGGCCAGCTCGATGGCCAGTGGCAAACCATCGAGCCGGCGGCAGATGGCGGCAATGACGCCCGCATTTTCCGGAGTCAGCTGAAACGTCGCGTCGGCCTCGGCGGCCCGTTCGCCGAAAAGCTGCATCGCGCCACTCGTGGCCCGCGTTCCCGAGAGCGCTCCCCCATCTCGGTGAGGCAGGCTCAGTGGCGAGACGATGTATTCGTGCTCGCCGCGAACGTGCAGGGCCTCCCGGCTCGTGACCAGCGCCTTGACATTGGCCCCGGAACTGAGCATTTCCGCGACTACCGGGGCGGCATCGATAAGGTGTTCGTAGTTGTCGAGCAGGACCAGTAGCCGATTGCTGCCAAGGACTCGAGGGAGGCTCTCCGCCAGCGGCGTCCCGCCCCGTTCCGGGATGCCCAGAGCCGATGCGATCGCCGTCGGCACGCTGGCGGGGCGTTGCAATGTTGCCAGGTCGACGAAGATCTTGCCGCCGGTAAATGAGCCGTTCATGCGATCCGCAACCGCTAACGCCAACCGGGTTTTGCCGACTCCGCCGGGGCCAGTCAACGTGACGAGCCGAACCCTCTCGTCGTGCAACATGCCGCTCACGGTGGCGACTTCGTTCTCCCGGTCAATCAGCCGGGTCAATGGCACCGGCAGATGCGCGCTCTTGCCACTGGTGGCATCAGGCGGCAGGGTCCTCGGCCGCCGGCGCGCGGCGGAGCGCAGCGCGGCCCGCTGCGCATCGTCCAGGCGAAGGGCATCGGCCAGCATCCTGATGGTTTCCGGATATGGGTGGGACCGCGCTCCCCGCTCCAGATCGCTGATGCCGCGCACGCTGAGGCCGGCCTGCTCGGCAAGTGCCTCCTGGCTCAGGCTTGCCGCCAGACGATGATGCCGCAGGAGTTCTCCGAAGGTGACAAGCTCCGAAACCATGCGCTCGCTCGGTGTCTCCGCCGCAACAAGACTCTGCAATGGTATCGCGCCACGTGACGGTCCATGTCGATTCTAGGTTTCGCCTCGATCCCACGCAATTCCATGAGACACGGACCGCGTGGCTGAAGTGCGTGGTTTGCACATTTCCGGATGTCTCCTCATGGCGCACGATGGCACATGGAAACGACACGTCGCGGTCATCAATTCGAGCCGTCGCATCCACCGGAGGAGCCAGGAATGATTCCCAATCCGATCAATCAGATTCGCGATGCCGATGCCCATCGAGCCGCTCTCGTGTCGGAAGCCATCCAGGAACGAAGGCTTTCGCAAGCGAGCGCAAGGCCTTCACGGCGAAGGCGCAATTCTGGCAGCAGGACCCGTGCGCTTCTGCACATACCCCGAATCACCTTCTCTGGCAAGCCCCTGAAGCGGCTGCGCCTGATTCGCTGGAGCAACAGGGCTCTGACGCCCTGACGTTCGGGCGACACATCCACCTTTGTCCGCGCGGTCCCGTGCTTCCCACTTCCCTCCTCCCGGGTCCGCCGCGCCGGAAACCCCTTGCCTCGCCGGTAGGGGGTTTCTGGCGATTGGGCCGCTCGGAATCACCCACGGATAGTCACCATTTCTGCATCCGCCTCAACCAGACGCGCATCCTCCCTGGCTCACGGTTCGCCCAGGCGAAATGGGGAATGGCGGTTACGGTAGCCGCCGTTGGCTTCGATACCGCCCCTTCGGCGCCTGCCGGCTGGTAGAGTGTCCCACGCCACCGCGCGGACGGCGTCAAGACGGCCGCCACGGTTGTCAGTGACTTTACCCCCCCAGGAAGATCAGGACGCGTGTTGACGTTGAATGCCGCCGTACCCGGCAACGCCACGTCCCGTACATCGAACTCGGGGTTGCCCGCCTGCTCAAGGCAGTTGAGCAACGGCCCGCGCGCCAACGCGACACGCCCCAGGTTCTCTTCAACACGGGGGTGGCTCACGATCCGCCGCACTGCCATCGGCAGCGTGACATCTCGATTCGCCCGCAAGCGCGGCGCCCAGAATTCGTCGTGACGCGGCAGCGTCATCATCGCCCGTGGCGTTCTCGATGCCCTGCGCGACGAGGGCCGCGATGTTCCACGGGACGTGGCAGTGGTTGGCTTTGACGACTGGGGCATCATCACCTCACATGCCCGGCCCCCACTGACGACGGTGGGCATGCATCTGCACGCGCTCGGGCGAGAAGCGGCAAATCGCCTGCTGGCGCGGCTGCGAGGCGACTCCGAATCAGGCGTCGTCCATCATCCGTGCAGCCTCATCGTCCGCGAATGAGCGTAGTTGTCCTTCGAGAACGTTTCTCGTGTCATTGTGCCGTGTTTGACAGCGGAACAGCCCCTGGCTTGGCAGCGACCCTCGGCGCCCCGGCTTATGGTGGGATCAACGAATGGTCGTTCTCGATCCACCCAAAGGAAGACGCCATGAACGCCAAGTTGATCGCCGAAACCGAAGCCCTTCGCCGCACGGCCGAGCGCCTCGAGCGCGCTGGCTTGATCGTTGACCGCGCCACGCTCTCACCCGCTCTGCGCCGCGCTTACTTCGCGCTGCAATGCTCGGTGGTCGAGGGCCCGGATCGGCCGGACGACAAGAGGCCGAAGATCGGATTTGCCTACCCGAACGCGCGGTAGGTTGCCACGGCCGAAACCCTCTCTACCATCCTTCGCAAGCTCGCGTCTGCTTCGCTCCATATCGGCTTCTGGACATATGCGATGGTGCGCGGAAGAAGTTCGCTGATTGGCGAACCAAGAGTCCGGTTGACGCATCGTCAGGCACAGATCACGCATCGCCGCGGCCTGCCGCTCGCCCCGTCTGTCTCTGAAATCACGGTAGCCGCCAAGAATTCGAACGCCGCCGGGGCCGAAAGCTGAGCCGGCCGGTCAGCGCGCATCCCTCTCCCCAGCTTATTGCCCCACCAATCCTCCCGCTTTCCAACCAATCATGGTCGAGGCCGCGTTAGTGTTTACCGACACGATATCCGGCATGATCGAGGCATCCGCAACGCGAAGCCCGTCCATGCCGTGAACGCGCAGCGTGGGATCGACGACCGCGTCCGGACCCATCCCCATCCGGCAGGTTCCGACGGGGTGGAACCACGTGCTGACATCGTCTGCCACGTAGCGCGCGATCTCT